>NZ_JBEPPD010000016.1:0-105099 GCF_040547165.1 Pedobacter sp. UYP30 | reverse complement strand
GGTAACACGTGGGAGAGTAGGTCGGTGCCAGATCTTAAAAGAGGGAAGGTCCCCGTAGCGGAAACGCTACGGGGACCTTCCTGTTTATGGACTTTTTTTTATTTCTATTTGGATAACATTGGATATACAATGGATTTTATACAGGATGCCCGCCACGATATTGATGTCATCCTGGGCCTTTACGATTCGGCAGCTGTCTGCCAGAGAGAGAAAGGAATGGTCAATCGGCGGGGATTTGAGAGAAGCTTGGTGGTAAAGACGGTAGCCGAAGGTCTCCAGTGGCAGATCGTGATGGATGGGGAGATTGCCTGTGTATCCGGCCTAGCTTTAGGCGACCCATCGATTTGGGGAGAACGGGACGCCCAACCGACAGTCTATATACACCGTATCGCTACAGATGCCAAGTTTAGGGGCAACCACTTTGCAAAACATATCATCGCTTGGTGTGCCGGATATGCGTTAGGCAATGATAGGAACTATAATCAGGTCGGATACCCTTGGCGGCAACGAACAGTTGCACAAGCTTAAGTTGTGGCTTCGCCTATCTTGGGGCCGTTGGGTTAAAAGAAGTAACGGGCCTCCATCCATTACAGGAATGGGGAGTTTGGTTTGTTTGAAATAAAGCTCCGTTAATGCTTGGTTAGTGGTAGCCGGTTATGTAGGTTTGCGACAAGTTTATATTAGGCCTAATCGTTCCTATGACTAGTCGACACAACAACCGAATATATGTTATAAAAGTAGCAGATAATGAAAGTCGTTTACCAATTGCTTAACAGCGGAATTTACTGGAACATTATTATGGAGAATTGCACTTTCTCCAAAAGATAAATTGGAAAATAGTAGTGTACGGAAAAGGCAACCTAACAGCTAATGTTGTCTTATTTCTTATTGGAGCTAAATAAAGCGCTAAACTAAATAGGCAGCCAAAGTAATTTTGGCTGCCTATTTCAGTTTTTCAGAAAAGTTAACGGTTAGTGTTACTCTGCATACTTATTAAAATGATTGGCCACATTGTCTTGAAAGTCTTTTCCTTTTGGAAAAACTTGGTGGCTATTTGCCCACGTTTCCCATTTTTCGTCTAGCTTTTTAACAATGTCTTGATGCTGATGAGCCACATTCGTTCTTTCTGTTCGGTCGTCGGTAAGGTCATATAGTTCCCACGCATCCGCCAAAGCAGGTTTTACAATTTTCCAATTTTTGTATCTTACTGCGCAATGTCCCTCGTGTTCCCAATAGAAATATTCGTGAGTTTTTCCGCTGCCTTCTATAAACGTAGGCAACATGCTTATGCCTTCTGTTGGGGTAATTTTGTTCCCTTTAAAAGTGCTTGGATAAGTTGCGCCTCCTGCATCGCAAACAGTTTTCATTAAATCTATAGTGTGGAAAGGGGTTTTGTTTAGTTTGCCAACTTCTTTTTTTATACGGTCTGGCCAAAAGGCAATTAATGGAGCAGAAATTCCACCTTCGTACGTTTGGTTTTTGTATTTTTTATATATGGCGTGTTCGATACGTTGGTCCATCCCATACCGTACGATATTGGGCCATACTTTAAACCATCATTAATTTCACTCATCCTTCCGCCTCCCAATTCTTGGTAAGGTTCTGCACAGGCACCATTATCAGACATGAAAATGATTAAGGTATTGTCTAACTCGTTTCGTTTCTTTAAGGTGGCCATCAAATCGCCTATCTTCTTATCCATTCTATAAACCATGGCCGCATATACGGTCATTCGGTAGGTCACGTCTTTTTTCTGTTGGTCTGTTAGATCAACCCAATGCCGCATTTCCCGCTCGGCTAGACCCCAATCTTGTTTGGTTAATCCCATTGCCACCTGCTTTTTCATTCGCTCATATCTAACAGAATCCCAGCCTTTTTTGTAAAGGCCTTCCATCAATTTTATGTCTTCTGGCAAAGCTTGCAATGGCCAATGCGGCGCATTAAAAGCCAAGTACATAAAAAATGGTTTGGTATCTTTTTGTTCTGTGATAAACTTAATGGCATTGCCTCCAAAAGCATTTGTGGTGTAATAATTATCTGGAAAATCATACTGCATTGCACCGTTATCAGTCGTTATTCCTCTTGGTGGGAAGGGACGCAAATAGCTGGATGCGCCAGAAAGTATCCCATAATACCTATCGAAACCACGTTGTAAAGGCCATTTCTCTTTGCCATGCATGCCTACATGCCATTTTCCGGTAATGTAGGTGTGATAACCTGCTGTACGCATTACCTCTGCGATGGTTACGGTATTTGGAGTTAAAAAGCCACGGTAGCCTGGCACATGCTCATCATGTATGGTTTTATTTTCGGGGTCTTCTGCCATGTCGCCTATACCCGCTTGGTGCGGATAAAGGCCTGTTAAAAGCGAAGCTCTTGTTGGGCAGCACCTAGAATTGTTGTAAAAGTCTGTTAGCCGAACGCCCTTGTTAGCGAGCATATCTATATTTGGCGTGGGTATTTCGCCGCCGTAGCAACCAATGTCAGAAAAACCCATATCATCGGCTAATATGACTATTACATTAGGTTTTTTGGCTGTTGCCGATGTCTTGTTCTTTGCAAAAGTAGAAAATGCGATAGTTTGCAATAAAAACAACGCTGCGAGCGTAAGCTTAAAGGTTAATTTTTTCATGGTTTAGGAAATATTTTAAATGTTGGTTAGGCAGTGCAAAAAGCACAAAACTTACCACATTAAACGTTTTAGTGCAAGAGAAAAAGGAAAGAAAAACCCCTAAATCCCCACCCCTAAATCCCCACCACTAAATCCCCTAAAGGAGACTTGGATATGTTGGGTAGATAGAGACAGACGGATAAAAATACGGGTTGGGAGTGGGATTATTCTTTATGAGGCAACTAAATTTTACCTTGGTGCAAATCCCAAATTGGGAAACAAAGTTCATAGTCGTTCCAAACAATATCGCCAAACTCCAACGTAAAATTTTGAAATTCGCTCTTATCCAAGTATTTTTTGGACGTAGGGTTCTTAGCCGAATTTAAGAAAGGTTCAAAGTTGACTAACTTGTTGCTACCGTCTGAGAATTCAAAGTTTATTTGATAGTCTTTTATATAATCTGCTTTTATAATTTCTATAACCATGGTTATATTTTTAGTGATTATTTCTGTTTGGATTGGTTTGTTGTACACAAAATACGCTATCCATTTGTTAACGATTTCATTTCTGTAAGCCTCAACGAAAACCTTAAAATTTTTAATGTTCTTCGTATCCAACGGTTTTTTACCTTTTACGTCAGAAATCCGAATCTCTTTAAAAACGCCATCAATAAAGATTATTTCCGCCTTACTTTCCGTTCCTTGGTATTTTCCATGTACATGAATGGGTCATGTTCATTAGAGTAAAAAAGTATAATAAGTCTAAGTATTCATATAATTTTGGCATTAAACAAATATAATTAATAATCGTTAAAGTTTGATAAAGAATCGGCTTAGAAAAACTGTGATTCCATATTTATTGGAGATGTCGCAAATTCCTTTACCGGCAGGATGAATATTAATGCGAACTTAGCAGCTAGAATTGGCAATGGATTTGCGTCTAATATTTGATATACCAATATGTATTACTATTTTAGAACTACCATTTTGGATTCTGATAGTCTCTAAATTGATAAAACTATTTCCAGCTTTGTTTGACTTGAAAAATCTAAACTGTTGAAATAACTAATTAATCTAATGGTAAGCAGCACCCTTGCGAATTATAAATCGATGTTAAAGCATTAAACTATGAGAACGAGAACAACTATTCTTAAATTTATCTTACTGTTTTCACTTAGCGGAATTATGTTAAATACAAATGCACAAGATGCCGTAAAGGCCAACCATGTTGCACTTTATGTAAAGGATTTGGCGAAGAGCGCAGCCTTTTATAAGGATGTGATGAAGTTAAAAGAAATACCGGAGCCCTTTCATGATGGTAAGCATGTGTGGCTAAAAACCGGCCCATATACAAACCTACATTTAATACAAGGTGCAGCCGAAATTACCGAGCACGATATTAACTCGCATTTTGCATATTCGGTTGCAAGCATGGCCGATTTTACAAAACATTTAGACGCATTGCACATTAAATATGGCAACTGGAAACAAGATTCTAAAACACCGCAAGTACGGCCAGATGGCGTAAAGCAGATTTATTTACAAAATCCCGATAATATTTGGATAGAAGTTAATGATGAGAAACTTTAAAATTCGCCCTTATCAGAATATTTTTTAGCCTCTATGTTTATGCGCTCAAATCTTACAGATACATTCGCCGATAACATTGTTGTAAATAAAATTTACGAAATAAGAAGTCACAAAGTGATGCTCGATAGAGATTTGGCAGAACTTTATGGTGTAGAAACTAGGGTTCTAAATCAAGCTGTTAAAAGAAACATCGAAAGGTTTCCTGAAGATTTTATGTTTCAGTTAACTAAAGATGAGTTGGAAAATTGGAAATCACAATTTGTGACATCCAATACTATCAAAATGGGTTTAAGAAAGGCACCTAATGTTTTTACCGAACACGGTGTATTGATGCTTTCTAGCGTTCTAAATAGCCAACAAGCGATACAAGTAAATATTCAAATTGTAAGAATTTTTGTCAAATTAAGAACTCTGTTACAAGATCAATCCGATTTAAAAGTTGAAATAGCTGATATTAAACGGCACCTACAAAACCACGATAAAAACATTGAACTCGTATTTAGCTACCTAGACGAACTTATAGAAAAGAAAGCCGAACCCAGAAAACAGATTGGTTTTAAGCCCGATGATTGGTAGAATTGCAAAATATGCCACCCTTACTTTAGAACAAAATGCAAATTGCGCCAATAAATAACAGCTCAAATACAATCTAAATAATCTATTAAAAATATAAGTGTTATTTTTCGGCCATAGGGTTTTTGGTCGAATTTAAAAAAGATGCAAAATCGATTAAGTTATTGCTATCATCTGAGAATTCGAAGTCTATTTGATAGTCTATTGTATAATCTGCTTTTATAATTTCTGTAACCCTGACTTTTTTTTAGTGCTTAGTTGAAGCCACATTAATTGAGTAATTCTTACATTTGGAGTCAATCTAACTAACTCGATGAATTTAAAATTAAAAAAAATTATCGCAAGGGAATTTATTTTACTAATGATTTGTTTAGTAATAGTATTATTGACTTTTTTAATTTTAAATCTTCTAGATTCCTTTAGCCAAGCTAAGATTAGAACTCAGACTGAAAACATAAATTCGATAGAAAATAAAATTGCAACTCGTAGAAATAATCTAGAAACCCTAACGAGCAGAATGAATCATAGTAACGACCCTCTACTTAAGCTTTATAGAAATGTAACGAATAAGAGAATTGATGTTGGTAGTTTCGATAACTTTAAGAAATCGATGGCAAAAAAGGATATTAGGCAACTGATATACAAAGGCATGGTGGACGGTTACGGTAATGCAGTAAAAAAATATATAGGAAAAGATTTTGATGCATTTAATAATATCTACGATCTAACCAATTATAAACCTACAGCCAATTTTACTAATCTTTATAAGAAGTACACCCAAGAGAAAAAGGAAATTGAAATGCTTAATCGCCAATTGGCCTCCTTTACTCAAAAAACCACTTCCTCATTAGATGAGTCAAAAATTATAATTTGGGAAATATTCATCCTTTTAACCGCTATTTATCTGGTTAGGTATTTATATTACGGTGTGAAATGGAGTAAATATTTTAAAGGAAAACTATTAAGATTTAGTGGTACGCAACTGAAGATTAAATACCTCTGCAGCGTAGTGTAATTTTACAAATTAACTTTCTTGCACAAACCCAAGTTCCTAAACCCGATGTCAGCGGCAGCCCGCCAAGCGCAGGGGTTTGTGGGTGGAGCGGCTACAGTGAACAGCGGGGCTGTTCTTACCGAAGAATTTCTGCAATGACGTTTCCCCTAAATCCCCCACCCCTAAATCCCCTAAAGGGGACTTTGGATATTTTGCTTAAAAGCCCCTTTAGGGGTTGGGGTAGATTGCTTGGTGCTTCGCAAGGATGATTTCAGGCGCTTCGACAGGCTCAGCGTGACAATTGTTCGGGAATACGCTAATCTCGCTTTTACAGAAAGTAGTGCGCTTGCAACTTTCAACACTTAACATTTCTGTTTTCTTCGATTTCGGCTAATCCTCGACCTCGGTCTCAATCTTAGCCTCATCCTAAAAATCTTCGCCCAACTATTTGATAACAAAACTATTTACGCTATCTTTGCAGTCCTTTAAAAAAGAGGGAATTAACAAATAATTAATCAATTAAATAAAAGCAAGTGAATACGTTAAGTTACAAAACTGTCTCTGCCAATGCCAAAACTGTTAACAAACAGTGGGTTGTAGTTGATGCTGAAGGAGAGATTTTGGGGCGCTTGTCATCGAAGATCGCAATGATCATCCGTGGTAAAAACAAGCCAGAGTACACCCCACACGTAGATTGCGGCGATAATGTAATAGTTATCAATGCAGAGAAGGTTAAATTGACTGGAAAGAAGTTTACCGATAAGCGGTACGTTTCTTACACTGGCTATCCAGGCGGTCAGCGTTTTATTTCTCCAAAAGAGTTAATGGACAAACACCCTCGTCGTGTAGTAGAAAAAGCAGTTAGAGGAATGCTACCTAAAACTAAATTAGGCAAAAAATTGTACACCAATCTTTTTGTTTATGCAGGTACAGAGCATCCGCATTCGGCACAATCTCCAACAACCATTAAACTTTAATTAAATGCAAGTTACAAACACTTCGGGAAGAAGAAAAACAGCTGTTGCCCGCATCTACTTAAAAGATGGCGCAGGCGCAATTACCGTTAACGGTAAAGATTACAAAGAATATTTCCCTACACTACCTTTACAGTATATTGTTAACCAAAGTTTAGAAGTTGCTGAGCTAGTTGGTCGTTACGATATCAAAGTAAATTTAGCAGGTGGCGGAATTAAAGGACAAGCAGAAGCTGTTCGTTTGGCTATAGCCAAAGCAATTGTGGAACTTGATGCGGAGAAAAAACCTGCATTGCGCGCCAAAGGGTTAATGACACGTGATAGCCGTATGGTTGAACGTAAGAAACCAGGACGTGCAAAAGCTCGTAAAAAATTCCAATTCAGTAAACGTTAATCAAAGGAGACAAACACAATGGCAAGAACAACATATCAAGATTTATTGGATGCAGGTGTACATTTTGGTCACCTTACCCGTAAATGGAACCCAAAAATGGCTCCATATATTTTCATGGAGCGTAATGGCATCCATATTATAGATTTAAACAAAACTTTATCTAAAACAGAAGAAGCAGCAGCTGCAATCAAGCAGATTGTTAAGTCTGGTAGAAAGATTTTATTTGTATCTACTAAAAAGCAAGCAAAAGGAATTGTGGCAGAACAAGCTGCAAAAGTTAACATGCCTTTCGTAACCGAGCGTTGGTTAGGTGGTATGCTTACCAACTTTGCTACCGTGCGCAAGTCTATCAAAAAGATGGGCAACATAGATAAGATGACCAAAGATGGTACTTACACAATCTTATCTAAAAAAGAACGTCTAATGATTCAGCGCGAGCGTATCAAATTAGAAAGCCTTTTAGGCGGTATTGCAGATTTAAACCGCTTGCCAGCTGCACTTTTCTTGGTAGATGTTAAAAGAGAACACATCGCTGTTACCGAGGCGCTGAAATTAAACATCCCAACTTTTGCGATGGTTGATACAAATTCAGATCCTTCGAACATAGATTTTCCAATTCCATCTAACGATGATGCTACAAAATCTATTACCTTAATTACTGATATTGTGATTAACGCAATCCAAGAAGGTTTAGATGAGCGTAAGCGCGAAAAGGAAGACGAAGCTGAAAAAGAAGCAGTAGCTGCAAAAGCTGCCGCAGACGAGCCAGAGGTTAAAGAGCCTCGTAGAAAAAGAGCTGCAAGTGCAGATGCTGAAGCAGTTGCAAAAACAGAAACTCCTGCTAAAGAAGCAGCCACAGCAACTAAAGAAGCAGCTCCTGTAAAGGAAGAAGTTGCTGCTCCGAAAGCCGCTGCAGAAAAAGCTCCTGAAGCTGAAAAAGCTCCTGAAGCTGAAAAAGCTCCTGAAGCTGAAAAAGCTCCTGAAGCTGAAAAAGCTCCTGAAGCTGAAAAAGCTCCTGTGTTAGAAGAAAGCGCTGCTCCAAAAGCTGCCGTTGAAAAGGCAACTGAAGTAGAAGAAAAAGAAGCTAAAACAGAAAAATAAAGCCCCACCCAACCCTCCCCAGAGGAGAGGGCTTTGAAACTTATTAAGATAAACATCTCGCTCCTCCCCCCATTTGGGGGGAATGAGGGGGGCTAAAATAAAAAGAAATGTCTACAGTACAAATTTCTGCAGCAGATGTAAATAAATTGCGTCAACAAACTGGCGCAGGTATGATGGATTGCAAAAAAGCTTTGGTAGAAGCCAATGGCGATTTTGAAGCCGCGGTAGATTACCTGCGTAAAAAAGGTGCAAAAGTTGCCGCTAGCCGTCAGGATCGCGAAAGCAACGAAGGTGTGGTAATAGCAAAAGCTACTGCCGATGGTAAACGAGGAGTGGTTTTAGAGTTTAATTGCGAAACTGATTTCGTGGCAAAAAATGCCGATTTTGTTGAATTGGCGAACAAGTTTGCAGATTTGGCTATAGAGCAAAATCCTGCAACGTTAGAGGCTCTTCTAGCACTTACTTTAAACGGTGCTTCAGTTGCTGATGTAATTATTGAAAACACCGGAAAAATTGGTGAGAAAATCGGTATTTCGAAATACGAGGTTGTAGAAGGTGAAAAGGTTGTTCCTTACATTCACAGCAATTACCGTTTGGGCGTTTTGGTTGCTTTAAACCAAGATGGATCTGGGGTAGACGAAGCAGGAAAAGATGTGGCCATGCAAATTGCTGCAATGAATCCTGTGGCTTTAGATAAAGCCGATGTTGATCCTCACACCATCGAACGTGAAATAGAGATAGCTAAAGAGCAGATCCGTGCAGAAGGTAAGCCAGAAGCAATGATAGAGAAGATCGCAGCAGGTAAGCTTAATAAATTCTATAAAGACAGCACTTTACTAAACCAAGAGTTTGTAAAGGATAGTTCGAAAAGCGTAAGTAAATTTTTAGACGAAACTTCTAAAGGTTTAACTGTAACTGCTTTTAAACGTGTTCAATTAGGCGCTTAATCAAACCTATTTTAATAGGAAAAGCTTCTCGGTGTTCGAGAAGCTTTTTTTATGCTTTGGTTTTTTGTAATAATCTCTGTTATCTAATCTTAAGAATATTGGCAGTTACTAACTGCGGATACTAGTAAAAAAAGCTTCAATTTAATATCGGTTAAAAATTCTTTAAAATTTTAACTAACGAGTTATGCTTTTTGTCTTTCAGTTTTAACTGTCCACTAAAAAGAACCTGCCTATTTTTTTGTTGTCTTCCAGTAATCATAAGGGTTTGATATAAACTAAGTCTCTGGTTTAATGATGGAATAGCTGACTGCGCAACGAGTTTTTGGAAATTAACATAAAGCATGCAAAAACCGCTGGTGTTTACGCCCATTTGTTTAGCTTTAGCAGAACTACTTGTGGCCAGGTAGAGGTTATCGCTATCGTTTGCTAAAAATATTTTGTATAACGGAAAAGCCTGTCTATTTACCTTGTTGCTATCTAAGTTTAAAAAGCCTTGGTTGGCCAAATAGTTTTTTAAACCTTTGGCGTTTGCTTTTATATTGGCAGTTAAATTCGGAATTTTCTTTTTTTGCAAGGTTAGCTCTTCAATCTTTTCAAAATCATCATTATACCCGTAGGTAATAACACTATCTATTTGCGTTGTTGTGCCCAGCCAATTTAAATTAAAACCACCTCCGTAGTATTTTAACAAACTATCGGTCTGCATGCTTAACTGGCCTAGTTTAAATGTTCTATTTTTTATTTGCTTTACATCGGCATCAAGCCAAGCCGTAATGGTGCTACTATCGTAATTAATGGCATTGTGGTAAGCTGTGTTTGGTACTAGGGCCGGCAAAACAGTAGTGGCTTTAAAAGCAACATTGCCGTTGTTAAAATTAAGTGTGGCAAAGCTTTCATTATCTTGGTAAACAATATCGTCGCTGGCTTTTACCAATTGTTTAAAGTTACTATCGCTTAAAGGTGCAAAATCTTTTTCTGCAATAATATCAGCCAATGCCTGGTTAGAAATATTACGATTTATAGAAAAGGAAATTACTGCGCTCGTTTTCGTATAAAAAACGACGATCTTATTGCTTTTACTCCTCGCTAAATTTTGTGTTGAATCTTTTGTTAAGCCCAGGATTTTGTATAAAAAGTTTTCGAGCAATTTGAAGTTTGTAACTTTAAATTTAGAAAAGTAAACGTCTTGCCGTGCGCCGGTATTAAAAAAGTAAATATTTGCTGGCAATGTTAAACCAATATCTGTTTTTTTGGCAGTTTTAGCGGTATCTTTCTTGCTGTAGTAGCCAACACTGGTAATAATATTTAAACCTATTGTTTTATAAATTTCATCTACACTAATTTTTATAACCGCAGTAGCACGTTTAGGGATATAGATGCGATTTGCTAAATATTGGCGGTATTGCAAGCCCAGTACTAAAAAAAGAAGTAGCGATAAGATTATCGCTACGGTTATTTTTATAAATTTTTTCATACCATAAACTAACTAGCAAAATAGACGTGCTTTTTCGTTGATTTATTACTCAACTATTTTGCTGCATTTTCTATCAAAGCAAACAAATATTTTAATGCATTTTCTTGTCCATCTGGTATGGTGGAGCCTAACTCAAACGAAACCACATTGCCCTTTATCGGGTTAGTTTTTAGGTAAATGTTACTCATTAGGCCTAAGGTTTCATTGTATTTTTTAATGGTTTTGGCATCGCCCAAGTCGGAACCAGTTAGTTTGTTGGCTAGGTTTTTTGCATTAAACAAAAAACTGAAGTTACTTTTTCTAGCTAAATTTTTATCCGCTCTACTTATGTTGCCTTTAAAAGTATTATTGCTGATGCTTTGCAATTCTGACAGAGAATTTCCAAAAAACACGATGCCATCTTTAATCATAAAGTAAATGTCTATCGGGCTTTTGGCTGCTTTTATTTTGTAGATACTATTGTCAACTGTTACATAGTTTTTATCTATACCATATTTGATGAGCTTAGTTATCAAACGGGTATCGTCTGATGAAAACATGAAAAGGAAATCTGGCACAGTCTCTTTTTTGGTCTTGATTACTTCTTTTCTATCGTAATTATCATCATAATCATAGCCAGTATATGTTACATCTTTTACTTTCACATCGTTTACAATAAGAAAAGCATCTCCCTTTATCACCTTACTTACCGCTTCTTCATCTAACAGCAAAGAAAATAAATCTGTAGCTAAATCAATTTCTTCTTTTTTATCTGCTAACAGCATACCGTAAGTGCTTCTCATAAACTTGGGGAATTCTTGTAGGTAAGATTTTGTATCAATGGAGTACCCTATAAACCCAATGGCCTTATCGCTATTTACATATTTTAAAAACTTTTTATTTAACTTTCTGCTGGTAATTCTTTTATAAGCATCAGCCCAATTTTTATCCATTTCAATTCCGGTAGATATCCGTACGCTTTTACCATCCATAAAAAGCTTGGCGTTAAGGCCTTTATAGCCCATGGTAGCGCCCAGTTTTCCCGTTAAACCCTTTGTGCTATATTTGCCATAGGGAAAGTATCTAGGCATCATGTAGTTGTAGGCGTTTTGTAAATTAGACACCCAGAACTGTGCAACTGCCTTATCATCTAAACTGGTTTTGTAACTTTTGTTTGTCTCTATAGATGGGTAATTTGAAGTGAAAACTTGTTCTGCTTGTTCAGCTAGCCAAGTTAAGGCCAAAGCTTTTTTCTTTGATTCTTCTGCGGCTCGTGCCAATTCATATTTCGCATAAGCATCTACGTATGTTGTAGTTGCGTAAGCGGTGTCTGTATTGTTAGCCGGATATGCAGGTGTAATGACAGTTTCGACAACAGCTTCATTGGCTTTTGAATCGTGTTTTTTCTTTTTGCCTTTAGTTGGAGTTATTTTTTTCTGTGTAGATTTTTTTACAGTTGTTTGATGTTTTTCCTTTCGTACTATAGGAGGCGGAATATCCACGGCCATACTATCAATATCCTCTGCACTCATTACCGCATCAGCAGCCTCATCGGCCACTACGGCAACACTATCTGTAACCATATCAACGCCATACTCATTTTGGTAGCGAACCTCTTTAATGCCATACTGCGCAGCTTTTGCAGAGTCTGAGAAGAAATTACTTTTTATAGAGCCGCTTGTAATGTATAGCATTTTTTTGTCCCACTTTAAGATACCGCTACTATCTGGAAAAACCATAGTTTTTACATCGCCGTTAACAGAAATTTTGTTTTGCTTTTGGTTAATTAGCCTTTCAAATTTGTTAGCATCCTTTAAAGGCAATAGAAAACAGTTGTAAGAAATGCTATCGGTAAGTTGATTAAAATAATACATGTTTTTTTCTAAATCCACACCAAAATCTTCTATGCTAGAAAATGGTTTTTCTAGAGATTTAGCGGTTTTTTCTAGAATTTTCTTCCCCACATAAGATTGGTTAAAATCCTTAATCAACATTAATTTGAAGATGTTATTACCTTTAACGGTTGCCACGGCAAAGGCATTTGCAGGTATTTTCTTAACTAAATCTTGTGCCCGGGTTTGTACAGTGGCAAAGAAGAGAAGGGTTGCAATTAGAATTTTTTTCATTTAGATAGCTGTATTTGATTATTGATGTTTATTTTTCCATTGATTAAATCGGTGATGAGACCGCGCAGCATTACGGCCTTTTTAGATTTGGATAGTTTTGATGCAGCATTTGTTTTGTTGGTAACCAACGATTGGAAACGATAAATGCTAGTGTATGTGGCGCCCTTAAAAATAGCTTTATCCTTGCTATTAAGTTTATTAAACTCTGTTTTCGCATTGGCAACTGGCTGATATTTCCTAGTAAAAGTTTTGGTTGCCTTGTTGTAACTGTACGAAGAGTTATTGGTGGCTTTTATTTTATGCTTTATTAAGATGTTTTTCGTCAGGTTATTTATGTTTGCAATATCCTTAAAAGAAAACCCGATGGTTACTATAAAGGTGTTAAAATCGCTGGTGCTTTTAACATTGCTAATTCCTTCGCTCTTCTTTAAGTACGCTACGGCTTCATTTATTTCCTGCTGTAGTTTCTGGCAGCTTGGCACTTTATAACCCTGTACGCTGTCTAAAAGCATTATAGATGCTACCTTGGTTTTACTCTGGCTTAAATTAATGGTAAGTAAAACATCGCCGGTGCCATCGTTTCTAACGTTAATTTCTTCTATTACCTGGAAACAAGAGCTTAGTGAAATTGTGCACAAGAGAAGAAACAGGCACTTAAAAGTTTGTTTAAAGCCCATACTAATACTGTTTTTAGTTTAATGGTGATGATTAAAAAAAATGCTTACCTGAAAGCGCAAACTTAACAATTTAAAATATAGCTTTTGTAACTGTCCAGTAATAGGGTCTAACACACATTAAGATGAGTAAATCAAGAAGTTATAATATGCAGCTGTTAAACTCCAAGCCTTTTAACTGTCATCGCTTTTAAACGCATTCAATTAGGCGCTTAATGTTTCGGCATATTATTAAAAAGTCTCGATAAAAATCGGGACTTTTTTTATACTATTTTTTTGCGAGAGCAAAGATAGTTTTTCATCAGGTACGCGGACTATTCTCTAATTCGATTTTTTTGAAAATTTCTGTTGATATGCTTCTTCTTGTAGCGAGGGCAACGCCTCCTGCGGCCTAGTAGTTCGCCTTACATATACAAGGTCTTTCTGCTTTAATCTTTTTTCCCAAAATACTCCAGCCTCAATTCCTCGCCATCAAAAACGCCGTAAGAATTAAAGCTTAACCATTCGCCTATGTTTATGTATCTGCTGCCTTTGCCCAATTCTATTTCGATTGGTAAATGCCTATGACCAAATATAAAGTAATCGTAATGCGCTTTTTGAAGCTGCTCTCTCGAATAGATGGCTAGCCATTCATGATCAGCACCAAAGAATTTTTCTTCTTTGATACTTGATGCGCGGCTCTCGTTTGCCCAAGCATTTGCCAAGCCTATGCCAAAATTAGGATGCACCCTTTCAAACAACCACTGAGAGAGCTTATTTCTAAAAACTTTGCGTAAAAATTTATACTTCTTATCGCCAGGGCCTAATCCATCGCCATGGTGAAGGAAAAATTTCTTGCCTCCGCGCTCCATTATAAATTCATCGCTGATAATCTGCATGCCCAGCTCTTCTGTAAAATAATCTTTTACCCACATATCGTGGTTGCCCTTAAAAAAGTAGATTTTTATTCCAGCATCTGCCATTTGCGCCACTTTACCCTGAAAACGGATAAATCCTTTGGGGATAACCTTAGCGTATTCGAACCAAAAATCAAAAACGTCACCCATTAGAAAGAGCTCGCTGCAAGTGGGCTCTATATAATCTAGCCATTTAACAATGCGCGCTTCTCGCTCCCTGCTTTTTGCGTAGGTTGGGCTACCTAAATGAAAATCAGACGCAAAATAGATGTTTTTAGTCATAAGATAATGCACAAATGTAACTAAAAAGCTTAAAATCGGAAGGCTTGAAAGCACGGTAGGAAAAACATATCTTAGTAAATAGTTTATTTTGATGATGAGAAAGCCGTTGCCTATTTACTTATTTGTGCTCGGGTTGTTTTCTTGCAAACAAGAAGCTCCCGTAACAAAAATTACGTTGATGAAATATCCAGATACCAGAAAAGATAGTATAAAAGACAATTATTTTGGCACCATCATATCCGATCCATATCGTTGGTTAGAAAACGATAGTTCTGCCGAAACCAATGCCTGGGTAAACGCAGAAAATAAGCTTACACAAAACTACTTGTCGCTGGTTCCATTTAAAGAAGACATAAAGAAGCAGCTTACAGAAATATGGAATTATCCAAAAGAAACAGCACCGTTTAAAATTGGCGATTACTATTTCTTCAGCAAGAATGATGGCCTACAGAATCAAAGTATCTGGTTCGTAAAAATGGGAATAGATGGAGCAGAGGAAGTTTTCTTAGATCCAAACACAATAACCAGCGATGGTACCGCATCGGTATCTCTTCTTGGCTTTTCTAAAAATGATAAATACGTTGCCTATTCTATCGCGCAAAGTGGCTCTGATTGGAGCAATATTTATGTGATGGAAATCGCCACAAAACGTAAGTTACCCGACGAACTAAAATGGACGAAATTTTCTGGTGCAGCTTGGAAAGGCGAAGGGTTTTATTACAGCCGTTTTGATGAGCCTGCAAAGGGAACAAATCTTTCTGCGGCAAATAAATATCAAAAAGTCTATTTCCACAAGTTGGGAGAAGATCAAAAGACAGATCAATTAGTTTTTGAGGATAAGACAAACCCAAACCTTTATTTTGGTGCAGAAACTACAGAGGATGAGCATTTTTTAGTCCTCACCGCTAGTGCAGGCACGTCGGGCAATGCCGTTTATTCTAAAGATTTAACCGATGCAAACGGCAAGATTACTTTGCTTGTACCAGGCTACAAAAATAACCATCAGGTTGTAGATAATATAGGTGGCAAGCTACTGTTAGAAACGGATCTTGATGCTGAAAATAAAAAAGTGGTGCTTATAGACCCAAAGAATCCAGCTGCAAAAAATTGGAAGACCATCATTCCAGAATCTAAGCTTGCCTTAGAAGGCATAAATACAGGCGGCGGATTTTTATGGGCCAGTTATTTGAAAGACGCCAGCAGCAATATTGTACAATTTGACTTATCTGGCAAGGAAATTGGTCCGATAGCATTACCTGCCATTGGCACTGCAACTGGTTTTGGCGCACATAAAAACGACAAGAACTTTTTTTATTCCTTTACTAATTTTACTACTCCGAATACCATCTATCATTATAACATCGCTTCGACAAGTTCTTCTGTTTACCGGGAATCAGAATTTAAGTTAAACACAGATAATTACGAAACCAAGCAAGTTTTTTATCCTTCTAAAGATGGAACAAAAGTACCTATGTTCATTGTACACAAAAAGGGAATTAAGTTAGATGGCAACAATCCGGTTTACCTTTACGGGTACGGTGGTTTTCAAATAAGCTTAACCCCTGGTTTTAGTTTATCGCGTATGTTGTTTTTAGAACATGGGGGCATTTATGTGCAGCCGAGTTTGCGTGGTGGCAGCGAGTATGGCGAAGCTTGGCATAAGGCTGGAATGCTAGAAAAAAAGCAAAATGTGTTTGATGATTTCATCGGTGCTGCTGAATATTTGATTAAAGAAAACTATACCAACCCAAGTAAAATTGCTATTTCTGGCGGATCAAATGGTGGTCTTTTGGTAGGTGCATGTATGATCCAAAGGCCAGACCTTTTTAAGGTTGCACTGCCTGCGGTTGGGGTTCTAGATATGCTTCGCTACCACAAATTTACTGTAGGTTGGGGCTGGGCGGTAGAATATGGCAGCAGCGATAAAAAAGAAGATTTCGATTATTTAATCAGATACTCGCCTTTGCATAACATAAAAAGCAACGTAAATTATCCTGCAACGCTTATTACCACTGCCGATCACGATGATCGAGTAGTGCCTGCGCATTCTTTTAAATTTGCAGCAACTTTGCAAGAAAAATATACAGGGAAAGAACCCATGCTGATACGAATAGACACCCAGGCTGGCCATGGAGCAGGAAAGCCAACCGCAAAACAGATAGATGAAGCGACAGATGTATGGAGTTTTGTGTTCCAGAATTTGGGAATGAAGTGGTAAAAAAATAAAAACTACTAAATTTGTAGATTATTTCACAAAATTGACCATTGACCTGCGGTTTTGAATGGCTTTTTTGTAACTTCGCATCAAAATTTTTTTAAATGATCTCTACTGATATTGCCGTTATTGGTGCTGGCCCGGTTGGGTTATTCGCAATTTTTGAAGCTGGTTTGTTAAAAATGCGTTGCCATTTAATAGATTATTTGCCGCAAGTTGGTGGGCAGCTTTCTGAAATTTATCCTAAGAAACCTATTTACGATATTCCAGGTTATCCATCTGTTTTGGCCCAAGAATTAGTAGATAATTTAATGGAACAAGCAAAGCCGTTTCATCCAACGTTTACCCTTGGCGAACGCATTGAGGGCTTGGAAAAGAGAGCTGAAGGCGATTTTTTGCTCACCACCAATATGGGTACAGAAGTACATGCAAAATGTGTGGTAATAGCCGGTGGACTTGGCTGTTTTGAGCCGCGAAAACCAGCTGTAGAAAACTTAGATAAGTTTGAAAACGGCAAAGGGGTTAATTATATGATTTTGGACCCAGAAAAATACCGCGACCAGAAGATGGTAATTGCCGGGGGAGGAGACTCTGCGCTAGATTGGACGATTTATCTTGCAGAAGTATGTTCTGAACTTACATTGATTCACCGTAGCGAAAGTTTTAGGGGAGCACCAGATTCTGTAGCGAAAGTGATGAGCCTTGCCGAAAGCGGAAAAATAAATTTGGTATTAAACAGCAACCTTCACTCGGTAAACGGTGGCGATAAATTAGAGCAGGTAGAGGTAGTTCAAAACCGAACCATGGAGAAAACCTCCATAGCTGCAGACCATTTGATACCGCTGTTTGGATTAAGCCCAAAACTTGGCCCTATAGAAGCATGGAACCTTAACATTAGCAAAAGTGCAATAGAGGTAAATACCGATGATTACTCGACCAATATACCCGGCATTTATGCAATAGGCGATATAAATACGTATGTAAATAAATTGAAACTCATTTTATGTGGTTTCCACGAAGCTTCTTTAATGAGCCATAGTGCCTACAAATACATCAATCCTGGTGTAAAATACACCATGAAATATACCACGGTAAACGGTGTTGCAGAATTTTAAACGAATAAGCGTTTTTGGCTGCTACACGGTTTTTTTGCGATATTTATTGCCTTAACGATTGAAACGGCATGCTTTTTGGCTTTTTTTGCCAAAAGATATAGTGGAAAGTCCCGCACATGCGGGAGCTAAAAAAATGTATAGATTAATAAATCAGATTTAAGCTTTTAGTAAAAAAGCTGCTATTTATGGAGAATAACATTACCATTTACATGCAAGAGCCAGATGGCTCTGTAACAGAGCACGACGCACCTACAGACATGGGGCTAAGCCTGATGGAGTTTTTAAAAGCATCTGAATATGATATTTTGGCAACCTGCGGTGGAATGGCACTTTGCGCTACCTGTTGCGTAGATGTATTGGCGGGCGAAGAAAAGCTACACGAGATGAGCGACGATGAATATGCCATGCTAGATACTTTGCCCGATCTTTTACCCAATTCTCGTTTAGCCTGCCAGTTGCAGTTAAACAACAATATGGAGGGACTAAAAGTAAAGTTACACTAAAGGTTGCTATCCCGATTTTTGTAGCGTAAAGGCAAACGTGGTTCCTACACCAGGGGTGCTTCGCACAGAAATGGTCTGTTCATGCGCCTCGATAATGTGCTTTACAATTGCTAAGCCCAAACCCGTACCTCCAATTTGCTTGGACCGATGGCTGTCGATGCGATAGAAGCGCTCGAATAAACGGAATAGATGTTTCTCCTCGATCCCGATTCCATTATCTGTAACTTCTATCAGGTATTGTTCATGCAGCTCGAAGATTTTAATCGAAGTATCTCCACTTTTTCTCCCATATTTTATGCTGTTGATAATCAAGTTTATCAGCACTTGTCTTATTTTTTCGCGGTCGGCGATAACAAAGGTAGAGGCAGTGTACTTTTCTTTAAAATGTAATTGGATATTTTTGGTTTTTGCGGTGTCTTCTAAATAATCCATTACCTCTTTCGCCAACAATACGAAATCGAATTTTGCAAATATGATAGGTGCTTCGCCACTTTCTAGTTTAGAAATACTATCCAAATCTTCGATGAGGTAACTTAGGCGCTCTACGTTAGTTTCGGCCTTTTTTAAAAATTTTAATGCTTGCTCTGGATCATCCAACAAACAATCTTGCAATGTTTCTATGTACCCTTGTATGGCAAAAAGGGGTGTTTTAAATTCGTGCGAAACGTTGGAGAGAAATTCTCGACGAAACTGCTCTTGTTTTTTTAACAGATCAATTTCCTTTTTCTTGGCACCTGCCCATTCTTTTACTTCTTGTTCTACATCGTTAATGGGATCTGCGCTAACGTACTCACCAAGTGCGTCTTTTAAATCCTGGCCAAGCTTTAGGTTGTGGATTAACTTATAGATGAGTTTAATTTTGGTATAGATGTATTTTTCGAGGAGGTAATAAAATACCAAAAAGCTGCACAAAAATGATACTCCAAATGAGATAATAAGGTAATACCAACTGTGCTGGAAATAGAAATTAACCATCCCGATGGATAACCCAACGGCTAAGGCGGTAAACAAGACCAACACGCTCAACTTCATGCTGCAATTTAGCGGTTTTATGTTAACAGAATGTTAACTGATAAGATTTTTAAATTGTAAGCGATTCGGCATTTGCAGATTAAAATATTTATAATATAAACTAATAGCGCACTATCGATTCGTAAATAAACAGTTTATTATCAAAATGTTAATTAGAAATTAGACACCCCGGTCTGCGACCACCCCTCTGTAAGTGGGGAATTCCCCCTCATGTTTTTTAATACTTTTGCAATTCTCCTCCTTTAGAGGGGAATTGCAAGGCGGGGTGGTTATTTTTAAGAAATTGATAATGTACCATGGGTTAATATAAGTAATATGGGCGTTTTAACACGCTTTTCATTCTATCTTTTGTCTCGCTGAAAGGCGAAACCAAAAGGATGCCATTTCAATCGTTAACGCGCATTCATGGCGACCCAGTTTTACAATTCAGCAATCAAACAATTTAACAAAATCCTCAGTTGCTTAATTAAACTTTACAGAGCCGTAATTTACCTTGATGTTGATGCTTGCGCTACCACCAATTCCAATTTTCCCCGAGTATTTTTTAGAAGTGCTAGAGCTGTTGCTATCTGATTTTTGCGCAACAACATTCGCCCCATAATTAAAACTTCCGTAATCTACACCTAAATTAAAATCGCCGTTAAAGTTCGCAGCAAAAGCTAAGGAAACATCGGCGTAGCTTGCGCTAAGCTCTATTTTTTTGCAATCATTACTTACATTGTCGACATTTAAGCCGCTGTAAGCTAGTTTTGCAGAGATATATCCAGTTGCTTTTCCAAGTTTTACATCGCTGTATTGAGATTTTATAACCAAATTTTTTGCCATAGTGATTGTTAAACCGCTGCCGTATTGTTGGTCTATAGTAGCTTCTCCGGTAATGGAGCCAATATTTACCTTAGAATATTGTGCACTTAAATCTAGCGTGTTTACTGTTTTTATCGTTAAACCACCTCCATATTGCTGCTTTATCTTGGCTGCGTTAATGTTTCCCAAGGCTGCTTTGCCATACTGAACGCTAATATAATTGTTGGTATTGGATAAGTCTCCAGTTGTTAAATCTCCATATTGAACCTTGAGGTAGGTTGCGCCAGAAAAATTTGGCAGTACAACGTTGCCGTATTGTTGCGTTGCCGTTAGCGAGTTGTTTGCTGGCATATATACGGTATAAAAAATTTTTATCTGGTTACCATTCCTATTTTTTCGCTTAGTTTTGAACTCCTCGATGGTAGTCTTGAAACTCGCCTGATCTCCTTCTTTTAATGCCGTAACGTTTACGTTATCGAGCAGTCGGCTAGCCTCTTCCTCAGAATTGCCAGAAGCTTTGATAGATACATCTACCTTTATCTCTTTTTTGTTCCAAATTTTAACAGTAATGCCCCCAAAAATATTACTTAACAAAACTTTATCGTTTTTATTTAGAGGAAAGCCCTTACTCAATACTTTGCTTTTTTCAACATCAAAATGATTGTGTGCTACAGACAGATTTTCACTGCCACGCAAATTGGTGTTTGCCATGGCTACAGCCTGCACATTGCCATCGGGTTGTATGTTGTTGTTGGCGTAACTGTTAGCCGAAAAAATGGCCATTAGACCGATAAGTATCTTCGTGTTTTTCATTCTTCATTTATTAATATTACGGTCGGTTTACCGCAAAAAGCCTTGCGTTATATCTGATTTACTCGATTATAACTGTCGACTTGGTTAATGATTAAGAGCTGTTGCTTTAACAGTTTAAGCTGAATTTCTCTATTCTTAATCATTGCTTCTAAAATAACAGGTCTATTTGGCGTGCTTTGCAGCTCGTCTTTTAATCGAATGTATTCTTCGTCAAGCTTAAATAAATCGGCGGTAAAACGTCTATACAAATCTGGGTTTGAAGAAGCAAAAATTGCCAAGCTGTCTTTTTTCTCTATAATTAGGCTGCGATATTTGGTTTCCTTATTTGCTATTTCTGAGTTAACGTTACCGCTTGTGCCATCGGCATTTATAAATTTTGGGATGTAGAGCAAGGCCATTGCAGATAAGGTTAATACGGCTGCGATGCCGCCAAGCCAAGTAAGCAAGCGAGTAGATCTTTTTGCTCGTTTTCGCTGGAGGTTTATGGCAATTTTTGCCCATACTTCTCCGCTCGGCTCGCCATCGTTAAAGGCTTTTCTATTCGTTTTAATAAAATTTTCTAACTCATCAATCATGTTGATTCCCCTTTTCGTTTAAAAAAAATCGTAACTTTTGTTTTGCCCTCATGTATTGCGTTCTGCTTGTGTTTTCGCTTATTTTTAAGATATGCGCAATCTCTTCATGGTCGTAACCTTCTAACAGGTATAAACTTAACACCACTCGGTATCCATCGGGCAAACGTTTTATTGCATCTTTAACCTCTTCAATTCGCAATGTTGGGGCATTGTCATCTCCAGCTTGTTCTGGCACAATCTCTACAAATTCATCTACGGGTACAAATTCCAGCTTTCGTTTTCGCAGGTAATTGATAGATTTATTTATTACAATCTGCTTAAGCCACAGCCCGAAGGTGCTTTCCTGTCTAAAATCTGCAATCCGCGTAAAGGCGTCTAAAAAAGCTTCCTGTAGAATGTCCTCAGCTTCTTCCTCAACATTAACAATGCGGAGCGCAATATTGTACATGGCTTTGCAATAGCACTTATACAATTCGAATTGCGCGGTGCTACTTCCCTGCATACATTGCTTAACCAACTGTAAGTTTTTGTCTAAGTAAGCTGTTTCCAAATTTTTAAAGGTTCTTGGTATAAGACATTTGTTTTTTCATACTGTTGCACCAAAAGAAAAAAATAATTTTTGGTGAGGGAAGTCGGTTATCGGAAGTTAGAAATTGGCTTCTAGCGCTTCCAAAAAAAGGCAACTGGTTAAAGCGAACGATTCACGCAGATTCGAAAATCCGAATTTTTAATCTTCGAGAGGTGTAATTGCTCTTCCTCCGTAAAGCACTTCAAATCGAAAATTACGACAGCAAAGAAATAGTTTATCGCCTTTTGCCAAAAACCTGACGTTCTTTAATCGCCGGTATAATCTGTTTGTTTTGAATAGGAAGTTCCATCTTCCATTTTATAGAATATATTACCGCCATCAATTATCATAACTTCACCAAATCGAGCCATTATTTTATGTCCTTCTAAAAAATCTGTCTCTTTAGCAAATAGAAATGGCTCTATTAATTTCCTAAAGTGTCTTTTGCTTTTTTTAGAAATCTTAAGGTCAATCGCCGTTGAAAGCCTGCTGTTTTCTATAATTACCATTCGACCATTGATATAGGTGTAGAAGATTGGAAACCTAGCGTCATCGTCATCAAAATTAGTAAATCTCTTATCGAAAAAACACTTTGAAAGCACTTTTCTATCTGGCGTTGGGCGATAATTGACCACAAGCCATATATACCCTTTTCTATTAAATAGTGTATCGTTCTTTGTTTGGCGTGCGATATAGGAATACAGCGCATCTACCAAGGCCGTGTCTTTTAACGTAACTTCGGTAATATTAAAAAGTTCTTTTTTGCCTTTCGAGGACTGAGCATTTGAATAATTGAACGTTGCAACTAATATCAGGATAAAAGATAGGTGCCTAACCAATTTCGATAGAATGTTCATTGGTTTCGGGCTGATACATTATTATATACAGAAGTTTTTAATTAGCCGCCCGAGAAAGTGTAACTAATTGTGCCATCCTTATTTTTGGGCACTTTACTGTCTTTCAGGTTTAGTCTAAAGTTTTTAACGTCTTTTTTGCCATTTTTAAAGCTATCTCCCGATGTCCACCAATAATTAAGGTCATAATGAATAATCGCACCGTTAAAGCCTTTTACGACTTTATTTTTTTCATTCAAAATTAGTTTGGTCAAGTTTTTATTCACATCATAATCTAACCCAAAAAACTCCACTATCTGACCAGAAATAATTACTTTGTTATTCATGTCAAAGAGGAATAACTTTCTCATTGTAACGTTTTTAGTCTCTACTCTGCCTTCTATAGTCGGAACTACTAAATACTCCTCTTCGCTAGTTTTAACTACGGTCCAAGCATCTTTCCACTGAGGTGCGAGAATGACAAAACCGGGTATTTTGAGTTTCATCTCTTTGTCTTTATTAACTACAGCAGCATTAAATACTTTCGCAGCCTCTATTTTGTATGCATCCACGCTGTTGTTTTTTACCTCATTGGGTGCAGTTATTTCCTTATTACAAGAAAAAAGTATTGTGCCAACAAAAATGTATGCTATGCCTAAAAATAATTGATTTCTTCTTTTCATGTCGGGCGCATTTTTTAGATTTGACCTGTTGATCAGTTGTGGTAATTTGAGTTCTATCTTTTGATTACGCATAAATTACAATTAAATTCTTAAAGAACAAAACACCGACGGTTTTTACAGCCTGAAAACATTTTGAGGAGTTACATACCAGACACCCAAATATTTATATAAAAGCCGGAAGCAAATGTAGAGCTAAACGCCTATATTACAGGGTACCACATTGGTAATTTGTAAGATTAATGAATTCCATGTAAAGCCGTAATTGCTAAGATCAATTCTACGGAATATTAAGATGCAATAGGCGCAGTCCATCAGCTTATCCTCCACCTATCTACGGGCCAATCCTATCCACTCTTTAAAAAGCATGGGCCAGGTATTCAGTGCCGCAGCGCTTGGAATGATGAAGTCACTAAAATCAAAAGATGTTTTTCCTGCAAAATCGGTAGGATAATAAGTCAGCTTCTTTTTAAATGCCTTATCGAATATTAATTCTGCTCGCCGAATATGCCAAGCACTTGTAATTACAAGAATTTTTGGACTTTTATAAGCATTCGAAATAAACCTTGCACTATTTTTTGCATTTTCGATGGTATTTCTACTGTTGTTTTCTATAAGTATAGCGCTATCTGGAATATCGATATCTTTTAGGTAAGCGGAAGCCAAATCTGCTTCCCTAATTTTGTGGTCTATTAGATTGGCGCTTCCGCTTGCTATTAAAATTTTGTGGATGACTCCTCTTTTATACAGTTTTATGGCTTGGAACAACCTGTCGCCAGAACCGTTAAACTCAATGCTGTTGTTTCGTGCGTTAATGTCCGAGAAGCCACCCAATACAATGCCAACATCATATTTTTCTAGCTTTGGGTACGATGTCTCGTAAGCGTTTAGAACGCTGCCCGAGAAAAAGCCGTTTGAAAAAACGAACAATGCGATTAACGAAATCCAGACCAGCTGTTTTTTACGCTTTTGGTTATTGCAAAAAACGGCGCAAAGCAGCAAAACACATATCCATAAAATTGGACTTATTAAAAAAGCAAGAATTTTTGAAAGGAAGTACATCATGTTGGTTGTGAAGCAAAACTAAACATTTATAGGCCATTGTTTAGGCTAAAGCCCAAGGGTATTTCTCGGCCTCGAAAATTGCAACCATAATTAAACAAATAGAGGTAAACGGATAAAAAAAAGAATGCCTTCGGGAACCACTCCGAAGGCACAATCAACCTAAACCTAAACTAAAACTATGAAAAAAATCTTTATCTTCTATTTCTTAAAAATGCCATCTGACATTTACATAAATCAAGCTAAATTTTTCTCTTGATTTGATGGTGCAAAAGTAAATATAATTTTTGTTATAACTAATCTTTTTTTCAAAAAAAAATATTAATACAATTCGATGATATTTCGGTAAAAGTGTGGTAAATAAATTAATTTTCAAATAACTTATAGTCAGATACTTGTATCTTTTTTGAACAAAAATTATATTCGTGTTCTTGATTAGATCCAACGATGATTATTTTGTCTTTTGAAAAATTTTCTGTCAGTTCGTTATACCAAGCTAGGCCTTGAGCGTCTAAATTGCTAGTTGGTTCGTCTAAAAATAATATTGAGGTAGCCGCACAGAATGCCAATGCCAACTTAGTTCGCTGCTTCATTCCAGAAGAAAAATACCTAATTTCCTTATGTGCCGAGCTTTCTAGGCCAAGCAGCCTAATCAACTTCGAGGCGTTCATCCCAGAAGAAAATTCTTTAAATTTGAAATGAAAATTTATAAGCTCCTTCAAGGTAAACGTTTCTACCAACTCTAGGTATGGAGCGGCAAGACTAATTTCTTTATACACGTCAGAAACGTCGATAGTCGATTGCTTGTCGCTGTAGGTTATCTGACCTTCAGAGGGGGTTAAACTACCGTTTAGAACGCTGATGAGCGTAGATTTTCCAGACCCATTAGCCCCAAGTATTGCATAGCTGTTTCCAGAGGTAAACTCGTATTCGATATGCCTAAATATCCAATCTCGGTTAAACCGTCTACCAATATTAGTTAAGGTAATTTTCATGCGAGGTATTTCCTATCGGGGAGGATTTAACTTTTAAGACGCTTTGCCATACAAACACTGTTGCTAACATTGATGTATGGGCCATAATTCGAAATTATTTGATAACCAGATTTTTTATAAAGTGCAATGGCATCTGGCTGTCTTTTGCCGGTTTCTAAAATACATTCAGCGAATTCGAGATCAAGTGCCCAGTTTTCCAATTCGTTTATAATTTTACTGCCAATACCCTGATTTCTAAAATTATCGTGAACAAACATTCTTTTAACCTCGACTGCTTTTCTGGAAAAAGGTTTTATCGCACCACATCCCACCGGAGTTTCGTTGTGGTAAGCGATAACCACTTCTTTTATGGTGTCAATTTTATTAAAATGAGCATAAAACTCATGTTCATTACCATCTATTATGGCAAGTTCTTTGTCTAACAAACCAACCAGCGTTTTAAAATCAGCGCTATTTGAATCAGTTCTTAAGAGCGCTATTTCATTCATTTCTTAATTTTAGGCGATTTGCACCTTCTACCTTCAACCTTTCTTTATCTTTGTTCTGTGCTCGACCTTAGTCTCAACCTGAGGTCAACTAGCTTCCCATTCCAAAACCCTTCATCACTCCTCTATTGGAGTTTCTGATGAAGTCTACAATCTCGTCTCTAATCTCGGTCGGCTTAAATTCTGCCTCGATAATATCTAACGCTTTGGTAACATTGTTGTGCTTTACAAAAAGCACCCGATAGATTTCTTGTATCTCATCAATTTTCTCATTAGAAAAGCCTTTTCTCCTTAATCCTACAGAGTTTATGCCTGCGTAAGAAAGGGGCTCTCTAGCTGCTTTAACGTATGGGGGAACATCTTTTCTAACCAACGAGCCACCAGTAATAAATGCAAATGAACCTACTTTAACAAATTGATGTATGGCTACTAAACCTGCAAGTACAACATTGTTTCCAATGATAATGTGTCCCGCCAACGTCGTGCTGTTCGAGAAAATACAGTTATCGCCCACATGGCAATCGTGTGCAATATGTGAGTAGGCTTGAATCAGGCAGTTTTTACCAATTACCGTTTTCCATCTATCTTTGGTGCCTCTGTTGATGGTAACGCATTCTCTAATGGTGGTGTTGTCGCCAATTTCTGCAGTAGTAACCTCTCCCTCAAACTTTAGGTCTTGTGGCTCGCCAGAAATAACAGCGCCTGGAAAAATCCTACAATTTTTGCCAATGCGGGCACCATCCATAATGGTTACATTAGATCCAATCCACGTACCTTCTTCTATCACAACATCTTTGTGAATCACCACGAAAGGCTCAATTACTACATTTTCTGCAATTTTGGCTTGTGGGTGTATATATGCTAGGGGCTGGATCATATTTTAAGAAGCTTCTACTACTTGTTTAACTTTGGATATTTGGGCCATCATTTCTGCTTCTACCACAACCTTATCGCCCACCATACCCACACCTTTCATCTGGGCTATCCCTCTTCTTATCGGCTCTAATAAATCGCAGCGGAATACAAGTGTATCACCAGGCAGCACCTGTGCTCTGAAACGTACCTTGTCTATTTTTAAAAAATAGGTTAAATAATTGTGCGGATCTGGCACGGTACTTAACACCAAAATGCCACCCACTTGCGCCATAGACTCAATTTGGATAACCCCTGGCAAAACGGGTGCGCCTGGAAAATGGCCTTTAAAAAATTCTTCGTTCATGGTTACGTTCTTTACGCCAACCACATGATTTTTAGACAGTTCTAAGATTTTATCGACAAAAAGAAATGGCGCCCTATGTGGCAAAATCTCCATTATCTTCACAACGTCGTATAAAGCCGGGCTGGCTGGATCGTAAACTTTTTGCAGTTTTTTGCTTTTTTCTTTCTTAATAGCTGCTTTTATTTTTTTTGCAAATGCAATATTGGCCGCATGCCCAGGTCTAGCTGCCATAATATGGCCTTTTAAATGCATGCCCACCAAGGCCAAATCGCCAATCATATCTAATAACTTATGTCTGGCAGGCTCGTTCTGGTAGCGGAGTTCCATGTTGTTTAGAATCCCTTGCGGGGCCACATTAATGTCTTTTCGATTAAAAAGCTTGGCCAAATTATCAAGCTCTTCTCTATCAACCTCTTTGTCTACGATAACGATAGCATTATTTAAATCGCCGCCCTTTATTAAATTGTGTTTTAATTGGTACTCCAATTCATGCAAGAAACAGAATGTGCGGCAAGAGGCAATCTCTTTTTTAAACTCTGCAATGGTGTTGATACCAGCATGTTGGCTGCCTAAAACCGGCGAGTTGTAATCAATCATGCAAGTAAAACGATAATCGTCTAAAGGCATTGCCACTATTTCTACCCTTCTATCTTCTTCTGTATAGGTAATGTTATGTGGGATAACAAAATACTCTCGATAGGCATTTTGCTCTATCGTGCCAGCTTGCTCCAATAAATCTACAAATTGTATACTACTCCCATCTAAAATGGGTGTTTCTGGCCCGTCTAGTTTAATTAAAATATTATCTAAATCCATGCCCACCAACGATGCGAGAACATGTTCTACGGTGCTAACGGTTGCTCCGTGTTGACTAAGAGTAGTTCCTCTGCTTGTATCACTAACAAGATCGGCATCGGCATTTATTATTGGTTGTCCGACTATATCAATACGTTGAAATTTAAAGCCATGGTTTTCTGGTGCTGGGCAAAAAGTTAAGTTTACATTTTTACCAGTATGCAATCCTACGCCATATACAGATACTTCTTTGCTTATCGTCTTTTGTCTAACGTTCATTTTGGTAAAGTGTTCCTTTCTAGTTCTGAAGTGAGTCTTTTTATTTCTTGTTCGAGTAGGTCAATTCGTTTTTTGATGTCGGGCAAATGCTTAAAAATTACCGAAGAGCGCATCCAGTTACGTAAAGGCTGAGCAGGGCTGCCATGCCATTGCTTGTTTTCTTCTGAAATATTAAAATTGACCCCAGCCTGAGCGCCAATTTGCGTTCCCTTTGCCAAATTAAGATGTCCGGCAATGCCAACTTGGCCACCAACCACACTATTTGGGCCAATTTTGGTGCTGCCAGATACGCCAGACTGGGCTGCAAGGACGGTATTTTGTCCAATTTCTACATTGTGTGCCAGCTGGATAAGGTTGTCTATTTTTGCCCCTTTCCTAACAATGGTAGCACCTAATGTAGCTCTATCTATTGCTGTATTTGCGCCAATCTCTACGTTATCTTCTATAATTACATTGCCTATTTGAGGTATTTTATTGTAAGTGCCATCTGGCTGAGGCGCAAAGCCAAAACCATCGCTACCGATAACGGTGTTTGCGTGAACGATCACTTTGTTGCCAATAATGCAGTTGTGGTAAATTTTTACGCCCGGGTGAAAAATGCACCCCTCGCCAACTTTAGTATTCTGGCCAATGTACGTTTGCGGATATATTTTAACATTATCGCCAATTTCTACTTGCTCTGCAACATAACTAAATGCCGCGATAAACACATTTTTGCCGATTTTAGCCGTTGGATGAATAAATGCAGATTGCTCTACACCTTGTTCGTTAGTCTTGGCATTTATCCGTTCATTGTACTTGTCTAATAAAACGGTAAAGGCGCTATAAGGGTTATCTACTCTAATAAGGGTTGGTTTATAAGGATGCGCTGGCTTAAAATCTTTGGAGACTAAAACAACCGAAGCTTGTGTGCCATACAAAAACGATTCGTACTTGGGGTTAGATAAGAACGAAAGGGAACCTTCTTTTCCATCCTCAATTTTAGAAAGCTCGCCCACCAAAACTTCGGCATCGCCTTCTATAGAGCCATTTAAAAAGTCACTAATCGTTTGTGCAGTAAATTGCATCGTACAAAGTTAAATGTTAAATTGATATGACCAAAAAAACCTCAAAAGGTGTTCAAGGGATAATTTACACAATGATAAGATTTTAAATACAACAGAAAATTAATTTTTAGTTAAAAAAGCCTAAATACCTCGGGGATAGCAGAGGATAAATTTCTCTACAGTCTTTTGTAAAGATTCTAAGTTAGAAAGATCAGATGCTTTAGCAATATCCAGTACGTCGTTATTTTTCATCAAAATTTTAACGTTTCCAACGCCAGGATGGTATGCGCGGTTCTTGATTACGTCAGTAAAAACGAAATATCCAATATCTTTTTTAGCAATTCCCAACAAAGCTACGGCATCATCCTTTAGCATCTCAATTCTATCTGCACTTGTTAAATTTGTGCTAATTTCTACCTTATACAAATGTCTGTTTACCAACATGTGCGATAGCTTAGACAAAATTTTATCGCCATGGTTTACCCACACCTTTAAAGATGTGTGTATGTCTTGGTCGTCTAAATTTGTAAAATGTTTTAAACTTTCTTCGTTTTCGAAAAAATTTAGCTCATCAATATTGTTCTGTAAGAAATAATTTAAAGATGGTGGAGCGAACAGCTCATCGCCCATAGCCGCTAAATACTTAGCCCTTGCCAAAATTTTTACCAAGAGCATTTCTCCGGCAATAACCGTTTTATGCAGGTAAACCTGCCAATACATCAGCCGGCGGGCAATTAGAAATTTCTCTACAGAATAAATTCCTTTTTCTTCTAGAACGAGATTATCATCGCTTACGTTTAACATTTTGATAATCCTGTCAAAGCTGATTACCCCTTCACTTACGCCGGTAAAAAAGCTATCTCTATTCAAGTAGTCCATCCTGTCTAAATCTAGCTGGCCAGATATAAGCTGATTTAAGAATTTTTTAGAATAAGTGCCCCTAAAAATGTCGATGGCCATATCTAATTTCCCTTCAAAGTGAACGTTTAAATCCTGCATCAACTTCAGAGAAATATCTTCGTGCTTTATTCCCGTAACCAAAGAATGCTCTAGCGCGTGAGAAAATGGCCCGTGTCCAATATCATGCAATAAAATCGCTAGTAAGGCCGCTTGTTCTTCTGCATCGGTAATGTTATTTCCTTTACTGCGCAATAATGTAATGGCAAGCGACATGAGATGCATGGCGCCGAGCGCATGATGAAACCTGGTATGCAGGGCGCCAGGGTAGACCAAATGTGTCATTCCTAATTGCTTAATGTAGCGTAAACGCTGAAAATATGGATGCGAAATGACATCGTAAACCAATGCTGATGGAATGCTGATAAAGCCGTAAACTGGGTCGTTTATTATTTTTTTCTTATTCAATAGTTAAAAAGAGTTAAATAGGTAGATGCGGTACAAAAATTGCTATTTTTATTTATACTTTGAATCAACTCATTTAAATTAAACGGAAAATTTAATTATTATTACATTAACATGCTAGAAACCAAAATATTATGGGCAGATGACGAAATCAACCTGCTTAAACCCCATATTCTGTTATTAAACGATAAAGGTTATGATGTTACCACGTTTACCAACGGGAACGACGCCTTGGAAGCATTTAGAAATGGACAGTTTGACTTGGTTTTTTTAGATGAGAACATGCCGGGAATGAGCGGGTTAGAAACACTATCAGCCATTAAAAACATCGATCCGGATGTGCCAGTAGTACTCATTACAAAAAGCGAAGAAGAAAATTTAATGGAAGATGCCATTGGCAGCAAAATAGACGATTACCTCATAAAACCAGTCAACCCTAAACAGGTATTGTTAACCATTAAAAAACTTATAGACAATAAGCGCCTCATTAATGAAAAAACGTCAATGGCTTACCAGCAAGATTTTAGGCGACTGGGCATGACTCTTGGCGACAAGCTGAGTTACGAGGAGTGGGTAGATGTATACAAAAAGATAGTGTTTTGGGAGTTGGAACTAGAAAAATTAGACGACCCACAAATGCACGAAATTTTGACGATGCAAAAACAAGAGGCCAATACCCAGTTTACAAAATTTATACAACAGCACTACCTTGCTTGGATGAAAGACCGCAATACAGCGCCGTTGATGAGTAATGAACTTTTAAAGAAAAAGGCTTTTCCGCTTTTGGAAGACAATACCTCTGTGTTCTTTATTTTGATAGATAATTTGCGCTACGACCAATGGCGGGTAATCCATCCGCTTATTTCAGAATACTTTAGAATAGACGATGAAGATATGTACACCAGTATCTTGCCAACGGCCACGCAATATGCCAGAAACTCTATTTTCTCTGGCCTAATGCCGTTAGATATGGAAAAACGTATGCCTAAATTGTGGCAGAACGACGATGAGGAAGGTGGCAAGAATTTGTATGAAGAAGAGTTTTTAGCTGATAATTTAAAACGCAGTTTGCATAAAGATTGTAAGTTTAGCTACCATAAAATTTTAACCTTTGAGCAAGGAAAGGATTTGGTAGACAACACAAATAATTTATTAAAGAATGATTTTAATGCCGTTGTTTTTAATTTTGTAGACATGTTAAGCCATGCCCGTACAGATATGCAAATGATTAAAGAATTAGCAAATGATGATGCGGCATATAGGTCTTTAACTCTTTCTTGGTTTGAGCACTCGCCGTTATTTGATTTGTTGAAGAAGCTTGCACAACAAAAAACTAAGGTGGTGTTAACTACAGATCACGGTACCATAAGGGTTAAAAAGCCAGTAAAAGTAGTTGGCGATAGAAGCACAAACTCTAATCTTCGTTACAAACAAGGACGTAATTTGAGCTTTAACGAAAAAGATGTTTTTCTTATAAAAAACCCTCACGAAGCCATGCTGCCAAAAATAAACATCAGCAGCAGCTATATTTTTGCGCAAAATGACAATTACTTTGTTTACCCAAACAACTATAACCAGTTTGTAAATTACTACAACGAAACTTTTCAACATGGAGGTGTTTCGTTAGAAGAAATGATTATTCCGGTGGTAACCTATTCGCCTAGGTAGTGGTGATTATTTTGGTTGATAATGGCTGCGCCAGAAAAATTCATCAGGCGCAGCCAAAAAAATAGTTTAAAAAATCCTGTTTGTGTCAATCCTCCCAAGTTTTGGCGATCAACTGCCTGTTAATAGACTTTGCGGCTTTTTCGCCATAGTTTTAATTTTGTCTTTAAGCAATAACGGCGACATCGCTATCTAACAGATTTTCCTTGTGACAAGTAATAATTTAAAATGCTATTAGCTTTTTGAGCGATAAATTAGGCGTTGAAGTTTCTCTGAGCTGCTAAAGTAAAAATACCTTTGTAATTATTTTATGCATTTCAAAAGAATTGTAACTTGCATTTTTTAATAGAAACTAATAGCGATGAGCAAGAGCAAGACTAAGAAACAAGACGCTTTAGATTACCATTCAACTGGCCGGCCAGGCAAAATAGAAGTTATTCCTACCAAGCCGACAAATTCTCAGAGAGATCTAACGTTGGCTTACTCGCCGGGAGTTGCAGAACCCTGTCTTAAAATTGCAGAAAATAAAGAAGATGTTTATAAATACACGGCCAAGGGAAATTTAGTTGCGGTAATTAGCAATGGAACTGCCGTTTTGGGGCTTGGAGATATTGGCGCTGAAGCCAGCAAACCAGTAATGGAAGGAAAGGGCTTGCTTTTTAAAATCTATGCAGACATCGATGTATTTGACCTCGAATTAGATTGTAAAAACGTTGATGATTTTGTTAAAATAGTGAAGGCCTTAGAGCCAACATTTGGGGGTATAAATTTAGAGGACGTAAAAGCACCAGAATGTTTTGAGATTGAGCGTAGGTTAAAGGAGGAGATGACTATTCCTGTTATGCATGATGATCAGCACGGAACAGCCATTATTTCTGGTGCAGCATTAATAAATGCTTGCGAAATACAGAAAAAGAAATTAGATAAAATTAAAATGGTGGTAAGCGGGGCCGGCGCGGCTGCCGTTTCTTGTTCAAAAATGTACCTCTCGCTTGGAGTAAAAAAAGAAAACTTGGTTATGTTGGATATCAACGGACTGATTACTCCAGACAGAACCGATTTAGATGACACGCGTTTGGTTTTTGCGACTAACCGAAATGACATTAAAAATTTGGCAGACGCATTAAAAAATGCTGACGTTTTTGTTGGCTTATCTGCTGAGAATATTGTTAGACCAGAAATGTTGAAAACAATGGCCAAAAACCCCATCGTTTTCGCGATGGCAAACCCAAATCCAGAAATTTCTTATGAACTTGCAACAAAAACCCGTACCGATGTAATTATGGCTACCGGGCGTTCAGATTATCCCAACCAAGTAAATAATGTATTGGGTTTTCCGTACATATTTAGGGGCGCACTAGATGTTAGAGCTACCGCGATAAATGAGGAAATGAAAATTGCAGCAGTGCACGCGATAGCACAGTTGGCCAAACAATCTGTTCCAGAGGCGGTAAATTTGGCATATAATTCCAGAAATTTAAAATTTGGCAAAGATTACATCATACCAAAGCCCGTAGATTCTAGGTTGATTACAGAAGTTTCTATCGCGGTAGCAAAAGCAGCGATAGAAAGCGGCGTAGCTAGAAAAGCCATAACCAATTGGGAAAAGTATGCCGAAGAACTGAGAACGCGTTTAGGCTTAGACGATGCCATTATGCGCTCGGTAACCATCCACGCTAAAGCAAATCCAAAAAAAGTTGTGTTTGCTGAAGCAGATAATTATAAAATTTTAAAGGCGGCTCAGATTGTGAGGGAAGAAAACATTGCAATTCCCATCCTTTTAGGAAACAAGCAAAAGATCCAGGAAATAATAAATGCAAACGCCCTAGAGCTTGACGACGTAGAAATTATAGATCCGGCATTGGAGCCGGAAAAAAGCCAGCTTTATGCAGATGCGCTTTATAAAAAACGAGAAAGAAGCGGCGTAACCTATACAGATGCCATAAAATCTTTGAGAGATAGAAACTATTTTGGCGCGAGCATGGTAGAATTTGGCGAAGCAGATGCGATGATTTCTGGTTTGACGAAAAATTATGCGTCAACCATTAAACCAGCACTACAAATTATTGGTGTAGAGCCAGGAATTAGGCGGGTTGCAGGTATGTATATGATGATGACCAAAAAAGGCCCTGTTTTTTTTGGAGACACCACAGTAAACGTAAACCCTACGGCAGAAGAGTTGGTAGACATAACGTTGTTGATTAATCGGTCTGTTAAACAGTTTAACATCACCCCTAGAACTGCGCTCCTTTCTTATTCTAATTTTGGTTCTAATGATGGAGAAACGCCAGAAAAGGTTAGGGCAGCAGTAAAAATATTACATAGAGACCATCCAGAGGTTTTGGTAGATGGCGAGATGCAAGGAAACTTTGCCATGAACAGTAGTTTGCTAGAAGAGAATTTTCCATTTAGTCGTTTGGTAAATGCACCCGCAAACACATTAATATTTCCAAATTTAGAAGCAGGAAATATTGCGTATAAATTATTGCAAGAGTTGGGCGAGGCAGAAGCGGTTGGCCCCATTTTGCTTGGCTTAAACAAGTCAGTACACATTGTGCAGCTTGGTAGTTCGGTACGCGAAATTGTAAATATGGTTACCATAGCGGTAGTAGATGCACAAGCAAAGGAGCGCTTGGCCAAAAACTCCCCAAAAAAAGGTAGATTTACGAAATAAATAGTTAACAATATTTTTATGTTCGCTTACATAGACGGAAGACTTACTTTCAAGAATCCTGCGTATGTAGTTATAGAGGCTGGAGGCGTAGGTTACCACATCAACATTTCTTTAAATACCTACAGCAGCCTGCCAACAACGGAGCGGTGCAAATTGTTTACATGGCTGCACGTTAAAGAAGACGGCCACACGCTTTACGGCTTTGCCGATGAAGGGGAGCGCAGGCTATTTTTGCACTTAATTTCTGTTTCTGGTATCGGCCCCAACACGGGTCGGATGATTTTGTCATCTATAACGCCAATAGAAATCCAAGCCGCAATAGTACAAGCCGACTATCCGCTTATACAGCGGATAAAAGGTTTAGGTGCAAAAACGGCGCAACGGCTAGTTTTAGAATTGCAAGATAAGTTGAAAAAAGAGGGCTCAGACTCGCTTATTTCTATGCCTCAGCACAATACCGTAAAAGATGAGGCATTATCTGCACTAGTAATGCTGGGCTTTGCAAAGCTAACCGCAGAAAAAACATTAGACCAAATATTAAAAGTTTCTGAGCCAACACTTACGGTTGAGGAACTGATAAAACAAGCATTGAAAAAATTATAATTCCCTGTTTTTTTGAAGAAAATCTCTACTCAGTTTTTTTCTCTCTTTCTTATTATTTGTTGTGCAGTATCAACTTCTGCGCAGGTGGTACCGAACAAGCCAGACAGTTCTAAAATTAAGCAAAATAATTTTTCGTTAAAAGAGCGACAACTGCTTGGTTTAAGCCCAACTACCAATTCATTCTTCCCGCAGCCGGGCAATATGAAAACGGTGGTAGAGTATGATGCGAAAAGTAAACGTTATGTTGTAAAAGAACTTATTGGAGATACCTACGTTACCCAAACAAAGTATTTAACCATTGATGAATATCAGAAATATTTAAACAGCGAGATTACCCGTTTTAACTTTAGAAAAAATTCTGATGCAGAAGTTAACGAGGTTAGAACTACTGGCATAATTCCTCCAATTGAAGTTAGGAGCAAGGGGTTTGAGAAATTATTTGGCAGCGGCCTAATAGACATCCAGCCCCGTGGTGAAGCAGAACTTACTTTTTTGGTACGGAGAAACAAGAACGAAAACCCCTTGTTTAACCAACGACAAAGGGTGCAAACAAATTTCGATTTCAACCAAAGGATTCAAATGGATCTTGTGGGCAACATTGGCACCAAGCTAAAAATTGCAAGCAACTACAATACAGAAGCACAGTTCGACTTCGAAAACCAGATAAAATTAGACTACACCGGAGGACAGGACGAAATTATTAAAAAAATTGAAGCCGGTAACGTAAGCTTACCTCTAAATACAACATTAATTAGCGGAACGCAGGCATTGTTTGGGGTAAAAACACAACTCCAGTTTGGCAAGCTTAATGTTACCAGCGTTTACACCCAACAAAAATCGCAGTCGAAAGAAATTAGGATTACAAACGGTGCACAACAAAATGAATTTAGAGTAAGCGCCGACAGTTATGAATCTAACAGACATTACTTTTTAGCGCAGTATTTTAGGAATAACTACAATAAATTTCTTGCAAATGCACCCATTATTACTTCGCCGATACGGATTACGCGCATAGAAGTTTGGATCACAAATAAATCTGGTAGTACAACAGACAGCAGAGATGTGCTGGGTTTTTTAGATCTGGGCGAAAACCAGCCCTATAATACCGCATTGATTACTGGCGGTACCTCGGCGCTTCCTGCTGGTACAACTGCTGCCGGCTTTCCTCAACAATCTAACTCCTTGCTTAGAAATTTACCCCAAGGCGCGCGACTTACAAATAACAACGATGTTATTGCCTACTTTCAGGGCAATGGCGCAACAGATAATTACGGAAAAGTTGTCTATGCAAGGCGGTTGTCTGATAAAGAATTTACTTTCCAACCGCAGCTCGGCTATATTTCCTTAAACAATCCTTTAAATAGTGATGAGGTATTGTCTGTAGCGTATCAGTACACCTATAACGGCCAAGCATACCAAGTTGGAGAATTCTCTACAGATATTCCTTTTGATCCGACAAACCCTAAGGTACTTTACACAAAACTTCTTAAAAATGAAACGACAAAAATAAAATTGCCAACTTGGGATCTGATGATGAAAAACATCTATTCAATAGGTGGTTATCAGATTAGTCCAGATAATTTTGTTTTTAATATTTTTAGAATCGACAACCAAACCGGCGTAGAAAGCCCCGTAATTACAGAGGGGCAAAATACGAACAACCAACAATGGATTCGGCTCGCCGAGTTAGATAGATTAAACCAACAAAATGAGCGCAAGCCAGATGGCGTATTTGATTTCGTTTCATCAAACAACGCATTTGGAACCTATTCTGGAGGTGGTACCAGTGCTTATGATGCGAACGCCACCAATAATCCATTCGGCTCCAACTTATCAAATGCAAATGCTGCGGCTTCGCTTTTTAACACCAACAATGGGTACGTAACCATCGATCCGGCAAACGGTCGGATCATCTTTCCGGTTATTGAACCTTTCGGGAAGGATTTGGCTTCAAAATTTTTACCTAGCGAGCAAGCGTTGATAAACAAATATACCTTTACGGCATTATACGATTCTACGCAAACCATCGCTAAACAACTGTTTCAGAACCAAAACCGCTACATTTTTAAAGGCAGTTATCAATCTACTGTATCTTCAGATTTTAGCCTGAATGCTTTTAACATACCACCAGGCTCTGTAAAAGTTTTTGCTGGCTCTACACCACTGGTAGAAGGGGTAGATTTTACCGTGGATTATCAAGGAGGAAGGGTTAGCATCATCAACCAAGCACTACTGCTTTCTGGGCAGCCTATACGGATTACCACAGAAAACAACGAACTTTTTGGTTTGCAACAACGTTCGTTATTTGGTACTCGGTTAGATTATCGTGTAAACAACAAACTAAATATTGGCGGAACCATTATGAACTTGACGGAAAAGCCGCTTACCCAAAAAGTAAACATTGGCGACGAACCTGTATCTAACACCATTTGGGGTGCCGACCTTAATTACAGTGCTTCCTCTAGGTTTCTAACAAAATTGGTCGACAAGATTCCGTTAATCTCTACCAAGGCACCTTCTAGCGTTACTTTTTATGGCGAGTTCGCCAACCTGATTCCCGGCCACCCAAGGTCTTTAAATTTTGCGGGCAGTAATAGAGGCGTGAGTTATTTGGATGATTTTGAAGCCTCGCGCTCGGTTGTCGATTTAAAAGGCGCGGTTGCCTGGCAAATTTCTGGAACGCCACAGCTTTTTCCAGAATCGCAATTGGTCGATAACCTAGCTTATGGTTACAACCGGGCCAGAATGGCGTTCTACAACATCGATCCAACTTTTTATAACAATTCTACTTCTTTAATCGGAAACATTGCCAATCGCAAAAACGAACTTTCTAACCCGTATGTTAGGCAAGTAATAGAGCAAGAAGTGTTTCCATTTAAACAAACGGCTGTCGGTCAGCCGTTAAATATTACCACCTTAGATGTAGCTTATTATCCAACGGTACGTGGCCCATACAATTTTAGCACATCTGGCTTTGCTAGCGATGGTTCGCTGCTTAGCCCAAGAAGTAGGTGGGCAGGATTTCAGAGAAAAATAGAAACCAACGATTTCGAGGCGCTTAATGTGGGATATATAGAAGTTTGGATGATGGATCCGTTTATCAACAAGCCAAATTCAACCGGTGGAGATTTGTATTTTAACCTCGGTAACATTTCAGAAGACATTTTAAAAGACGGCAGAAAATCGTTAGAAAATGGATTGCCAGCGACAGACGATCCTACCAAGTACGATGAAACCAACTGGGGTCGCGTGCCTAAATTGCAACCCGTAGTTCAGGCTTTCGACAACAATCCAGACACGAGAAAAGCCCAAGATGTGGGCTTGGATGGGCTATCTGATCAAAATGAGCGTTTAAAATTTGCTCCCGCGATAAACTCCATAAAACCTCAACTAAACCCAACTGCCGCTGCAGGTTTAGAAGCCGATCCATCTTCTGATGATTACGGCTATTACCGTGGGCCAGCCTTAGATCAGATCGGAGCGGGCATTTTGAAACGCTATGAGCGCTATAACGGTACCGATGGGAATTCGAAAACCGCGCAACAATCGCAGGCCGAGTTGGGATTAGAAAATTCTGCCGCTACATCTTTGCCAGATGGAGAGGACATTAACAGAGACAACAACATGACGCAAAGCGATGAATATTTTCAATACAAAATATCGCTAAAGCCCGCAGATATGATTGTTGGGAAAAACTTCATCACCGATAAGGTAACCACCCAGACTAAACTTTTAAATGGGAATACGCAGGCCATTACTTGGTATCAACTTCGCATTCCCATAGATCAATACCAAGATCGGGTCGGCGACATACAAGATTTTAAATCTATCAGATTTTTTAGGTTATTTATGACAAATTTTGCAGATACAACCATTTTGCGATTTGCGGCACTCCAACTAGTTCGTGGCGATTGGCGCGCATATAACGCTACAAATGTGGCAGACCAAGTGATTGTAGACCCATCTTTACCTATACTTACCCCTGACAATTCTACGATAGAAGTAGCTACTGTAAATATAGAGGAGAACGGCAAGAGACAACCCATTCCTTATGTAACGCCGCCTGGAATTGTTAGGGAGCGGGATTATAGCAACTTTAATGGCGATACACGTTTAAACGAGCAGTCGCTATCGGTTACCATTAAAAATTTAAGAGACGGTTATGGTAGGGCAGCCTTTAAAACGGCATTTAGCGATTTCCGTTCTTACAAACGATTGCAAATGTTTATCCACGCCGAAGCGGTAGACAATTTGGTGTTGAACGATAGAGATGTTGCAGCATTTTTAAGAATTGGTACGGATAACCAAGACAATTATTACGAATATTCCATTCCGCTGAGAGTTACGCAACCGGGTACAAGCGACCCAGACAAAATATGGCCTGCAGAAAATGAGATGGACATTGATTTATCACTTTTTCAGAAAGCGAAACTCGCCAGAAATGCCGCCCGTTTGTCTAATGGCCAACCTTGGCCAATAAATGTTCCTTTTAGCTTTTCGGACGGGCTGCACACCATAACGATTAAAGGGCAGCCAGATATGAGCAAAGTGCGGGTGTACATGCTTGGTGCAAAAAATCAGTTACGTGCCGCAGGCGATGTAGAAGGCGATAATTTAGATAAAAGTGTGTTGCTTTGGTTTAACGAATTGCGTTTAACCGAGTTTGACGAACGTGGCGGATGGGCGGCAACCGTCCGCTTAAATTTGAAACTGGCCGATTTTGCAGAGGTAAACGTTTCGGGAAGCAAATCTACCATTGGTTTTGGTACTTTGGATTCAAAAGTTGGGGAAAGAAACCGATCGGATAATACCCTGTTAGACGTTTCGACATCGGTAGAGCTTGGGAAATTTCTGCCGCAAAAATCTGGAGTGAAGATCCCGATGTTTATAAATTACACGGCACAAATCGCTACCCCGCAGTACAATCCTAGTACGCCAGATATTGAATTGAAAACGGCACTAAATGGTGTAAGCAAAACACAAAAAGACTCTATTTTAAACTTTGCACAAGATTACACCGAACGCCGAGGAATTAATTTTACAAACGTGCATAAAGAGCGTAGCCAAAACAGCAAGCCGGCTCAACTTTGGGATTTAGAAAATTTTGCGCTTAGTTATGCCTTTACCAAATATAGCCATCGTGATTTTATCACCCAAGATAATTCACAAAATGTATATCGCGGCTCGTTGCAGTATTCGTACGCCAGGGAGGCAAAGAATTACGCCCCTTTTGATAAAGTAATAAAATCTAACTTATTGCGGGTACTAAAAGATTTTAACTTTAGCCTGTTTCCAAGTGCCATAAATTTTAGGATAGAAGTAAATAGGTTATATGCAGAAAATACGTTGAGAAACAACGACCCAAACAATAGCATTCCGATTTTTCAAAATGGATACCCAACTACTTTTAACAAGAATTTTAACATCAATAGAATTTACGGTATTTCTTGGAATTTAACCAAATCGCTTCAATTAGATTTTAACGCGACCAATTATTCTATTATAGACGAACCAGACGGGCGAATTGATGGTTTAAAAAGAGATACAGTTTGGGAAAACCTAAAGAAATTGGGCCGCACTACAGATTACAACCATAACCTAAACCTTACCTATGCCGTGCCTATAAATAAATTACCAGGGTTAGACTGGGTTGTGATGCAGGCCAGGTACGGAACCAACTTTAACTGGCAAACCGAGCCCTTGGCCACCTTGCAAGATCCTAATATAAATTTGGGAAACACCGTTCAAAACAGTCGCACCGTGCAGCTTAACCCAACCTTTAATTTTTCTTCTTTGTACAACAAATTTGGGTTTTTGCGTAGTACAGAATCAACAGGTGGTAAGGGGTTTTTTATAAATTTATTAACGAGCATTAAGAACGTAAACGCAGCTTACACCCAAACCAAAGGAACGTTTTTACCAGGCTACCTGCCAAAAACCACTTATTTTGGAATTGATAAGGTAACGGGAGCGCCAGGATTGGGCTTTGCATTTGGCAGCCAGAGAGATATTAGAGAGATGGCGCTTGGAAATGGTTGGCTCACTACAGATACGCTGCAAAATCAACTTTACGTAAACACGCTACACGAAGATCTTAGCTTAACGAGCCAAATAGAGCCTATAAAAGATTTGAGGATTACGCTTCGTGCAAATAAAGCACAAACCAGAAACTACTCAAGCAATTTTAGGTACCTCGCAGCTACCAATGCATTTGAAAACTTAAATGGGATTACCAGTGGCGACTACAGCATATCTTACATAGCCTTCAAAACTGCATTTAAAGAGAACAACTCAAGCATCGTTTCTACCTTGTTTAATCAGTTCATGGCAAATCGCATCATCATCTCCCGAAGATTAGGTGCACAGAACCCAAACTCTAGCGGAACAACTGATGGCTATGCAGATGGTTACGACAAACAAAGTCAAGATGTGTTAATCTCGGCCTTTTTAGCAGCCTATTCTGGTAAAGACGCAAACAAAGTAAAGACAAATTCTTTTCCAAATATTCCTTTGCCAAACTGGAATTTAACGTATAGTGGCTTGACGAAGATTCCGTTTTTTGCAGAAAGATTTTCTTCCATAGACATTAGGCATGGCTATAGATCAGCTTACAACATAAATGGGTTTAACACTTTGTTAAACTACGGAGAGCACAGCGGTTTTGTAAATAGTCGAGATGCAAGTAGTAATTTCTTGCCAAAGTATCAATTTGCCCAAGTAACTATCTCAGAATATTTTTCGCCTTTAATAGGGATTGATGCAAGATTTAAAAGTAGTTTGACCGCTTCTGTAGAGTTCAACAAATCGCGCCTACTTGGACTTAGCTTGGCTAACAGCCAGCTGGCCCAACTATCAGAAAATAACATTGTGGTGGGCATTGGGTACCGCACCAATAAATTTCGTTTTCCATTTGGCTGGTTTTCTAACTTAAAACTAGATAACAACATGGATTTTAAATTAGATGTGGCCATTAGAGATAACAAAACGGTGATCTACAGGGCCGATGTTAAAGACGCAGAAGTATCTTCGGGAGCAAAAAACATAACTTTTAGGCCGACGGTGGATTACGTAATCAATCAGAAATTTAACGTAAAAGTGTTTTACGATTCCAACATCACCAAACCCTATACCTCGCAAACCTTCAATACCTCTTTTAGTAATTTTGGGTTTAGTTTGAGGTTTATTTTTAATTGATTAATCGGTTATTAAATTGTTTAGTGTTACCAATAACAAAGAAAACAAAAAATGTATATTTGCTTAAGTGGATAAAATAGGTGACATAGAAATTAGGGTTGTAGGAAAATCAGGGAATTTAGATTTAAGTCCCGAAAACTATGATATTAAGCATATTGCGAGTATTCTACAAAATGTAGAAGACTTGCTGTATCCTAACAACAAGAAAGATCGGCCGTTAATAAGTTATGATATTAAAGAAGGTTCTGTAAGACATATTTTTAAAACCCCAATCCAGTATATAATTGGTTTTAGCGCAATTTTAGGGCAGATCCAACAATCCAATTCGATTGATTTTCTCGATTTGAAAACTGCCAGAGCAATTGAAAGCATACAACATCTTTCACAGTAAAAGAACTATGAATTTTGGTTTATAACTTCGGTAAAAAAGGATATAGAACTTTCTATAAGTCCAACTACCAAGTTTTTTAGAACCGCGACTATTTGGGCGGATGCAGAACTATATTTTTATGGAATATTAAAAGATGCAGGCGGCAAAACTAAAGCAAATATTCATTTGGATACAGAAGACTTTGGGTATTTGGCAATAGAGACAGGGCAAGACTTTTTAATGGAACAAGAAGAAAACCTGCTGTATAAAAAATTTGGTGTTCGTGCCAAGGGAAAACAAAACCTTGAAATTGGTGAAATTGATACAAAAACTTTAAAACTTGTAGAGTTAGTTAACTATAGTCCAAAATATGATTCAGATTATCTAACTAATCTAATTAACAAAGCGAAGAAAAGCTGGAAAGGGGTCGACACAAATGAATGGCTGATAAATATTAGAGGAGGATATGAAGCTTAGCGTGTTTTTAGATACCAGCTTCTTTGTCCGTTTACTTAACGACGAGGATCCGTTGCATGGCAATGCTAAAGATTACTTTAGATATTTTCTCGAAAATGAAATAGTTTTAAAGGTTTCTACAATTTCAATTGCCGAGTATTGTGTTAGAGGAAAAATTGATGAGCTTCCGCTAAGGCACATCTAAATAGTTCCTTTTAACTTAGACCATGCAAAAAGAACAGGAGCATTTGGCTATGCTATTTTTGAAGAAAATAAAATCAATACCGATAAACTCTCTCCTCGGGCAATCATTCCAAATGATTCAAAGTTATTTGCTCAAGCAAATCTTGATATATCGGTTTGCCACTTTGTTACTTCGGACAGCAGGTCGAAAAGCACCTAGTCGTCACTTAGGAGACACATAAACCCAAATTTTGAAATCATTGATATTTTAACACCCTACAATGAAACGTTTGGAGTTTTAGATTTATAATCACAAAATATAATCAAGTTTATAATTGATTGTTGTGAAGCGTAACTAGGATTTTGACCAAACTAATTTCTAATCATTAACTTAACTGCTTCATCTCTTTTGAACGCAGTAAAAAAATCTTGCGAAAAGGTAATCGATTCTGTGAGCAAATCTTATTTGTGAGACGTTTGGTACCTCGATGTGACGGCGGATTTCCTTAAGTTAACGATTGCTAACTCCCCTCAAAAACGCTAGTTCCCTTGTGCCCTAAACCCGATTGCCGTGGAAATATTTACCCCTAATTTCCCTTCAGGGGATTTAGGGGTAAGATTGAAACAGAAAGCGGGGCTGCAATTGCCGATGATTACTTGCTTCTCGTTTTCGAAAAGCCTTATTTGTAACAATAAAATTGCCTCTGCGTCTCGTAATCAAATACTTCTTAATATTTCAGTTTTATAATTAACTTTGTACAAAAATTTGTAGACGTATGGACTTCCCTATAGAATTTAAGTATACCAAAGACCACGAGTGGATTAAAATAGATGGTAACGTAGCCACCATTGGCATAACAGAGTTTGCGCAGAGCGAGCTTGGCGACATTGTGTATGTGGATATAAACGCGGTTGGTTCTACGATAGAAAAAGACGAAGTTTTTGGAACGGTAGAGGCGGTAAAAACGGTGTCTGATTTATTTATGCCGGTTGCTGGGACAATTGCAGAAATTAACCCTGCGTTAAATGACGGTCCAGAATTGGTTAACTCTGATCCTTATGGACAGGGCTGGATGGTAAAAGTAACCGTTACGAATCAAAAGGATATAGACGAGTTACTCTCTGCCGAGTCTTATAAAGACTTGGTTGGCGCATAAGAAGAAAATATGCAGATTTTAAGAAACCAGAAATGGGCAATTTTCTGGGCAATTTTTATCTTGATTCTTTGCAACATCCGCATGCCAGATACTGGCAGTAGCGGTTTCTTTTTTAAAGGTTTTGACAAAATGACCCATTTGGGGTTTTTCTTTGTACTTTCGGTATTGCTGCTTTACGGAAAAATTAAATACCAGCATAGTTTTGCGTTTAGAAAGTTAACAATAGTTAAAATCCTGATCATCAACATTGCGCTTGGTGGAGGAATAGAGCTTTTGCAATGGAAAGTATTTACCTATCGTTCTGCAGAATGGTGGGATTTTGGAAGTGATATGATTGGCTGCTTAATGGCAATCTTTAGCTACGTATTGCTTCATCACTTAAATCCTCAAACAGCTACATTGAAGAATGAGGAGTTTTTGAAAGAATGATGAAATTAAAAATAGTTTTGGGTTGCTTGCTTTTTACTACCCTAGTAAGTGGGTGTGGCATTTTTAAAAAAGGCTGCGGTTGCCCTACTGTATATCAAAAAACCTTTTCAGAGCCGCGCCACAACTAGTTTTCGAGTCTTTTTTTTTGTGTATTTAAATTGTTACCCTCATGGTGTTTTTTCTAATGAAACCTTTAGCACTTCTTGGAGTCTGAAAGGGTAATTTAAAAACACCATCTAAATTAATGAAATCACTACTTCGTGTAACAATAATGGTATTTGTGGTTGCGATATGCAGCCACACAGCCAACGCTCAAAATGCCCCTAGCGTTAGTGGCAAGGTGATTAACGCAAAAGATAAAACTCCTGTGGAGCTAGCCTCGGTAGCGATACGAAGTTTAAAGGACTCTAGCATTGTAGCTACGGGCCAGACAGATGCCAATGGTGTTTTTAAACTAAAAGCATTGCCTCCAGGCAAATACCGAATCTATACAGCTTATCTTGGTCTAAAGCCTTTAAACAAAGATTTCGAGCTTACAGACAAGCCTATAAATCTTGGCGATTTAGCCTTGTTAGATGATGGTTTAGATTTAAATACTGTTGATGTAACTGCCACCATACCAGTTGTGGTTAAGCAAGATACCATAGAATTTGATGCCAAATCTATAAAGACCAGAGAAAATGCAGTAGTAGAAGATGTGCTGAAAAAACTGCCAGGAGTAGAGGTTGCAAAAGATGGCAGCATTAAAGCACAAGGCGAGACCATTACAAAGGTAAAAGTAGACGGAAAGGAGTTTTTTGGGAGCGATCCACTTTTGGCCACTAAAAACTTGCCTGCAGATATGGTAGATAAGATTCAGATCATCGACGAACAATCTGAACAGGCAAAATTTTCTGGCGTGGATGACGGCGCAAGAAGTAAAATCTTAAACATTACCACTAAAAGTAGCATGAAGAAAGGCTACTTTGGCAACAGTAGCTTGGGTTATGGCACCAATGATAGGTACGATGGGAATATAAATGTTAACAAATTCGATAACGACCAACAAATTAGCTTTATCGGGCAATTTAACAACGTAAACAAACAAAATTTTGGTGGCGGCGGAGGCCGTGGAAACCGATTTGGTGGTGGCGGTGGAAGCGGAAGCGGCGGCATTACCACCACAAATGCAGCGGGCTTAAACTTTGGAGATACCTATAAAGATGGCACACAGATTCAGGGAAGCTACTTTTTTAACAAATCTTCTGCGCTGAACAACCAAAACAGCTTTACACAAAACCTATTGGGCAATACCATTACCACGGTTGCAAACAACTCTAACAACAACACCAATACAACCAATAATAGGTTTAATTTTATGGTGGATACCAAATTGGGCGAAACAGCATCGTTAAAAATCCAACCGAACATTAGCTACACAGAGAACGATGGCGTAAACCAAAGTACTTATGATAGAAACCTTTTGCAGGGCCACACAATAGGTTTACAGAATTACAATACAAAAGCAACCACTCCTAATGTTAGCAACAACTTATTGTTGCGCAAAAAGTTTAAGCGGCGTGGCAGAACAATTTCGTTAAACGTTAACACCTCTATTGGAGATAATGACAGTAAAAATAAAAATTATATTTTTGAAAACATAAGCACCCCAAAAAACGACACCACCAAACTTACAAACCAACTAAATAATTTAGGTAATAATTCTATAGGCAATACCTCTCGCCTAGTTTATACAGAGCCGATTTCTAAGACGCTTAGTATGGAATTTAACTACCAAAACGGTTTTAATAGAGACAACCAAGACAGGGCGGTTTTAAATTTTAATCCAGCAAGTGGCATGTACGATGTGGTTGATTCTGTATATAGCAATGTATATCAAAACAGAACACTTACCAATGCTGTTGGGTTTAGCTTAAGCAAAACGGAGCGAAAATATAATCTAAATATTGGCGTTGCAGGCCAACAGACCAATAGGATAAATAGCAATTTAACTACGGGGCTAATAAGAACGCAAAACTTTATAAACTTAACACCCAACGCTAATTTTCGATACAACTTTAGCAACTCTAAACGCTTGAGCATAAGATACAGAGGGAATACACAACAGCCGTCTATTAGCCAAATTCAACCCATTCCAGACAATACCAATACCCAAACCATATTTATCGGAAATCCAACCCTGAGGCCTTCGTTTAACAACAACCTTAATTTTAGGTACAACAATTTCGATTTTGCGCATTACCGCATTTTCTTTGCATATTTAGATTTAAACCAAACCTTTAATGCCATTGGCAATAATAACACCTTAATAACAGATGTTAACGACGCTAACTATGGTAAGATTGCGACAACTTATGTAAACGTGGGCGGCGTTTATTCGGGTAATGGAAATGTAACCTACGGCGTGCCATTGTTGCCCGATAAAAAATTAAACTTAAATATGTCGTTAAGTGGCCAGTACAATAGGAATACCAATTTTACAAATTCCATTAAGAACGTTACCAATGCATGGTCTCTTACCAACCGATATACCTTTGTTACCAATTTTGATAAATTTGATTTTACGGGAGGTATATCTGGCACAGTAAATCGTGCTGCTTATTCTGCACAACCAAAATCGAACACAACTTACTACACCGTTAATCCTAATTTTGAGACGAGTTATGTTTTTCCGGGCAACATCCGCCTTGCGGTAGACTTAGATTATATAAACAATAGTGGCCGCGGCGAAGGTTACAATACGCAGTACACCTTGGTAAACAGCTACGTGAGCAGGCAGTTTTTTAAGAATAAATTTACTTTTAAGGCTGCGGTAAACGATGCATTCAACCAAAATCAAGGCATAAGCCGTACTGCGACAAACAACACGATAGTAGATTTAAACTATAATGTACTTAAAAGGTATTATATGTTTTCGCTTACCTACTCTATAACAAGGATAGGAGGAAGAACCATCGGTGGGGATATGCAGCAAGGAGGAAGAGGCTCGAGAGGAAGGATGTAAACCCTAAAGTGTAATTTCAAATGGGCAGGATGAGATCAGTTTTCTTACTCAAAACGCCGTTATTCGGCTAATCATTATCAGTCCATTTTTCTTTAAACTACATCAGTACAAGGTCTAAATCGTTTTATGTATTGTTTTTGTTACTAGCTCAGAGCAAACCTTTTGCTAATTTCGAAGTCACTATCCAAACCGTTAAACTATTACTTGTGAGAAAATATTTTACGCTACTTGTTTTTCTTTTTTCGTTTTCTGCTGCATTTGCCCAAAAACTAACTAACGTAAGTGGTGTAGTATTAGATGCGAGTGATAAAAAACCTATAGGCTATGCTTCTCTCGCCGTAAAAGATTTAAAAGACTCTTCTGTGGTAGCAACAAGCAGTACAGGTGACGATGGGAAATTTAACTTCGCTGGCCTTAAACCAGGAAAATATACCATCTACATTGCTTTTTTGGGTTATGGGAGAATTACTAAAGATTTTATCTTGACTGCGGAAAAACCCGGAATTGCTTTCAACCCATTTATGTTAGAAAGCAGCAGCCTAGATCTTAATACTGTAGAAATTAAAGGCCAAGTTGCTCCCGTTGTTATTAAAAAAGATACCATAGAATTTAACGCAAGTTCTTTTAAAGTAATAGAAAACGCTGTTGCAGAAGATTTGTTAAAGAAACTACCAGGTGTAGAGGTTGATAAGGATGGCGGAATAAAGGCTCAGGGGGAAACCATTACAAAGGTTTATGTGGATGGCAAAGAGTTTTTTGGGAACGACCCGCTATTGGCTACAAAAAATCTTCCTGCAGATATGATAGCAAAAATACAGATAATAGATCAGGGGTCAGAACAATCTAAATTTACCGGGATAGATGATGGAAGTAGAACTAAAGTATTAAACATCACCATAAAAAAAGATAGGAAATATGGGTATTTTGGGCGTGCAGATATGGGTTATGGTACAAATAATAGATATGATGGCTCATTTAATGTAAACCAATTCGAAAACGAAAAGAAACTGAGTGTGCTTGGCCAGTTCAACAATGTAAATAAACAGAATTTTGGCGGAGGATTAAGAGGAGCGGGCATTACTAACACAAATGCCGGAGGGATACGGTTTGCAGATTCTTATGACGATAAAACTGAGTTTAACGCCAGTTACTTTGTAAACAAGTCTAATAAGGCGGAGCTTAGAAATAGCATTAGCACTAATTTTTTGGGCGATATAACTACGCTTTTTAAAAACGACGAGAATAATATCGCTGATAGAACAAACCACCGTTTCGATTTTATGGTAGATACTAAATTAGACAGTTTAACTTCTATTCGCATTCAGCCAAACATCAGTTTCACGGTAGATAATAACGACAATTTAAATACCTATAACAGGGATTATCAGGACTACACCATAAATGGCACGCAAAAATACAAGAGTCACAATACCTCGCCATCTATTAACAACAATATTTTATTGCGTAGAAATTTTGCAAAAAAAGGCCGCACTATTTCGTTGAGTTTTAACACTAACATAAACAACAACGACGGAAAAGTTTATAGCGATATTGAAGAGGTTAATACACGCGACAGTATAATTAAGTCTCGCTCTGATAACCAGTTTAACGATCAAACTGGAGAATCGCTTAATCAAGGCGAACGGGTAGTTTATACCGAACCTATTTCTAAAACGCTAAGTTTCGAGGCAAACTATCAGAACAATTATAACCACAACACTTCAAATAGATATACCTATGATTTTAATCCTGCAACTTTAAAATATGATTTGGTAGATACCACATACAGCAATGCTTACGAAAATACCATTTTAGGAAATGAGGGAGGGATAAGCATTAACTATAATGCAGAAAAAACCAATTGGAACTTTGGTCTGTCTGTAGAAAACACCAATAGAACAAATAACAATTTAACAAGAGGCTATATATTAAAGCAAAACGTAAATAATTACCGTCCTTCTGCAAGTTACAGGTATAGGTTTAGCGACAGCAAGCGTTTATACGTACGTTACCAAGGCAGAACAAACCAGCCAAGTATACAACAGTTGCAGCCCGTACTTGATAACACGAACACTCAAACTAAACCCATTGGTAATCCAAATTTAAAACCAGAGTATAGCAACTCTTTGCGAGCTTCGTATCGGGTTTTTACCCCAGGAAAAAATCGCTCTTGGTTTGTTAATTTAAATCTAAGCCAAACCTCTAACAATATTGCAAACAGCTCGGTTTTGCTGAAATCTGGCCCCGACCAAGGTAAAATTGCCATAACTCCAACAAATGTAAATGGTGTTTACTCTGGCAACCTATCTTCTGATCTAAGTTTGCCTTTTCTGCCAGATAACAAGCTGAATTTTAACATTAATCTTGGTTTAAATTATAATAGAGACGTAAATTTTACTAACGCTGCAAGAAACATCACCAACAATTACTCGTTGAGAAATGGCTATAGGCTTAGTTCCAATCTAGATAAATTAGACTTAAATGTTGCTATTTATGGAAATGTAGATCATGCCACTTATTCTGTTCAACCTAATTTTAATACTACTTTTTATCGATTGAGTCCGAATGCAAATATAAGCTACCTTTTCCCCGCCGACATTCGGTTTGCTGTAGATGCAGATTACACGTTATACACAGGTGGAGACGCTAGCGCTAACAGTGAGTATACCATCGTGAACAGTTATTTAAGCATTTTGGCTTTTAAAAAGAAGGGAACTTTTAAAGCATCTGTTAATGATTTGCTCAACCAAAATCAGGGTATTTCTCGCTCTGCAAATAACAATACGCGTAGAGAAACCACTTACAACGTATTAAAGCGCTACTTTATGTTCTCTTTTATTTACTCGCTAAATAAGTTTGGCGGCAAACAGGGCGGCGAAGATGGTGGCGGGAGACATGGTGGTGGTAGAAGAGGGTTTTAGTTAATGTGAGTGGTATCAATTTAATATATCCGTATTCTTATTTGGATTAAATCTAAAGAAAGGTTAACTTGCGCAAAATATTTCACATGAAACTGTCGCATTTAAAAATTGGAGAATCTGCAACCATAGTGGCTTTTACTGATTTAGATATGTCTATCAAACTTATGGAGATGGGCTGTTTGCCTGGAGAAGTAGTAGAAGTAGAACGCTTTGCGCCGCTTGGCGATCCTATGGCCATTCGCATAGCAGGTTATCAGCTTTGTTTGCGAAAATCAGAGGCAGATGTAGTCATCATTCAATAATTAGCACAGAGGTTGGGCAGTAGAATTGCATTGGTCGGAAATCCTAACACGGGTAAATCTACGCTGTTTAATCAGCTAACAGGATTAAACCAGAAAATAGGAAACTTTCCGGGGATAACTGTCGATAAAAAAACTGGCTCAAGCAAATTGCCCGATGGTAGTGTTGTAGAAGTGGTTGATCTTCCGGGTACGTACAGTTTATATCCAAAAAGCAACGACGAACGAATCGTTTTTCAGGTACTTGCAGATAAAACCAATTCCAGTCATCCAGATGTAGTGGTGTTGGTGGTAGATGCATCCAATCTTAAACGTAACATGCTGTTGTATTCGCAAGTTGCGGATTTGGGTATCCCCATGATATTGGCATTGAACATGACCGATTTATCAGACAAGCAGAACATTTACATTCACGTAAATAAACTCGCAGACAAGCTAGGCATTCAAGTCATTCCAATTTCTGCCAGAAGCAACACTGGGATAGAAAAGCTTAAAATCGCGATTGCGCATACCACTAAAATACCGACACAGCTGGCTGCGGTCGATATAGATTTTTTGGCGCCAGAGGCAATAGAGCATGCGAAAAAAATTATCGGTACAGACAACGATTACTATGCGCTTCAAGTACTTCATCAGCACCGATACCTAAATAATTTATCTGCCGAGCAGCAACAGAAACTTACAGCATTAGAGACCGAATACGACTTCGATTCTCCAAAAATACAAGCTGCTGAAACCATTGCTAGGTATAAGCGTTTCGGTAGTATTCTGGCCGACGTAATTATCGACAAAGGCAGGGCCTCTAAATTTACCCTAAGCGATAAAATTGATGGAGTTCTAACCCATAAAATATGGGGCTTTGCCATCTTCCTGTTTATCCTATTTCTTGTTTTCAACGGAATTTTTGCTTGGTCGGCTTACCCAATGGCATGGATAGAAACGTTTTTTGGTTGGATAACAGAGTATGGCCATCAGTTTTTACCCGCTGGTATGTTAACCAATTTAATATTGGATGGCGTGGTGGCCGGACTTGGTGGTATTTTTGTGTTCATCCCACAAATTGCCATCCTATTTGCATTCATCTCTATTTTAGAAGATACCGGTTATATGGCTCGGGTTACTTTTATGATGGATAAAGTGATGAGAAAAGTTGGGCTAAACGGTAAATCAATCGTGCCAATGATTGGGGGAATTGCCTGTGCGGTGCCCTCTATTATGGCCGCAAGGAATATAGAAAACTGGAAAGACCGAATGATTACCATTATGGTTACGCCATTAATTAGTTGCTCTGCCAGGCTTCCGGTTTATATTTTGCTCATTTCCCTAATCATTCCACAAAAAACCATTTGGGGCATCATCAGCTTGCAAGGCTTGGCGCTAATGATTATGTACCTCATCAGCTTTATTGCTGCTATTGCCGTTGCATGGGTTATGAAAGTAATAATCAAGGCAAAAGAACGCTCTTATTTTATCATGGAGCTGCCAGTCTACCGCATGCCAAGGTGGAAGAATGTGCTCTATAACATGGTCGAAAAGTCTAAAACTTTTGTGTTCGAGGCCGGAAAGGTAATTATTGCCATTTCCATCATTTTGTGGGTGTTGGCTTCATTTGGCCCAGGTAAACGTTTTGAAAAAATAGATCAAAAATACGAAGTCGTAGCCGCAAAGCAACCACAGCAAGCTGAGCATATAAAAACATTGGTCGCTACAGAAAAACTAGAAAATTCTTACGTTGGCATTTTAGGGCATTGGATAGAACCGGCCATTAGACCATTGGGTTACGATTGGAAAATAGGGATTGGCTTAATTACTTCTTTCGCTGCGCGCGAAGCATTTGTGGGTACAATGGCAACCATATATAGTGTAGATGGCGGCGCAGATGATAATTCGACGATTAGAAGTAAAATGGCCGCTTCTGTAAACTACGAAACAGGTTTGCCAGTTTATTCTTTTGCTACAGGCATTTCGTTAATGCTTTTTTATGCTTTCGCCCTACAATGCATGAGCACCGTTGCGGTTGTCTATAGAGAGACAAAAGGCTGGAAATGGCCAGTTATTCAACTTATTTATATGACAGCGATGGCCTATATAGCTGCGTTAATTGCTTATCAGTTTTTAAAATAGTTTTTTTTTAGAAGAGCTAGTGCAGGGCAAGAAACAACGTTCGTTCCCGCTTTCCGTTTTATTCCCGATAAAAATCGGGAGATGCCACTTCAATCGGGTCTAAAAACTTGCTGTTCTGCAAGAAAAAAAACCTACCCCAGCTCAATCTGTCTCTTAATGCTTTCTTCTAAAGAAATAAGCGTTTCGGTTCGTTGTATGCCTTTAACAGCTTGTATTTCTTCGTTCAACACGTGCCGCAAATGTGCGGTATCCCTACAAATAATTTTGGCGAACATGCTGTAAGATCCTGTGGTGTAGTGCAACTCTACCACCTCTTTTATCTTACTCAGTTGAGTAACCGCATCTTTATATAAAATTCCCTTTTCTAAATAAATTCCCAAGAAAGCGCAAATGTCATAGCCTGCTTTTTGTGGGTCTATAATTAAATGAGAACCCTTTATAATGCCCATCTCTTGCAGCTTCTTCATTCTAACGTGAATTGTTCCGCCAGATACAATCAGCTCTTTTGCAATTTCAGTATACGGCTTGGTTGCATCGTGCATTAATTGTTTCAGTATATCAATGTCGAGGTTATCAATCTCTAAATTGTAATTGTCCTTTTTTAGCATTTGTTTTCATATTTTTATACAAATATACAAATTAATATAAATATTATAATAATATTTTTATTTACTTATAATATTTGCAAACTATTGGAACTTCTCTTACATTTGTAGTAAGCAACTAATAAACCAGGATAGTTCTTTTAAAGTTATACAACAATGTAGGGTGGTGAAACAGGCAGACACACCTCCTTGTCTCGGTGGCGGAGAATATGGAAAATACGGATTTATCTGTGCTAACCACTCCTTGGAGGTTCGATTCCTTCCCCTACAGCTTTTTGAGTTATACGTTGTACGTTATAAGTGGTTTTAAACTTAGTACGTAGAACTTACAACGTAAAACTCAACTACAACAATGTTGGGTGGTGAAATTGGCAGACACGCCTCCTTGTCTCGGTGGTGGGGAATTATGGGATAAACGCAGCTTATTGGGTTGACCACAAATTAATTTTTTGAACTGTAGCTAACTACCCCTTGAAGGTTCGACTCCTTCCCCAACAGCATTTTTATGAATAATAAGTTAGTTTAAAAACGAGTAACCTGGATGGGTTGCTCTTTTTTTTTGCGCAAATAATGTAAAGTTCAAATTTTTCGGGTAAACAGAAAGTCATAGGTTATTTCTATATTATTGTGAATTAGACTGACAATGCATATTTCCATTGGCAGATGCGGAATTGTTTTAGCGCTTTTATTTAAGCTAACGCCCAGTTCTGCTCAGGTAAGGCACAATCTCGATTCTCTTGTTAGAAAAATAGCTGCAAACCGGTCTTTTAATTGATGTATTCTTGTTGCAGAAAATGGAAAACCAATTTACGAAAACGCCTTCAGATATGCAGATTTCGCAAAGAAAATGCCTTTTAAACGACAGCAGCATATTTGAGTTGGCTTCTGTATCAAAGCAATTTACTGCAATGGCTATTATGCAGTTGCATCAAGCCGAAAAACTGAAATATGAAGACGATATTCGGAAATACTTATACAACATTCCTTTATCACTGGCCAAATTAAAGCGCAGATTTATCCGGAATCTGAATTAGAATTTTTTTATACAATAGTTGAAGCAGAACTTAGATTCGAAAAAAATAAGGCAGGTAAGGTAAGAAGCTTAACTTTTCTCCAAAACGGTCAAAAACTTAAGGCAATAGACTTGGAAGTAGCGATGCATTAGAGCCAACCTGACCTTGGCAATTCTTTACAGAACCGAGTTAGGAAAGTTTACAGCTAAAAAACAAAAAAAGGCTGCTCTTTGTGAAAGGCAACCTCTTTTATACAATCTCTATCAATTTAAACCGTCATAACATCTTTTTCTTTCGCTTCTGAGTGCTTATCTACTTTTAAGATATAGGCATCGGTAAGTTTTTGTACTTCAGCTTCGCCGGTTTTTATTTCATCATCTGATACGCTATCTTCTTTCAGCTTTTTAATATGTTCGTTTGCTTCTTTGCGTAAATTTCTAATGGTAATTTTGCCTTGTTCCGCCTCCTCTTTTACCTTCTTAACCAAATCTCTTCTACGCTCCTCGGTAAGTGGTGGAACCATCAACCTAATAATTACACCATCATTTTGTGGGTTAATCCCGATATTAGCTTCTTGAATGGCTTTCTCAATTGGTGTCAACATGTTTTTCTCCCAAGGCTGAACGATAATGGTTCTAGCATCTGGAGTGTTAACACTTGCCACCTGTGCTAATGGTGTAGAAGAACCGTAGTAATCTACAAAAATCCCATCAAGCATCCCAACAGATGCTTTTCCTGCACGTATCTTAGTTAATTCTCCTTCGCAATGCACTATTGCCTTATCCATTAAGTCCTGTGTATCGTCCAGTTGAAGTTTTATCAGTTCGTTCATTTCTGCGTGTTTTTACAAAATTATAATCTTTTCTTTAGCTAACAACCGTTCCTATGTGTTCGCCATTGGCTATTTTCATAAAATTTCCGTGCTTGTTCATGTCAAATACGATGATGGGTAGTTGGTTTTCTTCGCAAAGCGTAATGGCAGTCATGTCCATTACGTTCAATCCTTTCGAATAAACTTCTTTAAAGGAAATGTGCTCGTATTTTTTTGCCGAGGGATCTTTTTCTGGGTCAGCAGTATAGATTCCGTCCACCCTTGTTCCTTTAAGTACAGCATCTGCCTTAATTTCTATCGCACGGAGTGCTGCTGCAGAATCTGTGGTAAAATACGGATTTCCGGTACCGGCGCCAAAAATAACGACCCGTCCTTTTTCCAAATGCCGTACTGCTCTTCTGCGAATAAAAGGTTCGCAAATCTGCTCCATCTTAATCGCCGTAAGCAAACGGGTTTTAATTCCCTGTTTTTCCAACGCATCTTGTAAGGCCATAGAGTTAATAACGGTTGCCAGCATGCCCATATAATCAGCTTGGGCACGGTCCATTCCACTCTTCTCGGCGCTTAAACCTCTAAATATGTTGCCGCCACCAATAACAATGGCAATTTCCAAGCCCTTATCGTGCACTGCTTTAATGTCTTGGGCATACTGCTTAACCCTCTCATTGTCAATGCCGTATTGCTTATCGCCCATCAGCGATTCTCCACTAAGTTTAAGTAATATGCGTTTGTAATTCATGATTTCAAAAATATCAACAATTTTTTAATACCTAGCTATGGTTGTGCAGAATTGCTATAATTATTTAAACTTGTACGGCCTCTCCCTTAAAAAGAACTGTTTTTAGGTTAAGTTCTTCATCAATGGAGATTAGATTTGCCTGGTGGCCTGTTGCTATCGAGCCAATTAAATGCTCCATGCCCAATAGCTTTGCGGGATATTGGGAAGCCATTTTGAGCGCCTCGTTCAACTCTATATCACAATAGTTAACACAGTTTTTTACCGCCTCTAACATGGTTAAAGAAGAGCCAGATAACGTTCCATTCGGCATGACATATTTATTGCCTTTTGCAATATGTTGGTATGGGCTAATGTTACATGCGGTTACCGCATCTGTAATTAGAAACAAGCGTTCTTTCATTATTTTTTTCGCAAATTTCACTACCTCAAAATCTACGTGTTGGCCATCTGCAATTATACTTGCCATTGCTGTGGGATGACTGAAGACCGCAGTAGGGATGCCAGGATTGCGATGATGTATTGGGCTCATAGCATTAAAAAGATGAGTAGTTGTTTGTACGCCTTTTTTATAGGCTGCGTTTGCTTCCTCGAAAGTCGCATCGCTATGCCCCAAGGAAACGGTCACGCCGTTATCTAAGAGGTATTTGATAACTTCTTCGTCTTGCAGCTCGGCGGCAATCGTCATCATTTTAATTACTCCGTCTCCCAAATTTAGCAGTTGTTTTATTTCATCTAAAGTTGCTTTGCGGATGTATTCTTGCACGTGCGCTCCGGCGCGTTTACGATTTAAAAACGGTCCTTCTAAATGCAAACCTAAAAAGTTTCTGGCCTTCGGGCGGAAAGCTTTAGCGGTTTCTATACACTTATGAAAAACTTCTGAGGTATTTGTGGGTATGCATGCTAAAAAACCAGTAGTTCCCTCGCTAAGCAGTTGGTTTTCTATTACTTCCAAAGACTCGGTGGTAGGCTCAGCAGAAAATAATTTTCCCGCTGTGCCATAAATTTGGAGGTCTACAAAACCCGGCACGAGTAATTCTTTACTTGTCTCTATTTGGCCGACATGCTTTGGAAAATGGCCGTTGATCTCGGAAATAATGCCATTATTGAGAAATAATGTTTTTGCATTTACCAGTTGATCGTTTTCAAAAAAATTTACGTTTGAAATTTGCTGCATTGGCTGTTAAAATACGAAAGATTTAACTCAAATGTAGTTTTTTTTAGACTAAATGCGGCAAAAGTGTTTTGCCATGCCCCAATTTCCTACCCTAAATCACTAAAGGGGCTTTTAGCTCCAAGTACATAAGATAATACCTTTCAATTTCGCTTTTCCCGGGCGGTATAGCTTAAAATAAAATGCCATCTTTTTTGTTTAATTTTGTAGCACTCAGATGGATTGAAGTGATGTAAAAAACAACCGTCTTGGCATTTAAAATTGTTATGTTAGAAAAATTAGAAGCGATAAAGCAGCGTTGGGAAGATGTAGAAGAGCAGTTGAGCAACCCAGATGTGGTGCAGGATATGAAGCGTTTTGCAGGTTTGAACAAAGAGTATAAAGATCTTGGCAAAATTGTAGACGAATACAAAATCTATAAAAACGTAGTTAGCAATATAGAAGCCAATAAGGAAATTTTGAGTGGTGAAAAGGACAATGAACTGCGTGAGATGGCGAAAGGGGAATTAGACATGCTGATTGCTCAGCAAGAAGAAATGGAAAGTGCGATTAGGCTGATGCTGATTCCGAAAGACCCAGAAGATGCCAAAAATGCGGTTTTCGAAATTAGAGGTGGAACTGGAGGTGATGAAGCTGCGCTTTTTGCTGGAGACCTTTACCGCATGTATACTCGTTTTTTCGAGACTAAGGGTTGGCATGTAGAAACTGTCGACGTAACTGAAGGTACGGCTGGCGGTTACAAAGAGGTTATTTTAAAAGTAAGTGGAGATGATGTGTATGGTCAGTTGAAGTACGAAAGTGGCGTGCATCGTGTGCAACGTGTTCCCGATACTGAAACGCAAGGGCGCGTACATACCTCAGCAGCTTCAGTTGCGGTATTGCCAGAGGCTGAGGAAATAGATGTCTACATAAACCCTGCAGATATTGAGTTGCAGACCTCGCGTTCGGGTGGTGCAGGCGGACAAAATGTAAACAAGGTAGAAACTAAGGTGCAGCTTACACATAAGCCATCAGGGCTTGTAGTGGTTTGTCAGCAAGAGCGATCGCAGTTAGGCAATAGAGAAATAGCGATGGATATGCTTCGCAGTAAGTTGTACGATATAGAATTGCAGAAGAAAAACGGTGATATTGCGGCACGACGTAAAACAATGGTTTCTACCGGAGATAGGTCTGCCAAGATTAGAACGTACAATTATCCGCAAGGGCGAGTAACTGAACACCGTATTGGATTAACCTTATATAGCCTTACTCATATTATGGATGGCGATATACAAGGTGTGATTGATGCATTGCAGTTTGCAGAGAACGCAGAGAAGATGCAAGAAGGTGCTGTAAATTAGGTTGTTGTAATTATTTTCAAATTATTTGTTATAAAATGAAATAAAGCTCCTATATTTGCACTCCCGCAAGGGGAAACGGAGTGGTAGTTCAGCTGGTTAGAATGCCTGCCTGTCACGCAGGAGGTCGCGGGTTCGAGTCCCGTCCATTCCGCTTAATCATTACAAAAACATTAAAAACCCCTCAAATGATATCATTTGAGGGGTTTTTCTTTTTAGAGGCATACCGAATTATTCATATTATCGAATAAAAGATGCGAGTAATTCGGGAGTCATTTCAAATTTGCTTAGCAACCCCTAAAATTAACTTATAATCATTTGATAAATAATAGGATCAGTAATCAAACATCTCGGTTTCGAGTGACAAATTAAACAAATTTGTTTTACTTCAATTAGCCAAATGTTATGAGAACGTCAGGGTCTTTGTTTTTCGCACTGATGCCAAAAAATTCATCAATTAGGTTCTTCTAAGCCAACACCTCTAAGCGACTATAGAGGTTTAGATGGAAACCTTATTTCATTGATTTATCAATGGCATTTATTTTATCTAAATGCATTTGTACAATAGGCGCAGTTTTAGCGGCAAAAGCCTTTAACTCTGCGTCGTTGCCATCTTTTGCCTCATCTTGTAATAATGTTAAAGTAGATTTATGGCCGTCTACCATGGTATTTACATAATCCTTGTCGAAATCCTTACCCGTTTTGCCATTTAATTCATCATATTTTTTTTGATGATTTGCATCCATAGCAGTTGGTAATGTAATATTCTTTGCCTTTGCAATCGCCATCAACTCATCGTTTGCTTTTCCATGATCTGTAACCATCATGGTAGCAAAATCTTTAACAGATTGATTTGTGCTTTTTTCTAAGGCCAACTTAGCAATTTGCACTTCTGCCATACCACCTGCCGCAGCTTTAGTGGCAAAATCGGCGTCAGCTTTGTCTACCGCAATACCGCCGGTATTCATTGCGTTCGTAGTGGTGTCCTTAGTCTTGTTCAGACTATCGGCAGTTTCTTTTGAATCTTTGTTTGAATTGCAGGCTTGGAATGCAAATACCGATAACGCTATCGCAGCTCCGTAAATTAATTTTTTCATGATTTATTTTTTTGTTTTGTCTAAACAACACATGGTTTTTAAGAATGTTTTTGTTTATTAACGTTCTCAAATGGTGGTTAATCTTGTTGGAGAAAAAGACAAGTTTAAAAAAAGTGCTTATCTTTAATGAAAGTTATATGGTTTTTTTCTAAAACGATAAGTTTTATGTCGCCCAACACGTATAATTTTAAGGCCTAGCGTAACATGAATTTAAAACCAAGCCAATTGTTTTTGTTTTCGACAGTATTGTCTGTTGCACTTGCATTGTTGCTTAGAAATTATTCAATGGATGTGTATCTACATAACGCTTTTTATGTTGTGAGCGGTTCAATAGTTTTTATGGCTATTGCTTCGTTCGTAGGTATAACAGCATTGCTTTATTTAGGCGTTACGTTTTTGTTCAGTCCGGTAAATAACAAAATTGGTTTTTGGCATTTTGGCTTTACGATAGTAGGCATCCTTCTTTTACTTGGTCACCCACTTATTTTTAATAGTTCGATACGAACCTATTCCTTACACCCACATAGTTTTAATTGGGCAGGAATGATGTTGTTGGGTGGTGGGTTTTTTCTATGCTTCGGATTTCTAATTTTTATTTATGGAATTTTTAGTTCAATGAGGAAACCGGATATGGCAAGTCGATAGATAAGTTCCTTTGCGGAAGCTGTGCCGTTTAATTTGGATAAGGATAATAACTGAGACTTTTAATATGGTCTTCGTTTGTGGCAAAGATTATTTTTTGATACTTTGTCCCTTTCAACGCCATCAATCCTTTACCTAGCCTGCAAAAAAATGAAACCAATACTCTCACTGTTTTCTTTACTGGCAATTTTTCTTTTTTCCTGCAACAATCAGAAATCAAAAATTACCGAATCGCAGAATTCTTCTGTGGTTATTGAGGCTAAGCAGTCTAAAAATTTAAGTTCGAATAGTAAAAAGGATACTGTATACGTAAATTATGGCGACAATAAAGTTATTTTAGATTTGCTTCCTCTGCTTCCAGACGCCGCTTTTCGCGATTTTAAATGGACCAAAAATGAGCGGCAACAATTGGTGGAGGATGTTAAAAAGAACGGCTATTATATTGATAGAGATTCGTTTCATTTGAATCTTATCTATGCTCAACCAAATACGATAGGTTATTCTGTGATAGATGGGTTTTGGGAAATGACAATTTATAAGTGTGCAGATAATTCTTATCTGGTTATTGCGAATACAATTACTGGAGATGACAACTCTTTAAATGTTTTCAATTATAGAAATGGAGTGTTAAAATCAGCTGAAAATCAGACAGCTATTTTCGGAGACTTTAGAAAGGAATTGATGATTCCCGGAGCGAAAGACTGTGCTGCTCGGCTAAAAGAACTGCGAGGCCCAATATTCGATTATAATTTTAGAAATTTAAATCAAGTAGAAATAGAAAGCGCTTTATATCTCACAAAAGAAAAGTATCAGAACTGTTTAAAAGGAAATACGCTTGTGTATCAATTTATCCCGACAGAGAAAAAGTTTAAGTTAAAAAAAGTCTATTGGAAAGAGAAAAAATGAGGGTAGAAATTTATTTTTAACCGTGTCTTTGAGAAATTAAACGAGTATATTTGACTCATAAAAAATTAGCTCAACATACCCTATCAGCTATCACCTAATCCTTATCACCCAACACTTTTTTTTATGGACTGGACATTCGATAATTTTCCCGCAGAAATGGCAGCTTTAGACCCTCAGGTTAGGGAAAAGGCGATTGAGATTTTAAACAATCCAAAAGAACAATTTGAAAACGTCGATGGATCAGAATTGACCAAACTGGCCATTAAGGAAGCGCAAGAGTGGTTTCTGAACATGGAAGGATAATCTTTTTTCGGTCAAAGCCCTCAAATTATTCTTCCTTTCCTAACCAATAAGTTATAATTCTGTTGATTTTCTTGTGCTCGGTAAGCTCTAATAGCTCCACATTTACATGATGTGTAATCTCTGTATTCATGGGGAAAGCAAATCCATAACCTTGTTTATAATATTCGGCTTTAGATAGATTTAGTTTTTTGTCTTTGTTGTTTTTAAGAAAATACATTAGCTGTGGTCTATCGTAAACCACCGCATTAACCTCTTTATTCTTAAGTTTTGCAATGGCATCCGCTAAGTTCTCCACCGGAGCTACTTTTGCCGAATTTTCCTTTAGAAATTCTTCAGCAGGAGAGCCAGCAATGGTTGCAGCTGTTTTGCCAGAGAGTTGCTCTGCACTGGTAATGGTGTTGTTGCCAAAGCCAGATAAAGTTAGCGTACTTGCTATACCAGCAACCATAGAGGTTGCAAAGATTATGGAGATGACCATCCAACTGCCCGCTATAATTCTGCCCCAAAACGTAATAGGCGCTTTATCGCCATAGCCAGTGGTAGACATGGTTACAATGGCTAGCCACATCCCATTTGCAATGCCGCTGCTTGGCTTTGTTGGAAACTGTTCTGGCGATGCTTTTCGCTCTGCAAGCCAGAGAATGGTGCCAACCAAACCTAAAATAACTAAAAATACACCAACAGCAATAACCAGTTTAAAACTAAAAAAGGGTTCAATCCGTTCCCAAAAGCTTGGTTTATCTGTGCGAGAAACAATGGCAAGACTAGATTGATAAAATGGCTGTGAAAACTTTAAATGAGTAACCCTATCGGCGGTAATGCTTATTGGCCCAACGGCCAAGTCTATTTTTCCACTATCTAAGGCGGCTAAAGATTGGTTAACCGTGTTAAAAGGAACGTATTTAAATTTCCAGCCAGCTTTGCTTGCAATTCCTTCCCATATTTCTACGGCAATACCAGCAAATTCTCCACCTTTCTCTTTTATTACAAATGGAGCGTTTCCAGCAACGCCCACTTTTAAAGAATCTCTTCCAAAGGGTAAAGTTGTCTTTTGTGCATGCGCCGAAGTGGCGAAGAAAGAAACCGCGGTACTAAAAAAAAGAAATAGGAAAAGTTTTTTAAACGTTTTAATCGCCATGTTGTGTTTTGTTTTTTTGCTAAAGGCAATTATAATAACAAAAAATTGTTGAACATCCAAAAGTTGGGGGTTAGTTATGATTGACGCAGATTCACCCCGCACAAGCGCTTTGTTGTGCTCAATACTTAATATAAAGAAATCATTGTGCTGAGTTTAAAAAATTTCATGTAAACGAATTGAAATAAGGTTTTGGTTTGAATGTATTTACGAGTTCGCCAAATGCTTGGTTTAGCGAACTTTTTTCAAGAAAAAGTGTAACTCCCATCCCCATTGCAGACCTTAAAAAAAGTCTATGGAACAAAATGATTGCCCTTCGACAGGCTCAGGATGAAAGCATTTTATTAGTTTTTTTTTAAGGTAATGACATTGCCCCAACCTCTCCTTGAAATAAGGCGAGTTGGATATACGATTCTATCGTGTCTCAAATCTCACATTCCGCGCCACCAAGTCTTTGTTGTCTGCTCCTTACTCCTTGTTCCAACCAAAGTTAATACCAACTGCCCGGCGTACCTAAACCCGATTTAGCGGATGCCCGCTTTTTTGCGGCAGTAGCGAGAGCGGGGCTTGCTCAAATTAATAGCTAGAAAACCTTCGTTTCCAAAACATTTTAAGCAAGCCCATTTTTTTCAATTTTAGTTCTATTTTCAAAGATGCAGTTAACATCTCTCGCCGCCCTGTCTTTGTTCCTTGCTTCTTATTTTTTACTCTCTAACTTTATATTTTAGTCCTCTCCGTTCATGATAAGCCTGTCTTTTAAGCTGAGGTTACTGCTTTTTGTCAATAGCTTAGCAGACTTTACCAAGCTTACAAATTCTGATCTGTATCCTTCTTTATCAGTACCTTTTGCGCTTTCTGCAAGAGAAACGGCATGATCGAAAGAGGCGTTTTGCCTAAACTTAGATTGGCGCAACACCATCCCAAATTCTGCAACGGCGGTAGCGAACCTAAAATTATCGCTAGTAGCAGTAAAACTCAGCGGATTGTCGAGAACCGCTTTGCTTAACAGCCTGCTTTTGTCGCCATCTGGATCTTTATATCTTAATTTTACAGTTAACAGCTCTCCGTTATCGACCGTATTGGTTTTGCTTGGTTTTTGATATTTCAAAGCATCTACGCTTCTGCTAAAAGAATCATTTATGCCTACCGGGATGATTTCGTATAATGCTGTAACAGTATGGCCAGAGCCTAATTCGCCTGCATCTTTTTTATCGTCGTTAAAATCTTCTTTGTTGAGCAGGCGATTTTCGTAACCAATCAATCGATAGGCACTTACCCTTGCCGGATTAAATTCCACCTGCAACTTCACATCTTTTGCAATCGTGAACAGTGTGCCGCCAAATTGGCTTATCAATGTTTTGCGCGCTTCATTTATATTGTCTATGTAGGCGTAATTTCCGTTGCCTTTATCGGCGAGGATTTCCATTTTACTATCCTTATAATTGCCCATTCCAAAACCCAGCACCGTTAAGAAAATGCCTGTTTTTCTCTTGGTTTCAATCAGGCTTTCCATATCGCCATCGCTACTTGCACCAACGTTAAAATCTCCATCGGTGGCAAGAATTACCCTGTTGTTTCCTCCCTTTACAAAATTTTCTGTCGCCACTTTATAGGCAAGTTCTATGCCTTCGCCGCCTGCGGTAGAGCCGCCCGCAACAAGTTTGTCTAAGGCATCTTTTATAATGGTTTTTTTGTCTCCGCTGGTTGCGGGAAGCACCAAGCCAGAATTACCCGCGTAAACCACAATGGCCACTTTATCTTTCGCCCGCAACTGATCTGTAAGTAATTTGAAAGAAGAAACAAGTAGAGGTAACTTGTTTTGCGCATACATAGACCCAGAAACATCGATTAAGAAAACGAGGTTGCTGGCGGGCAGATTATCCGTAGAAATCGTTTTTCCCTGCAAACCGATTTGCACCAATTTGTGTGCGGTATTCCAAGGGGCATTGGCCGTTTCTGTAACGATGTTTACAGGAACGTTATTTTTGGGCTGTTGATAATGATAATCGAAATAATTAATCATCTCCTCGATGCGAACGGCATCTGGCGGAGGCAAGGTTCCGTTGTTGATAAACCTGCGCATATTGGTGTACGATGCGGCATCTACATCTATAGAAAATGTAGAAAGTGGATCGTTCTGGGCGCTATGAAAACCATTTTCTGCGATGGATGAATAACTCTCTGTGTTTTCTTGACTCGCTATACTAATTCCTGCTACCTTATTCCTCAAAATACTAGGCGGTGATGACGATACTGTCATATCCGCTTGAGCCATATATGCCGTTGAATTCCGCTTCTGCATTGGTTTAGCATTTCCCACGATCACTACTTCAGACAACGCCTGATTATTTGGCTTCATTACTGCGTTTATAGTATTCTGCTTTATAGCCATCTTTTTTACGAGAAAACCTATGTAGTAGAAGTTAAGATTTTTATCTTTTTCTGATACTGAGATGGAATATTTTCCAGATGCATCTGAAATCGTTTTCGCCCTACTTACATCAGAAACTACAGAAACGCCAGGCAATGCGTGGCCTTGCTCATCGGTTACTATACCTGTTATTTTCTTTTGATTAATGGCTTTAAAGCCGAACAAAACTATTGCGGCAAATGCAAATATTAAAAGCTTTTTCATAATTAGTTTTTTTAGAATGATGCAGGTTTTAAAAGATTTCCACAGATAAGCCAAAAAAAAATTTTATACTTGAGTAAAAAATTAGGTAAATTATTTTTGAACTTTATAAAGCATACAGCTGATAGGCAGCAGGTTGAAGACGTAGAGCTTATTGCTAAGTACAAGAGCACGGGCAATTTGGAAACTTTGGGCATGTTGTATAACCGATACATGCACTTGGTTTTTGGCGTATGCATAAACTATTTTAAAGACGAAGAACTTAGCAAAGATGCCGTAATGCAAATTTTTGAGGAGCTGATCCCAAAATTAATGGTGCACGAGGTACAGAATTTTAAAAGCTGGTTGCACGTACTTACGCGAAACCATTGCTTAATGGCCTTGAGAAAATCTGGGAAACAAACTATCGTTTCTTTAGATGATACGTTTGTGGAAAATACTGAATTTGTGCATCTAGATATAGACAACACAAAAGAAACACAGCTTACGTTGATGGAGAAATGCATGGAGTCGTTGATTGAGGAGCAGCGCAAAAGTGTAGATTTGTTTTACTTACAAGAGAAATGTTATAAAGAAGTGGCCGAAATAACCGGTTACGATATGTTAAAGGTAAAAAGCTATATCCAAAACGGTAAGCGGAATTTAAAAATCTGTATAGAGAAGAACAGTAGTGAATAACGATTGGTTAGATATCGCCGTGCTTGAAGCTTACCTAGAAGGTAAGCTTGGTGCGCAAGCTATGCACCGGGTTGAGCGGCAAGCGCTTGAAGATCCTTTTGTGGCGGAAGCTTTGGAAGGGCTAAAGGCAACGCCCAGAAGGAAACAAACACTTTCTATTTTACAAAAGCAATTGCACGAGCGGGTTAAAAACCAACCTGTAAAACGGAAAATATGGGGAATAACCACGCAGCGCTTAAGTATAGCAGCAACTGCTACGGTTGCATTTATCGCGGTAAGCATTTTATTTATAATGCGCGAAACCAATAGACGCAATCAGCTTACCAAGCAAAACCACAAAGAGGTTATGGTAAATCTGGATAGCAACGTTACGATTGCAAAACAGCAGCCAAAGCGTGCAATAGTACCAACTGCAGAAAGACCGATACAGCAGGATAAAATTGTTTCCGCTCCTAAAGCAGTAATTTCTGAAAATGTTCCCCGTGAAGTGGAGGAAGCCCAACTCGCATCTTCTGTTACAAAAACTGATGCCGATGTTGCTCAAGCAGTTGCAAGCAGCGCGCGGATTGCAGCGGCGGCCCCACAAAAAACCAATGAAATTAGAGCGGTGTTAGAAAACAGCGCAAAGGGTATAGGAATAGCAACCAAAACAAATGAAGTGTTGATCGGAAAGGTGGTTTCTAAAGGCGACGGATTGGCCTTGCCCGGAGTTACCGTAAGATTAGAAGACAGCAATGTATCTACCACAACCGATAAGAATGGCAATTTTACGCTAGTTGCAGACAGCAGTAAAAAAAGGAATTTAGTGGCAAGTTATATTGGCTATAAGCAAAAAATTGTAAATATGACCTTTTTGAACAATCGTCAGAGCCCAATTAAATCATTAGATTCGGCGGGTTTGCCAAAAAAGTCCATCAGTGAGGAACATTTAGCTGTAAACAAACCGCTATATATTGCGCTAGAACCAGACAAAGGTTCTTTAGCCGAAGTAGTGGTGGTTGGCTATAAAGCCCCCGCAAAAAAGCAGATGTCGTCAGCAAGCCAAACCATTTTAATGTCTTCAGCGTCTTTGCCTCTCATCGGCTGGACAAAATGGCGAGAATATCTGCAAAAAAATAATCGCATCATTAAAACTGACAGTATTAAAAAAGAAGTTGTTTTGGGCTTTCATGTGTCCAATCAGGGTGCTCCGATTTACGTAAAAGTGATTAAGAGCGTTGGTAAAAAAGAAAATGCAGAGGCAATTCGCTTGTTAAAAGACGGGCCGCTTTGGAAACCTGTTGAGGAAGAGGTACAGGTAACAATCGATTTCTAGCCCGGTGCCTTGGATTAAATTTTTGCCGTTTGGTTGGTATAAAGGTTTTTGAAACATCAAATTTTAGCTAATGCGGAAGGTTCTTTTTGATTATTCCATACAGCAACGTCCCTAACAAGGCGCCTAAAATAACCACCAACATGGTGTAATAGCCATAGCCAACATTCACAAACATTGGCCCAGGGCAAGAGCCGGTTAAAGCCCAACCTAAACCAAAAATACTACCGCCGTATAAGTACCTTTTCCAGCTCTTCGCTTTGTCTTTGATGTTTATCTTTTCGCCATCCGTATCGTTTAGGTTGAGTTTTTTGATCAACCAAACGATAATCACTCCAAAAAACACCGCTGTAAAAATGATGCCGTACATGTGGAAAGCTTGAAAACGAAACATTTCTTGGATTCGATACCAAGAAACCGCTTCTGATTTTACCATAACTACGCCAAAAAACACGCCGCAAAGGATATATTTTATGCCCTTCATCATTAAAAAATTAGTGGTAAGATAAAAAAGGTCATAACCAAGCCGCCAATAAAAAAACCGACAACGGCAATTAATGAAGGAATTTGAAGGTTGGCCAAACCGCTAATCGCGTGTCCAGAAGTACATCCTCCTGCATATCGCGTACCGAAACCAACAAGCATCCCACCAAAAATTAAGATGGAAAAACCTTTAAAACTGGTAAGCACATCCAATCCATAAATTTGCGATGGATTTAGTTGACCGTCGAATTTAATCCCGATGTTGCTCAAGTCTTTTATTGTAGAAGATGCCAGTTTTATGGGTGCATCGTCTTTTAAAAATGTAGATGCAATAAATCCACCTAACATGGCGCCGACTAAAAAGAGCAGGTTCCAACGTTGTGCTTTCCAATCGTAGTTAAAAAATGAAACCTTTTTTCCCGCACCAAAGATGCTGCACATCGTGCGTAGATTAGATGAAAATCCAAAAGTTTTCCCAGAGAAAAGGAGTGCCGCCATAGTTAGGGCAATGCAAAAGCCAGAAACGTACCACGGCCATGGTTCTTTTATTAATGTTAACATTTAAAGTATAATTTAAAGGTTTGCCACGGTGGCGATGTTGCCGTTTTCTTTAATGGCTTTAAAGCCACCCGTTATGTCAATTAAATTTCTAAAACCGCGTGCCCGCAAAACAGTGTTAAACACCATTGAACGGTAGCCGCCTGCACAGTGTACAAAATAGGTCTCGTCTTTGTTCAACTTGGTCATTTGTTCGTTCACATAGTCTAATGGAATGTTTTTTGCGCCTTTGGCATGTTCGGTTTCAAATTCGGTTTCTTTCCTTACGTCTAATATAATTACATCGGCTTTGCCTATTTTTTGTGCTAGCTCGGCAGGGTTGATGGAGTTAATATGGTCCATTTCTTTCCCAGCTTTCTCCCAAGCTTTTACTCCGCCAGCTAAAAAGCCGATGGTATGATCGTAACCTACGCGCGCTAACCTGGTAATGCTTTCTTCTTCTCTACCTTCGTCTGTTATCAATAAAATTTGCTGCGAGATGTTTGGGATTAATGTGCCCACCCAAGGCGCAAAACTACCATCTATACCAATGTTTATAGCGTTCGGCACAAAACCTGCTGCAAAGGTTTGCGGTGGCCGGGTATCTAAAATAATGGCGCCGGTTTGGTTGGCCAATATTTCAAACTCATTCGGGTTAAGGGCTTTATTTCCTCTTTCTAAAACAGCATCAATAGAATCGTAACCCTCACTGTTCATTTTAACATTTAGCGGAAAGTAAGCCGGTGGTGGCAAAAGGCCTTCGGTAACTTCCTTAATAAACGCTTCTTTAGTCATCTCTTGGCGCAACGCATAATTTGTCTTTTTCTGGTTGCCTAGCGTGTCGGTAGTTTCCTTGCTCATGTTCTTGCCGCAAGCACTGCCTGCGCCGTGGGCAGGGTAAACTACAATATTGTCATCCAAAGGCATAACTTTATTGCGTAAAGAATCGAACAAGTAGCCTGCCAGTTTTTCTTGCGTTAAATCTTTGGAAATGCTTTGGGCGAGGTCTGGTCTACCTACATCGCCAATAAAAAGGGTATCGCCAGAAAACAGCGCTTTCTGATTTCCACTTTCATCTTTTAATAAGAAGCAGGTACTTTCTATGGTGTGCCCCGGCGTATGCAGTGCGGTCATGCTAATGTCGCCAAGTTTAAAAACCTCATTGTCTTTGGCTTGATGAAAATTGAAACTTGGTTTGGCATAAGGGCCATAAACGATAGTTGCACCAGTTTTTTTAGCCAGATCCAAATGGCCAGATACAAAATCGGCATGAAAGTGTGTTTCGAAAACATATTTTATCTTCGCTTTTTGTGCATTTGCTTTGTTAATATAAGGTTGTACTTCTCTAAGCGGATCTATAATTGCTGCTTCGCCATTGCTCTCGATATAATACGCGCCTTGCGCCAAACAACCAGTATAAATTTGTTCTATAAACATTTTTAAAAGTATCAATATCTCTTATATCCTGCCTTTGCGTTGTTTAGAGATGATTTTTTAATTGAGATTGTCCCAAACAAGGAAATCTATCGTAAATGTACGGAAGTTTGTGAGAGCAAACCAAAACAGCTATATTTCATACAAAAGCCCGACAAACTAAACTTTCGGTTTTAGAGCTTTGCTGTTTTTTCGTAACTCGGATGTTTTTTGGATTTTTAGGTTTCGAAGAATTAGACTTATTTTGATGCAATTTTTTTAAATGGCAGTTGTTACTAATGAATTAAATCGCAAAGTGATGAAAAAGATTTTTGCTTTAATGTTTATCAATTTAATGGCAATATGTGCTCATGCTCAAGACATTACGTACACCAAAAATGTAATAGATACTTTAGCTTCGGCGAAATATTGGGGAAGAGGTTATACGAAAGGTGGGATGAAGTTGGCTGCTGATTATTTGACCAATCAGTTTAAAGAAATTGGTTTAGAGCCTTTGGCCGAGGATTTTCGTCAGCGTTTTGAATACCCAGTAAATACTTTTCCTGGGAAAATGTCGGTTACCTTAAATGGAAAACAGTTGGTTCCCGGTCAAGATTTTATTGTCGGCAACGGAAGTCCGGGGTTGAAAGAAAGCACTAGGCTAAAAAAGTTAGATAGCGTAAATTTTGTTTCAGCTGGTCTTAACGTAGTTTTTAAAGATAAGCTTACTTGGTCGGTTGCCACGAGTTTAGATAGCCTTACAACCATCGAATTGAACACGAATACGGTAAAGCAAACGCCAAAACGGATAGAAATAGACATTGAGAATAAGTTCGATTCTGCATTTCGAGCTGCTAACATTTGTGGCTTTGTGCGTGGTACAAAGCATCCAGATTCTGTGCTGATGATTACCGCGCATTATGATCACCTTGGCGGTATGGGTGCGGACACCTATTTTCCGGGCGCTAACGACAATGCTGCTGGCGTAGCAACTTTGCTAAGCTTAGCAAAATATTACATTAAAAATCCACAGTCTTATACAGTTGTATTTGTTTGTTTCGCAGGGGAAGAAGCTGGTTTACTAGGCTCTGGGTTTTTTGTACAGCACCCACCATTTCCATTGGCAAACATCAAGTTTTTAATCAACTTAGATTTGGTTGGAACGGGCTCTGAAGGTATGACCGTTGTAAATTCTACCGTTTATCCGAAGGCATTCGACTTGATGAATAAAATAAATGACTCAGAACATCTTATTTCCGTAATCCATCCCAGAGGAAAAGCGGCCAACAGCGACCATTACTTTTTTAGCCAAATGGGCGTTCCTGCTTTCTTTATCTATACACAAGGTGGGCCAAAAGCGTATCACGACATTTATGATGTACCTCAAAACTTGCCTTTAACAGCTTATCAAAACTTATTTAAATTGATTGTTGATTTTTTCGGAAAGCTATCGGAGTAGACCAAAGCTGAAAGACTAAAGCAGAAAAGTGATCACACCCCAATAACTCCTATAAAAAGATGCATAGCCTCGGCCGAAATATTAGCGGTGGATTTCAATCGATTGCGTTTAGCGCGTATACTCTGCAAACTTTGCGAAAATTTTTGCGCACTTTGTGGTTAGTATCCGTAAATGGATATAATCGTAAATCGTAATTCTGAAATCGTAATTTAATTTATCCCAAAATAACCTTTGCTTTTAAAATGGCGGCAACGCTTACCGAATCTGTTATTTCGCCGTTCAACACCATCTTGTACACCTCTTCAAAAGGCAATTTTTTTATCTGTAGCTGTTCTGTTTCTTCTGGCATGGCAATTCCCTCAATTAAATCTCTGGCTAGGTAAACAATGCAAAGTTCATCACTCACAGAATTAGATAGGTGCATGCGCAAAATCTCTTGATAATTTTTTGCGCTTAAGCCTGTTTCTTCTAACAACTCTCGCTTTGCGCTTTCTAATGGCTGTTCGTTAAAAGGGCCACCGCCTTCTGGAATTTCCCAGCTATAAGTGTTTGTCGCATAGCGAAATTGCCCCACCAACCAAGTATTTCGGTCACGATCTATTGGCAATATGCCAATGGCGATGTTTTTAAAATGCACCACGCCGTAAATTCCGTTGCCTCCAGATGGATTAACAACTTGGTGCTCGGTAAGGCTGATCCAATTGTTGTCGTATTTTTTTTTGCTACTTAATGTTTGCCATGGATTTTTTTCTTTCATCACCAAAGATAAAATTTTGCTTAAACGAATGGAAAGTTTTAAAATGAAGTTTCATCTCCGCGATTGTCTTGTTGCTGGTCGCCTTTCTTTTGCTTATTCATTTTAAAAGTGCTTTTTCCAAAGCGATAAGAGAAAGTTAAGTTGCCCATTGTGCCATTAAGCTGTCTTTCGAAAGCGGTACTTGCATTTTGGCCAATGTTTGTAAAACTGTATTTTCTGGTATTAAAAACATCTCTCACATTAAAGCTAAGAGAAGCTTTTCCATTCAATAAATCATATTTTGCACCCGCATCTATGTTGTAAATGGCATTTCTTTTGCCTTGTGGTTGTACTTCTGCGCCTCGATATTCTCCCCTTATTTGAATGGTTAAATGCTTAACATAACTTAGGTTGGCGGTTAAGTTGCCATTATAGCTAAAGCCACTATTGGGCGCAATACCGAAAGCAGGAGCACCTTTTAAATCGCTTTGATAAAGGTTTACGTTGCCTGTAAAATTTAACTTCTTCGATGCGGTATATTGTGCAATAAGCTCTAAACCTGTGTTTATTTCGCTACTTAGGTTTTGTGGTGTGGTAATAATAATTCCGTTTGCATCTGGTTCGCTGCGTACGCGTTCTACCACATCGTTTGTTTTTCTCAAATAAACACTACCCGTAAAAGTAACGTTTTGCCAATATTTGCTATAGCCCAATTCAAACGAATGCACGTCTTCTGGTATAAGATTTGGGTTTCCTTGTCGGTAGTTTAGCGGGTCAGATACATCTAAAAATGGGTTTGTTTCCCAAGCACGCGGTCTGTTAACTCGGCGGGTGTAGCTTAATTGTAGCTGTTGGTCGCCTTTAAACTTCTGTGTTAAAAATACGCTTGGATAAAGTCGCTTATATTGTATTTTACCGGGGGTAGCATAAGGTAAATTGTTGTTGTAACCTTCTAAATAAGTATTTAGTTGAGCGTCTTCTCCACGTAATCCTATTTGGTAGCCAAAATTATTTAATTGATTTTGGTAGTTTAAATAGAGGGCATGCACTTGATCTTTACTCTTAAAAAAATTGTTTAACAGGTTATTACTGATGTCTATCGAGCTTCCGGTTAACAAAGAATCGGCAATTTGCGTATTGTCTGCCAATTTAATTTGGCTGCGGTAACCAGCCTCTATCTTTCCATTTTGGCCAACTGGTAAGGTATAATCTGCCTGGATGTTGTAGTTGCTGTTGTTGCCCGAGTTGTAAATGTTTTGCAAGGCCGCATCTAAATCGGTAGGTGTACCGTTTAAATTGGTTATTTGCGTATCGTAAGCCTGATTATTGTCATTTACACCGTTGCTATAACCAAAGTTAAAGGTAAGTTCTTCTTTCGGTTTGTTAAATTTCTGCGTGTAATCTAGGTTAAGATCATAACTGTTTCCAGTACCATTGGTTAAATTATTTCTATTGCTTAACTTAACTGGCTGAAGCCCGCTGGTAAGTTGGCTTATGTTTATAAGTTCGTTCCTATTGTTGTCTCTACTGTTAAAACCGCCAGAAAAACTAACGATGCTTTTATCGGTGATATAGTAATCTATGCCCGCTTTTACGTTGTTGCCCTTGTCTGTAGATCTAGAATCGGTAAGTTGGTTAGCAAAGTTGATGTCGCCGATGGGTTGAAAATAATCAATGTTCTGAAATCCCCCAAAGTACCTGTTTCCGTACCTGTAACTGTAATTTCCGTAAAGATTCACCTTGCTGTTTTGAAAACTTAAATTGGTGCTTGCGTTGTAATTGTCTTTATTGCCGGCAGTTACTGCAACCGATCCGTTAAAACCGAGTTTAGTGTTTTTTTTAAGTACAATGTTTATAATACCAGATTGGCCTTCGGCATCGTATTTGGAACTTGGGTTGGTAATAACCTCTACACTTTCTATGGAGCTGGCAGGTATAGATTGCAAAATTTGGCTAATGTCTCCACCCGCAATAAGAGATTGTTTGCCGTCTATCAAAACCTTAACGCCGGCAGACCCTCGCAAACTTACATTTCCATCTATATCTGTTTGGATAGAGGGCACGTTTTGCAATACGTCTGATGCAGAGCCGCCCTCGCTAACCAAACTTTGGTCTACAGAAAAAATCTTCTTATCGATGCCCAGCTGGATGGAAGCTTTTTTTCCGGTAACCTGCACTTCGCTAAGCACGTTGCCTTTTCCGCTGGTCATCTGTATGTTTCCAAAGTTTAGCGTTTTGGTGGCAGCCGTAACCTCTACGTTACTTCTTACCATGGTTTGATAGCCGACAAAGCTAATTTTAAATGTATATTTTCCTATCGGGATATTTGAGATGCTAAAAGCACCGTTCACATCCGTTTGCACAATTTTTACCTTTGCCTGAGAGGCTGGATTAAGCAAAACGGCGGTAGCAAATGGAATGGTTTCTTGTGTTTTTGCATCTTTTAAAACCCCGGTAATTTTCCCTTGATTTCCTTTTTGGGCAAATAAAGAAAGCGTGAATAATAAAAATGTAATGGTAAGTAAGTTGGTTTTCAATGTTGTATGTGTTGTTAAGTTTCCCTGTTTGTAAGGGATTGACAAAGAAACACCAACAAAGTTTAATAATGATTGTGGTAACTATTTTATTACAGCATTTTGAGGTAATATTTTAGATAGATGAAGCTGAAATTAGCCTCTTTTTAATAGAAAAAAGCTTTGCCTCTTGCTTATGTTAGCTCGTGTTAAAAATGAGTATGTTTGCTTTTACTATGGATAATAAAATATTAATTGTTGATGATCTGCATCCTATTTTTAAAAAGCAGGCAGCGGCTTTAGGGTACTTGGTACACGACGAACCGTTAATTACAAGAGCGCAAACGCTGGCAAGAATTGGCGAATACACTGGTATTGCTGTAAGAACAAAGTTTAAGATTGATGAAGAAATTTTGAATGCGGCAAAAAAACTAAAGTTTATTGCACGTGCCGGTGCCGGTTTAGATAATATTGATGTGGCCTTGGCCGAAAAGCTAAACATTAAACTTATTAATGCACCCGAAGGAAACAGAGATGCCGTCGGCGAACATGCTGTTGGAATGCTGCTTTCGCTGATGAATAAGTTAAATATCGCCAATCAACAGGTTAGGGAACTAACTTGGGACAGAGAAGGAAATAGGGGGCACGAGTTAAAGGGAAAAACTGTTGGCATCATTGGCTACGGCTTTATGGGGCACTGTTTTGCCAAAAAACTTGCAGGTTTTGAGGTAAATGTGTTGGCTTATGATAAATATAAAACCAACTTTTCTGATGTTTATGCGCGCGAAGTGAGTATGGAAGAAATCGTTAAACATTGCGATGTTTTAAGTTTACATATTCCGTTAACCAGAGAAACAAGGCAGATGGTTGATGAGGAATATTTTTACCAATTTAAAAAGCCCATATTTTTTTTAAATACTGCCAGAGGAGAAGTTGTGCATACCAAAGCAGTTTTAAACAACATTAAAAACGGTAAAATTTTGGGCGCTGGACTAGATGTCTTAGAAACAGAAAAGTTTCCGGCACTAGAAAAAGAGGATTGGTTTGAGGAGCTAAAGAAAAATGAAAAAGTAATTTTAACTCCGCATGTAGCCGGATGGACGTTCGAAAGCTATCGGAAGATTTCTGAAGTGCTAGTGGAAAAGCTAAAGAAATTGAATTTTTAAAGATTAGGTTTTTGTCTGCTATGAAGTTCGAGTAATAAGGGGCAGATAATTGTATCTTTGCAGGGATAAAATTACAACTATGGCAATTTTGCATAATAAAGAATTTAAGATAGCTTCGGTAATTGAAAAATTACCAAAGAAATATACAGAAGATCAATTTGTAGAGCAGTTTATAAAACTTTTTTCTAAAGAATGGGGGAAAATAAAAACGGCTTACATCAAACAGTCTCAAGATAAGGAGCCGGGCACGGTTATCAATATGCCAAAACCCGATTTATATTTAAAGCAACTGCTTAAAAACTTTCTTCGGCGCGAAGACGAAAAAGCGATAGAGCCAAAGGATGTTGAGCCTGTAAAAATCGAAGAACAAGAAGAAATAGTACCCCAAAAAGTTGTTCGGAAAGCTAAATCTGAGAAAAAAGAGGATGTCGAAATTCAGCAAGAGGAAAAGACGGAAATAAAAAAGCCAAAAAAAGATGCTGCGGAAAAAAAGTCTAAGCTAAAAAATTAATTTTTTTAGATTGATTATGAGCGTATTGGCTTCGAAAAAGGTTGAAACAGCCTTGTCAGCCAACAAAAAGCGGAAGCTTAATACAATAAAGTCCAATTTTTGTCGTCTATATAACTGAGAGCGTTAATTTAGATTTCGGGGATGGGTCGGTATGATTCATCCCCGATTTTTTTTGCTCGATTTCGATGACTGGTATTTGCAAAATATTTTAGACTATGCACAATAAAGTCGAATGTTGTTCGTCTATATAACTGAGAGCGTTAATTTAGATTTCGGGGATGGGTCGGTATGATTCATCCCCGATTTTTTTTGCTCGATTTCGTTGGCTGGGTATTTGCAAAAATATTTTAGACTATGTACAATAAAGTCGAATGTTGTTCGTCTATATAACTGAGAGCGTTAATTTAGATTTCGGGGATGGGTCGGTATGATTCATCCCCGATTTTTTTATCGTTAAATTCTGACCTCTCATTTCCCAAATCTATTTATCAATCATTTTATAATATCTCACGTAATCTACCTCCATCTTTTGTGGAAATATACTGTTATCTACGCCTTTCGCACCACCCCAATCGCCCCCAATAGCCAAGTTTAACAAGAGGTGAAAGCGCTTGTCGAAAGGCCAAGCTGCTGGTCCTTTGCCTTCATTCTCAAGAGCAAAAACCTGTATGCCATCGTAAAATCCTCGTATGGCAAAAGGAGTCCAATCTACCCTATAGATGTGAAATTCTGTACTTGCGGTTTCTATGGTTTTGGTAGCAGTTCTCTGTGTATTTATTTTAAAATTGTACAATTCTGTGTGGGTGGTAAAATGAACCACATTTTGATCGTAACCCACATGTTCCATAATATCAACTTCTCCCGATTTTGGCCAATCTCCATAAGCCCGATCGGTAGGTAGCATCCAAATGGCTGGCCAAGTGCCTTTGCCGATAGGTAATTTTGCTCTTATCTCGAACCTGCCATATAGCGCATCTAATTTGCCTCGTGTAACCATGCGCGATGAAGTGTAATCCCTACCCTCAAAACTTTCTTTTTTTGCAGTAATGGACAATATGCCGTTTGCAACACTTGCATTATTGGTGGTATTGGTATAGTATTCTAACTCATTGTTTCCCCAGCCGCTGCCGCCGGTATCGTAATCCCATTTGCTAGATAGAGGCGCGCCAGAGTTAGAAAATTCGTCGCTCCAAGTTGGTGTACTTTCAAAAGTCCAATTTTTATCTACTGGTTTTACTTCCTTTGGCGGTACGTACACCGGCTTTTCTTGCGCAGCGTTTTTAGAGCATGATGTAGCACCGAAAATGAGCACACCTAAAAAAATGTTAATTGGTTTTCTGTAGTTTTTCATGATATTTTTTTTGAAACAATAAAAAGGTCTGGTCTTAAAAACCAGACCTTTTTAATTAAAAATGGATCTATTTAAACTTAAAATCATCTATATAAAATATGCCAGGGTTTGGATGACCTTCTCCTCCCAGCTGAACCACAACTTTATCGTACAATGTTTGAGAAGCCGAGCCTGAATAATCAAACTCCAATTGTATCCATTTGTTATAGTCGGTAGGAGCAATGGTTTTTACTACTTCTAATTGAGTTGTATATGCGTTGCCACCAAGTAAAGAGTTTTGTAACTTAACAGATACTGTTGGCTTAACCTTAGTAAAGTCGTTTCCACCTGGTAAGAACACTTTTAGCATGATTTTGTTTTTCGCTGCCAAATCGAATCTATACGGCAACGTAACATTTAGGTTTCCATATTGACCATCGTCTCCTGTTCTCTTTTCGTAGTAGCCTACTTTGCCAGATGTATTTATTCCAAATTTGGAAGGATTGTCATAAGCTCTGGAGTAATCCATATTTTCTGCAGTCCAAGTAACATTGGCAACTGCATCGAAGTCATCAGAGATATCTGCCGCTTTTAATGGTTTTTGCACAGGTGGAACTATAGGTCTCACATATCCTTTCCTAATTAATTTAAGATACCAAGCGTTTGCCGAGTTCGCTTTATCGAGGCATCGCAGCCACATCTCGTCGTCTGTTAACGATAGAATTTGGTAAGAAGAAACGCCTGTGTAGTATGCAATAAAGCCGTTATTGCTAATGTTTATGTAATTTACACCGTTTACTTTATTGATGATCCAACTAAGATTTGTTGGGGGCGTATAATTAACAGTTGGATCTCCACCGGTTGTTGGGCCACCTATACCTGCTGCATTTGCTGCATTTGCAAAGGTATCTCCGTGGTTGGCATATGCGTATTTTAGTCCGTTGGCATCCATGTAGAATGTCATTTCGTCATCGTAGAAACCTGCTCCATCCTTCTCGTTCGGTCCGGCTTGGTACCAGTCTGGCGCTTGCGAACCAATTGGTCCCACGCCTAAGTGGCCTGGTTGAGTTTTATCTATTACCCAAGTTTTACCAGCAGCATTGGAAAGACCGCCAGATAGCATTTTAAAAGCAGGATCGCTTAGCATGCTTGTGTTTGTCTTGGCAATAGTTATGGTTTTAGTGGTAGAAACCGAGCCGCCATCGGCCAAAATAGTTAACGTAGCGGTATAGGTTCCTCCCAGAGGGTAGGCGCCCGTCACTTCGTTGCCATTGGCAGTAGCACCATTTCCAAAATCCCAATAGGCATTTATACCTTTATAACTGTTTTTAAAAATAATAATGTTCGGGTTGCTGGCATCTGGCGTTGCCGAAAACTGAATTTGCTCTGCCGTTGGCGGTGTGCCAATACTTCTTGTAATGTTGTCTTTTTTACAGGAAACCACTACGCAAAGCATAAACCCTATTGCAAGGAGTATGCTTGTGTTTAATTTATTTAATATCTTCATAATAATCAATTGATTAATTGTAGCCTGGATTTTGTTTGAGTACGCCTTTGGTTAATTCAATTTCTGTTAAAGGAATTGGTAAATACTCGCTTTTATTGGCTTTAAAGCCAGATGGGCCGAGTATAGAAACTGCTTTTCCTGTGCGAACCAAATCGAAAAACCGATGGCCTTCGAAAGCCAATTCTAATCTTCGTTCTTTATAAATATTATCAAGAGTTGCAGGTATAGATGGTAAGCCCACTCTTCCTCTTACGGCATCTAATAATTCCTGTGCTCTTGCCGCATTTCCAGAGGTTCTTACCAAAGCTTCTGCTTCCATTAAATAGGTATCAGCCAATCTAATCTCAATTTCATCCATTGGCCAGTTTTGCTCTGCAACGCCGCTGGCAGATCTAAACGCTTTTAAAGGCGCATATTTCTTTATAAAATAATCGGTATTTTGGTAACGCCCGTTGTACGTCGCGCCATCTGCTTTCAGTGCTTTTCCGTCGATTATTGAAGCATCGAATCTTGGATCGCTCTTCATTACGTTTACTAGATCAAAGGTTACCGGGCAAAAGCCCCAACCGGCAGAGTAGGTGGGGCCATTATAACTGTCCATGCCCACAAACTGGGTGCCTACATTACCTTCTCCTCCGTTAATATATCCCCAATCGCTCCAAGCGGCATTGTTTGAGTGAGGTATTTCTAAAATGGATTCAGAATTGAATTTATTAGCAGGGCTAAAAATATCTGCATAGTTTGGCAAAAGAGAATACCCATAAATGTTACCTACTTTATTTACATCTTCGAACAGGGTTGCTGCTTCTGCCATTTTAGCATTATCGTTTTGGAATAAAAGTACCTTGCCCAACTGCGCTTTGGCAGCACCTTGAGAAATTCTGCCTTTTTCTGAAGCTACTATAGTAGGGGGCAAACCCGGAATAGCTTCTCTTAAGTCTTTTTCTATTTGAGCATAAATCACTTTCGGCCCAACTTGAGCTTGATTATAGAGATCGCTGGTTGGAAGTACCGTAGTAATAAGTGGCACATTGCCAAAAAGTCTTACTAGGTCAAAGTAGAAGTAAGCCCTAAGAAATTTAGTTTCGGCAACCGCTCTTGTTTTAAACTCATCGCTAAGACCTTGGGCACCATCTATTTTACTGAGAATTAAATTTGCCCTGTTAATGCCTGAGTAATTTTTATTCCATAGTCCACTTTGTGGGCCAAGGCTAGAGTTCATGTTAAAATTATCAAACGCTACCCAGTTTGGTTGATCACTAGCGTTGCTTCCACCAGCAAAACAGTCGTCGGATGCGGCAGAAAGTAAAGGCATCTTCATGGTGTAGCCTCCAGTTGTGCCCCATTGGGTTACGTCGTAAACTGCAATAACACCTTGCATCACTTCTGTTTCGTTCTTATAAAAGTTATCTTCTAAAGCCGTTCCGCGAGGAGTAAGTTCCAGGTAAGACTTTTTACAAGCAACAAAGCTTATCGTTAAGGCAACTATTGCCAAAACGTATATTCTTGTTTTATTTTTTATCATTTTTATCATTTTAAAATCCAACGTTTATACCTGCGTAAAAAGTTCTGGCCTGCGGATAGAGACCTCTATCTACGCCATAGCTGTTCCCTCCGATTTCTGGGTCGTAACCGTTATACTTTGTAAGTGTAAACAGATTGTTTGCCATTACATAGAACCGAACCTTATCCAGCGCTATTTTTCTCGTTACATTTATCGGTAAAGTATAGCCGAGCTGTAAAACCTTTACCCTGAAATAAGCGCCACTTTCTAAGAACAGACTAGACACCCTGCTATAATTTTGGTTTGTGTCATCTAAAGTTAACCTAGGGATGGTATTGCTTGTTCCTTCGCCAGTCCAGCGGTTTAAGATAGCTGTAGTGTAATTTGTTGTTGGTAAGTCAAATCTCCTCAGCGCATTAAAAATTTGGTTGCCGGTAACACCCTGACCAAGCATAACCAAGTCGAAGTTTTTATAGGCTAGATTTAAATTAAAACCATAGGTAAATTTTGGAGTTGGGTCTCCGATAATTGTTCTATCATCGTTATTAATTACCCCATCTCCATTTAAATCAATAAACTTAATGTCTCCCGGTTTAGCATTTGGCTGTATTACTAGATTATTGCTAGATTTATAATCGTTAATTTGGGCTTGGTTTTGAAACAACCCATCGCTTCTAAAGCCATAGAACGAACCGATGGCATAACCAATTTTAGTACGGGTAACTTCTAAAGCTTGTGGCGTTACGGTTTGTCCGGTCAAATATTCTTTGTCATCTCCTAAATAGTCAATTTGGTTTTTCACAAAAGATCCGTTTGCAGAAATCTTCATCGCTAGGTCACCATAGGTTTTATTATACCCCAATTCTAGTTCAAAGCCACTGTTCGTCAAATCTGCGATATTGCCAAAAGGCCCGTTGTTTCCTACATATCCGGGTACAGTAATTGGTAGCAGCATTCCTGTTGTTTTCTTGTTGTACCAATCTGCCGTTAACGTAAAGTTTTTAAATAAAGTTGCGTCCAAGCCTATATCTGTTGACGAAGTTGCTTCCCATCTTAAATCTGGGTTTGAAAGTGAGTTTGGACTCACACCGTTGACTAAGGTACCTGAAGTTCCAACGGTATAGTTCCTACCTCCACTTACCGTAGCAATATATCCGAACGGCGGAAGATTGTCACTTCCGTTTACCCCATACGAAGCCCGAAACTTTAAGAAATTAACGTAGTCGTTTTTAGGAAAGAAATTTTCTCTGGAGGCTACCCATCCTATTGATGCAGATGGAAAATATCCGAATTTATTATTTGGCCCGAAATTCGAAGAGCCGTCTCTTCTTATGATTCCTGTAAACAGATATTTTTCATCATAGCTGTAAATTCCTCTCGCAAACGCAGAATTTAAGGTATTAAGATATTCGCCACCATAAAAAACATCGTTTATTCTCGATACGGGGAATTGTAAAGAAGCATCTCCAATATTATTTACGGGTATACCGTCTTTTGCTCCACCTTGAGTTTCCCCTTTGTTTTTTTGGAAGGAATATCCAATTAAGGCAGTAAAATCGTGTTTCTGAATTTGCTTAGTATAACTAACAGTGTTCTCCAAAGAATAGAATAAACCTCTATTTGAATTTCTATTATAAGATGTGATGGTGGTTTGATTGATTGAATTTAAGTAGTAAATTGGGGTAAATCCCTCTCCACCATAAAAAGCCAAATCAACTCCACCCTGAGTCCTGACTTTTAAACCTTTGATAATTTCCGCTTCTAAATAGGCGTTTCCAACAATTTTATCAGACCATCCATTACCCTGTGCAACCTGCAAGGCAGCAATAGGGTTTAAAATCTCTGATTGCGCATAAGGAGAAATTCCATAGGGAAAGCCATCAGCGTCTCTAACCACAGGGTTACCTATATAGGGGGCAGCGCCATATTTTGCAGGGTCAGTTTCTATAATTGGGGTTATTGGATCTATATTTATAGCCCTGTTTAAAGGAGAACCATATTCTGTATTTGTCCCTACGCCAACGGAGTTTGTACGTGTATAGCCAATTGTTTGTCCGAATTTAATAGCTTTTGTGAGTTGATGTTCAGAGTTGAACCGTGCGGTAAATCTTTTATACTTAGAGTTGCTTGTTGCTACTATTCCATCTTGATCAAAATAGCCAAATGAACCGTAATAGCTAGACAATTCACTTCCGCCAGACATACTCAGCTCGTAATTTTGCACTGGCGCATGATTGTTGAAAACCGCCGATTGCCAATCTGTGCCTACTCCATACTGAGATGGATTTGGAAATCTAGGCGTAGTTAGGCTAGGTGTTTTAGCATACTCTGCCTCATTGTATAAAGTTGCGTACTGTGTGGCATTTAATAGATCTAACTTTTTATCTGGTGCTTGCGTGCCTACGTACATGTTGTAGTTTACCTGCATTTTGCCGTTGCGTTTACCTTTTTTGGTCGTAACGATAATTACACCACTCGCACCTCGAGCACCATAAATGGCGGCCGATGCAGCGTCTTTTAATACCTCGATAGATTCTATATCCGCTTGGTTTAGGTAATCTATTCCTCCACCTATTGCCACACCATCTACAATATACAATGGATCACTACCGTTGATAGACGTAGTTCCTCTAATTCTTACTGTAGATGCCTCACCTGGTTGACCAGAAGCTGCTGTTATGGTAACACCAGATACACGCCCCTGCAAGGACTGCTCTATTCTTGTAACGGGCATGTTGGTTAAGTCAGAAGCCTTTACAGAGGATATTGCACCAGTATTGACGCTTTTCTTTTGAGTGCCATAGCCAATTGCTACAACATCTGCCAGTACACCGGCTTGCTGTGTAAGTTTAACGGTTAAAATTTTTTCATCATTTATAATAACCTCTGCCGTTTCGTAACCTAGAAAGGAAATTTGTAAAGTTTCGCCTTTTGTAACACTAGCGAGTGAGAAATTTCCTTTCGCATCTGTAACCGTGCCTTGGCTGCTGCCTTTTACTTTTACGCTAGCACCAGGTAACGGCAAGCCTGTTTCGTCTAAAACGGTTCCCCGAATATCTAAAAAGGCTTTTTCCAACAGTAGAGAGCCGTCGGCCTGTTTTTGTCGAATAATAATGGTATTGTTCTTAATAGTGTAACCAAACGGTTGGTCTTTAAAAATTTGCTTCAACGCATCGTCGAAGTTTAAATCCTTAAAATCTACCGTAACTGGTTGCGCTTCTTTTAAAAGAGCAAGGTCGTATAGAAAGTTATAGCCTGTTGTTCGGTTTAGTTTTCTAAAAACTTTGATCAGCTCCGTGTTTTTTTCCACTAAGCTTACCTTTTGGGCTTTTGCGGCATAGCTTATTTGGAGTAATGCGGTGATAAGTAACACGGCAGTCAGTTTCATAATCAACAAAAGTTTAAATAGATGTCCCTTGGGTTTAGGGAACCTTTCATTGTAAAAATTCATATATTTGATAATTAGGTTTAAAATTTTTGTTAGGTAAGAATTCAACGAAGGTTTAACTTAATTTTTAAGGCCGGAGCGTAGCAGCGCGTCCGGTTTTTTTAAGTTTAGCTAGGCTCGTTATTGGGCTGGTAGTTGTTATGGCATAACTAAAATCCTCCTTCCTGTTATTTTAAATTTTACAGCTCCGGTAGTTTGCAAAAGATCGAGTACTTCGTTCACACTGTTGAATTTAGAAATTCGGCCTCCAAAAACTTTGTTTATTTTTGGGCCTACATATTCTACATCTACACTGTACCATCTGCTAATTTTATTCATAATGGTCTGTAAATCTTCATCGTTAAAGCTAAAGAAACCATCCTTCCAGCTTACGGCATCGGCGGCATAAACGTTTTTTATCAAAATTGGAGATGTTGCGTCTGCCCATACCGCTTGTTGACCAGGCTTAATAATGCTTGCGTTATCTCCATCTAAATTTGCTACCCGTACGCTTCCCTCTAGTAAAGTGGTTTTTATTTTAGGCTCGTTGTTGTAAGCGTTAATGTTAAAATGCGTACCCAAAACCTCAACCAACTGGCTGCGTCCATCGGCAAGTATGCTTTTAACTCTAAATGGAATTCGTTTTCCAGCTTTGTCTGTTTTTTTTGCCACTTCGAAGTAAGCTTCGCCCACCAACGAAACTTGTCTGTCTTCTTGATTGAAAACCGCTGGATAGGTTAATTTCGAGTCGGCGTTTAGCCACACTTTAGTTTCATCTGGCAGAACAACCTGAAACTGGCCTCCAAATGGAGTTTGTAGCGTGTTGTACACATCTTTTTTGTCGGTATTTGCCGAAACTACAGTATAAACAAGCGCACCTTGATTGGTTTTGCTAATTTTTATGCCCTGCTGATGAGCAACCAGGCCTAATTTACTATCTGTTAAGGTGATTTTAGATCCGTCTCCAAGCGTTAGCGTTGCCTTAGTTTCTCCTGGCTTTATCGGCGTTAAATTAACAGCCTTTGCTTGCTCAATTTCCCGCTGAGGTTTGGCTATTTTATTTCTAAGTAAATACGTTAACGCAATGCAAACAATAGCTGCAGCGGCAATTTTGGCATATAAAGTAACAAGATTACGCAGCGGTTTAATTTCGGTTTTATGTTGGATACAAGACCAAATGCTACTAGTGGCGTCTAAAATTTCGTCCTCAGAAACGATTCGATGAGATTTTTTTAGCTCTTCTAAATGCCAAGATTCAACCAAGGCTTTTTCAGTATCGGTGCAAAGACCATTGGTATATTTGCGTAAAAGTTCTTCTACTTCTGGTTTGCTCATTAGGATGTAATATTTGGCTTATAAAAACATGTAGGTTAAAAACCAATTAGGTAGTAGAAAAAAAAATTTTTTTTCTTAAAACTGGAATTTGACGGCTGGATTATTTCCGAAAAGGCTGTTTTTAAAATTGCCCTTACTACAATTAAAACGATGTGGCTTGGCTAAAACCTAGTTAGGCTTATTAACAAAGTAATTAGCGTTAAGAAAGAGGTTAATTTTAGTCGAAGTATTTTTAATGCATTTCCCATCTGTTTTTTTACAGTCTTATCAGATATTTGCAATTGCAGGGCAATTTCTTTTTGAGACAAATGAAGGTTTCTGCTCATTTCGAAGATTTGGCGCATTTTGCTAGGTAGTTTATTTACTTCTTTTTCTATAATGGCAATAAGTTCTTTCTCCCTCAGGTAATTGTCGGTAACAAGCTCTCCCTGCTCTATAAAAGTCCTCAAACTGGTTGCGTAGTTGGTTCTAATTTTATTCTTATCTATCCAGTCGAAGATTTTATAACGCACCGCTGTATATAAATAGGCAGATAACTGAGCGTTTAACCTTATTTTTTGATTGTTCCATAGATAAACAAAAACTTCTTGTACAATGTCTTGTGCGTCCTCGTCGTTTTTAATTAATTTTTTTGCGTAAATATAGAGCAGGCCACTAAATCTCTTATAAATTTCTTCAAAAGCAGATTGGTCACCTCCTTGGCTCAGTTCAAAAAGTTCGTTATCGGTAAAGTTGTTGTAGTTGTACATTTGGTTAGAATGTTTTAACGAATGTACGGAAAATGTTCAATGCAATTGGAAGATTTACGCTATGGAAATTTGTCAATTTAATTAGAGATGTAAAAATAGCAGATTAGCTACCTTACGTTTTCGCATATAACTTGCAATAAAGTTAAATAGTTAAGCGCTTGAGGTTGTAATGCCACAGTGTTATTTTCATTTTGCCAATAAAGCTAGTTTTAAAGAAAAAGCTTCCGAACAAAATTCTTACATTTATAACAAGTTATATAAAAATGCATGAAAAGGATTATCGAAAAGCATCCGCTTGCCATTAGGTGGTTTCATTGGGTAAATTTTCCAATCTTAGCCATTATGATATGGAGTGGCCTGCTCATTTATTGGGCTAATGATGCGTATTCTATTCGTGTTTTCGATCAGTTGATTTTTAAATTTTTTCCTCAATCGTTCTATAAAGCGCTTCACCTAAAGCAGCGTTTGGCAGAAGGCATGGCATTTCATTTTGTGTTTATGTGGATTTTCTTTTTAAACGGTTTTCTTTACGTTTTATATACTTGGATATCTGGAGAGTGGCGCTATCTATTGCCCGATAAAAATTCTTTTAAAGAAGCTTGGGCTGTTTTGCTGCATGATTTGCATTTAAGTAAGAAGCCTTTGCCGACTCAAAAAAAATACAATGCAGCCCAAAAAATTGCGTATTCGGCCATTATTGTAATGGGGTTGGGTTCTATATTAACGGGGCTTGCCATTTATAAACCCATACAGTTTCAGTTTATATGCAATGTTTTTGGCGGATATACCAGCTGTAGGCTCATCCATTTTATATTAACCATTGGCTATTGTTTATTCTTCCTAATTCATATCATTCAGGTAGTAGTTGCCGGATGGAATAATTTTAGGGGGATGGTTGCTGGTTTTGAAGTGGTAAAAGAAGAAAGCGAGAAAGACTAACATGGAAGAGAAAGCAAAAAAGAAGACCCAGCGACAAATTGTTTTACGCACTTTGCTATCGTTTTTAGGCTTTGCAATTTTTATTGCGGGAGCCACTTTTTTATGGTTTAAAGTTAAGAATGCAAGTACGGATCGAGGGATCCGCGGTGGTGTACAAGTTCCACTAAGAAAAGTGTTAAATGAAAACGAACAGGTGTTTAATAAAGCATTCCGCAAGAAACATCTAGCAAAGGAGTTTCCAAAATCTGAAGCAGCAAAAAAAGTTCGTGTTAATGGAAATATTGGTCTAAGAGCATCACTAAATAATAAGAATTGGCGTTTAAATGTAATTAGGTCCTCAGGAGATACCCTAAAACTAACTTTAGCCGATCTTGAAAAATTACCAAAAACAGAAGTTATTTTTAACTTTAAATGTATCGAAGGCTGGAGCCAGGTTTCTCATTGGGGCGGCGTTAGGTTTTCTGATTTTGTAAAAGCCTATCATTTAGAAAAGCAAGCAAGCAAGGCATACATTGGTTTGGTTACACCCGATGGGCAATATTATGTGGGTATAGACATGGAAAGCGCCATGCAGCCGCAAACCCTTTTGTGCTATGAAATGAATGGGGTGCCTTTGCCATTAGACCAAGGCTATCCATTAAGGTTGATTATCCCGGTTAAATATGGGATAAAGAGTTTAAAACGTATCGGCGATTTATCTTTTAGCAATGAGCGCCCGCCCGATTACTGGTTTGAAAGAGGGTATGATTATTATGCAGGCCTTTAGAAGAGTTCGAACAAAGAATAAGGAGCAAGGAACAAAGACTGGATGCGGAAAGATATGAGATGCTAGATGTGAGACAGTCGGAAATACGAATAGCGAGTAGCAATTTGGCTGTTACGTTGAGGTTGTCGAACTGCGTACTCTGTAAATCGTTTGTCAGTCTGAGGTTTAATATATTTCATATAAATCAATATAAGTAACGCTTTTTTAACTCGCTATAGCCATCTCGCTAGTCCCGGCCTAGCAGCAATTTGGAAGAAAAAACGCCTAAAGCTGCTTGCAGAGACCTGACGGGTTATTGATGCGAAGATGATTCGCAGCCTTGCGCGGGAATAAGGCTGGGGACGGGCCTCGAATCATCGATATTGAACAGCTTGGCGAATTTTTACCCAAAGAGGTGTCAGCCTTGATTTATTCATTAGTGTTTGTTGTTTTATTTGCGTTCATGAGCTCGCAGAAAATGCTCGGTTTTGTCTCTTTTTATCAAGTCCATGTGGTTTCAGAACCAAATCTCAAAAATAGATAAATTTGTGGCAGGTCGCTTAGAAACCTTGAAAAAGGTAATTCTCTTTACAGCAGAAGATATATCCAAATTTGGATAACACGGAGTTCTAAAAAAGCAATTTTGGAATACCGCTCGTAATCCCGAAGGGATTGGATGGTTATAGAAGACATTGTATTAAAAATTATGCGACCCTGTCGGGGTCGTATGTTGCAAAAAGGAATTGGCGCTATAGACATTTGAACCGTTCAGGTTGCGGAGACTTACAAGTGCAAGGTATTTGGTTTCAATTTTAAAGAACATTATTTTCAAATCCGGTTTATTTGGCTGTGGGACCGAATCTAAAAAATGGATGACTTTGCGGAAGATTCCTTAAAAATCAACTAACTGTAATTTGTTATATAGTACAAAAAGAGAGACGCCCCCTCCGGCTAGCACAGCGGCCGGCAGAGCTTAGGCCAAATTTTATAAAACTGAAGGAACGAGTAATAGAAGTGAGATATGATTTAATTAATTGATAATAAATAGCTTATGTTAAAACGACAATGCTAGGTTGTCGAACCACTTACTCGGTAAATCAGAGAGGTAGGTGTCGAAACGAGTTCAGGATAAACCAAACTCGAGATTGCGCACTAATTCTGCAATAAAGCTTCCCTAATTTTATGTGCAGTCGCCTCTAATTCTTCCTCGGTAAATGTCAGTTTTTCGTTGCTAAAATTCATATCTCCTATACTGTTAATCGGCATCAGGTGAACGTGAGTATGAGGAACTTCTAAACCGATGACCGAGATGCCAACTTTCTCGCAAGGGAAAGCAGTTTTTATTCCTTCTGCCACAATTTTTGCAAACATCCACAAGCCTACATAGAGGTCTTCCTCCATATCGAAAATATAATCTACCTCGATTTTTGGGATAACTAAAACGTGGCCTTCAGTTAGCGGATTAATGTCTAAAAAAGCCAAGAACTGTACCGTTTCGGCCACTACATGCGCCTTTATTTCACCCGAAATAATTTTAGAAAATATACTCATGTTAGTTTTTTGTGTAAAAAGGTTATGTTGAATGGTAAACAGCTAAATGCTCACTTCTGTTTTTTATAAAAATAATCTAACCACGCCAAAGAAATGCGTTTATCTGGTTATCTCGAGGACCTCGAACTGCATTTTCCCTGCCGGCACTTCAATTTCGGTTATATCACCGACTGATTTCCCCAAAAGTCCTTGTGCAATGGGTGATTTTACCGAGATTTTTCCGGTTTTTAAGTCGGCTTCTGTCTCTGCAACCAATTGATAGCTCATGGTTGCGCCGTTTTTTACGTTCTTTATTTTAACAATAGATAGCGCCAAAACCTTGGTAAGGTCGAGTTTTGATTCATCGATCAGTCGTGCGTTCGACAACACATTTTTCAATTTGGAGATTTTTGCTTCATGCAGCCCTTGCGCTTCTTTAGCGGCATCATATTCTGCATTTTCAGATAAATCGCCTTTATCTCTTGCCTCGGCTATGGCTTTAGAAATAAGTTGACGGCCGGTTGTAGTTAAATACTTTACCTCTTCCTTCAACTTGTCTAATCCCTCTTGGGTATAATATGTAACGTCTGTCATCGCTTTGTGTATTTTTTAAGTTCCTATATAAAAGCAAACAAGACTACATAGCTTTCTGCTACATAGTCTTGCGGTATTTATAACGAAGATAAAATGATGGAATTGTAAAAGCAAATAAAAAATGAGCTATTTGTGCTAATTGTTGTTTATAAGTGATAAACTTAGCGTTTAGCGCATTGCCTTACAGCTGTAAGTATGAATAAAATAGCTAATTTTACAGCAATTTAAAGCAATGCGTCAATAGTGGTTGACTTATTTTAAATCATATAATTTCGCCGATTTAAAGCAACGAGTGGTTTAATTGGCAATAATAAAAAAATTAATGTTAAAAGAAGATAGAATTTATATTGCCGGGCATCGTGGGATGGTTGGTTCTGCATTGATGCGAAACCTTAAAGTGAACGGGTTTAATAATTTATTGGTTAAAACCTCTAGCGAGTTAGATTTGAGAGATACTGTTGCCGTAAAGCAGTTTTTTGAGGCTGAAAAACCGGCTTATGCTTTCTTGGCCGCCGCAAAAGTAGGCGGAATTGTGGCCAACAATACCTATCGCGCAGATTTCATCTACGAAAATTTGATGATACAGAATAATGTTATCCATCAAGCTTATAAAGCAGGAGTTAAAAAGTTAATGTTTTTGGGTTCATCTTGTATCTACCCAAAAATGGCGCCGCAACCTTTAAAAGAAGATTATTTGTTAACCGGTTTGTTAGAAGAAACAAATGAGCCTTATGCCATCGCAAAAATTGCGGGAATAAAAATGTGCGATGCCTATCGAGCACAATACGGTTGCAACTTTATTTCTGTAATGCCCACCAATTTATACGGGCCTAACGATAACTACGACTTAAAAAACTCGCACGTGCTGCCAGCCATGTTGCGTAAGTTTATAGCAGCCAAAAAAAATGGCGATGAAAAAGTAACCATTTGGGGCTCCGGGACTCCAAGAAGAGAGTTTCTCCATGCTGATGATTTAGCCGAAGCTTGTGTATTTCTAATGCAAACCTATAACCAATCTGGATTTTTAAATATCGGGGTAGGGCAAGACATTTCTATCTTAGAGCTTGCAGAACTGGTACAAGAAATTGTTGGTTTTGAAGGTAAAATAGAAACAGATTTATCAAAACCAGACGGAACGCCCAGAAAGTTAATGGATGTGAGCAGGCTGAATGCACTTGGGTGGACTGCCAAAACTGGTTTAAAAGCAGGTATTGCAAAGGTTTACAACGAAATTAAAGACAACGATTGGGAGAACGCCTAACGAGCCGATTTTTTAATAACATGGATGGTCGCAGATGGGATTGTTTAATTTAAAAGGTAAATGATTAATTATCCAATATTATACTGTGGGTATAGTTTAGTTATTGTTTTTAAAAAATACCTACATTGCCATAGAGATAGCATTTAAGACTCTGAAAATTGACAGGTACATAAAAGCCCTTAGAGTTTCTTAAAGATTAAAATTGTCATCCTAACCGATACAGTAGTAAAACCAGCATTAAATTACCTTAATACGTTTTTTTGTATGAAAAAAATAGCCATTATAGCCCTATTAATCTTTGCAGTGCTTCCGTTTGCCCAGAGCCAAGAATTATATATGCCCAGAAACATTAAGGCAGCCTACGCTAACGGAACTCGAAGTTTAGATGGAAAACCCGGTAAGAACTATTGGCAGAATCATGGTGTTTACCAAATGGACATTAAAGTAGATGCTACCACCAAAGTAGTGAGTGGCAATGAGCAAATAGCCTATTCTAATAAAAGTCCAGATACGTTAAAAACACTTGCCATTAGGTTTGTTAACAATTTACACAAGCCAACTTCTCCTCGTGCAGGCGCTGTAGGCGAAGATTTTTTAGATGCCGGTTTAACTATCAGCTCATTTTCTGTTGATGGCGAAAATTACAATATTGACGCTAAAGATTGGGGTACGGTCGGCAACGTTAAATTAAAGAAACCACTCATCCCGGGAGGAAAAATAGAACTCAAAATTGGGTGGAATTATCCATTATCTAAGCAGAGCGGTAGAGAAGGGCAGATAGATTCTACTTCATTTTATGTGGCTTACAGTTATCCAAGGGTTTCTGTTTATGATGATTATAATGGATGGGATAGGATTCCTCATACAGATAGGGCAGAATTTTACAACGATTTTAATGACTACACTTTTTCTGTTACCGCGCCAAAAAATTATGTGGTGTATGCCACCGGCGATTTTTTGAATCCAGACGAAGTGCTGATGCCTAACATCGCTGAAAGGCTTAAAAAATCTTACACGAGCGATGAAGTGATGCACATAGCCAACGAGGAGGAATTAAAAGATGGCAAAGTAACGTTGCAAAACGACTGGAATACCTGGAAATTCTCTGCAAACCACATTACCGATGTGTGTTTTGGGTTAAGCAATCATTATTTATGGGATGCAGCAAGCGTTGTGGTTGATAAAAAAACAAATCGTAGAGCGAGCGCACAGGCCGCTTATGGTGTAAACGGTAAAGATTTTATCAACTCTGTTAAAAACAACTTATTTACCTTGGCGTGGTTTTCAAATAACTGGCCTGGCGTGCCTTATCCATTTAGTAAAATGACTGCTTTTCAGGGTTTTGCAGATATGGAATATCCTATGATGGTTAATGACTCTAATACCGGCGACCCAGTATTTGCACAGCTAGTGCAAGACCACGAAGTGGCACATACGTATTTTCCGTTTTACATGGGCATTAACGAAACCCGTTATGCCTATATGGATGAAGGTTGGGCAACTACCTTCGAATATCTTATTGGCATTGCACATAACGGCAAAGAGGCTGCCGATAAGTTTTATCAAAATTTTAGGGTTAAGCGCTATATTAACGATAGTTCTACAGAGGAAGATCAGCCTATAATTTCTATGTCAACGCAGGTTTCTGGTGCTGGTTATGGCAACAATTCTTACGGTAAGGCATCCCTTTCTTACCTTGCTTTAAAAGATATGTTGGGCGATGATTTATTTAAAGTGGCTTTACACAACTACATGACCAATTGGAATGGAAAACATCCAATTCCTTGGGATTATTTTAATTCTATGAGTAGCGGTGCAAAGACAAATTTGAACTGGTTTTTTAACAACTGGTTTTTTACAAATAACTACATAGATATTTCGGTTGATGATGTTGCTCCATTAAAGGGCAAAACAAACATCAAGATAAAAAACAACGGTGGCTTTGCCATTCCGTTTGATATGGTGGTAAGCTATGAAAACGGGAATAAGGAAACCATCCACCAGTCGCCAGCGGTATGGCGGGCGAACAACAAAGAAATTACCGTTGTGCTAACTACCAGCAAAGCAGTAAAATCTATTAAGTTAGATGGAGGTATTTTTATGGATACAACGCCGAAGAATAATATTTGGAGTAAGAAGTAAACAAGGTTTCTTAAGTTGGATTGTTTGAGCTGATTCTTTTAAGCTATTTATAATGGCCTTTTATTGAGTGGATAAGGATAATGTCTGTAGTGATTTCATAAATTAATCGATGTTCCTGATTGATTCTCCTTGACCACAAGCCAGTCATTTCATATTTTAACGGTTCTGGTTTGCCGATACCCTCAAAAGGATTTTCGTCAATGGCTTTAATTAATTCAGCCACTTTTTTCAGGATGCTTTTATTTCCAGATTTAATAAAGAATTTTAGATGCTTATCTGCATCTTCGGTAAAATCTATTTGCACAATTCAGCCAATTGGTCATGTGTGTAGGTAATGACCTTCCCTTCCCTTGCCTGTTCTCTGCTTTTTTGGATTTGTTTTACAAAATCGGGATTATATGGACTTTCGGTTTTTTTAAAAGCAACATTTAAAGCTTTTAATGCCGATTCAATAGCTACCAATTGTTTTTGGTTTTTAGGACGTACAATCAATGTTTCCATGTTACAAAATTACGGTTTTATTTTTAAGTTCATACTTTGCTTTTTTTATCCTCTCTTATTTCTTAACTAGATAATATTATGTGGAGTAAGAAGTTAATGAGGTTTCCTTAGTTAGATTGCTGAATTGCTGGGATTGTTAGAATTGTCAAACTACTAGCTTGTTTGAGAAATGGGGCTAGAAATGTTTTTGTCAGGGGACTGCGTTAACGATTGCCGCGGCATACTTTCTTGCGCCCTTTAGCACAGAAAAGGTAGAGTCTCGTGTGTGCGGGATGTAAAAACACCCAAATTCTCTTTTCAAGATCTGAGGTTCATTGCGAATGGGCAATTTAGATGTACAAACTTTGCGCGTTAAGCATTTTCGGCCTTGATCTCTGGTTTATGTTCGATAGGGAAGTTTAGAGAGTTTGCGATAAAACACATTTTATTTGCTTCCTTGTGCAGGCTTTGCGCCAAAGATAGGTGTGCTTTATCTGCGATGATGACTTTTGGAAATAGAGTAATCTCTTTAAACTTCCCACTACCGTCTTCTACTTCTTCCATCATGCCCACGGCCTCGTCTTTATATTCTATAACCACCACCTCGTTTTTAGAACACAAATGTAGGTACCATAACATGTGGCAGCTAGAAACAGATGCCAAAAGCAAATCTTCTGGATTGTATTTAGATTTATCGCCCAGAAAAATCGAGTCGGAAGAACCTGGAATATCTATTTTGCCATCTATGGATATCATGTAATCTCTATCATACGAACGGTAATCCATTGTGCCAGAACCTTTGTTGCCGGTCCAGGTTACTCTTGTTTTGTATAAATGATTTTTCGACATAATGATTTGGTTAAAAAACGTAAGGGCAATTTATAAAATATGCCCAATATATTCGACACATTTTCATTTTACTTGGCCTTAGTTAGCTGGTTTATTTAAACGTGCAGTTTTTTACAAGGTGGATATTTTACGTCAATTTAAACAGATTAGCTTATCTTTAAGGGCTTATGAAAAAAAAACGTGTTGTTGTTAATCTTTCGCAGTATTTTAAATGCTCATTGCTTTCGCTATGTTTTTTAATGCTTTCTCACAGCGTAATGGCCCAACAATTGGCAGATACTGTTAAAGGAGGGATAGATTCTGCAAAGCTTACTAAGCTTACATTTAATTCAGATTCGGTACGAAAATATTTTAAGGCATCAGATACCTTAGTGGCCTATCAATTAAGTAAGGTGGAACAATACACCTTAAAGTTTAACAAAATAAACAGCGAGCTTAAACGTGGTTTCGATACTAAAGATATTAACAAAGGTCTACCAATAAACGATACCATCATCGGCATTGCAAAATTAAACTTAGTTGGTTTAAAACGGCATGCCAGTTTAAAGATTTTATACAATACAAAAGCGCTATTATTAGATCAAAATGAAAATCTTTACAAATGGCAAAAGCAACTTTCTATTATAAACGACCAACTAAACGATAAAAAAGATCACGTTACCGAATTTAGGGGAGATGAAAAACTGCTGTTGATGCCGACAGATAGTGTTTTATTTATTGCTTACGTAACGAAGTTGCGCTTGTTGGGCGAGAAGGTAGATGTTGCAGATTCTGGACTAACTGCACAGCTGAAGCAACTTGGAGTTTTGCAAAATACCATTTCTAGCAATTTTTTGACTGTATCCGATCTTCTAAACGAAACAGACTACCAGATAAGCACTTTTAGTAGTCTAGTTCTAGAGAATGAGTTTGGTTATATATGGAATCATAAATACGACCCAGCTAACAAAAGAGACTTTAAAACAGTGGTTAAAAGATCACTTTCTGAGAGTAAGACCCTTTTAGATATTTATGGCGATACGAACTGGATTCCTAGAATTATCGTAATTATTGCCGCGTTGCTATTTTACTTTATTATGCAGAGAAACATACGGCGAATAAAGAAACAAAGCGAAGCGCCAGAGATCGTTTTCGCTAAAACAAAGCATATTGTTGGCAATGTATTTTTAGCCACAGTAGTATTTAGCTTGCTTATAGTACCATTTGTTTACGGTACTGCGCCACAAGCTTTTACCTTGTCGCTTTGGGGTTTGCAAATCATTGCCCTAAGTATTTTGCTGCGTAAAAAGTTAAATTACATTTCTGGCTTACAGCTTGCCATTTTATTGGCGTTGTTCTATACCACCGGTTTCGCCAATTTGCTTATAGAAACTACCTACACAGAACGGTGGATACAGGTTGCCATTAGCATTATCTCCATTGGCCTTAGTTTTTGGATGATTTCTAAACGAGAACAGAACTACTTTGCAGGTAAGAAATATTTTCGGCCATTGCTGATGCTGTTTTTAGTAATGAATATTTTGGCGCTGCTTTTAAATGTTATTGGCAGGGTAACCTTGGCAAAAGTATTAAATACGGGTGCAAATTACGGAATGATAGCCGCCATTACCCTGTTTATTCTTGTCGAGATTCTTATCGATGCCATTTTCCTTTCTATGGAAGCAAGTAAGAAAACCTCTCGTTTAACCGCATATTTTCAGTACAATGGTATGGAAAAGCAAATTACCCGATTTTTAGGGCTTTTCGCGATACTGTTGTGGATACTTGTGTTTACAAACAGCATCCACTTGTACGATTATATTTTTGGAAACATCGTTACCTTTTTGTCGGCGGAGCAGCAGCTGGGGAATGTAACTTTTACTTTTGGCAACATTGCCCTCTTTATTTTTATTATTTGGATTTCTACCATTTTGGCCCAAATGACCTCATTTATTTTTGGCAATGTAGATGATAACATCCAAGCCGCAAAAAGTAGACTAGGTTCTACCGTGCTGCTTGTTAGGTTGGTAATCCTTTCTATTGGGATTTTTTTAGCTTTTGTTGTATCGGGAATACCGTTGGATAAAATTACCATTATTATAGGAGCTTTGGGTGTAGGTATTGGGTTTGGTTTGCAGAATATAGTAAATAACCTGGTCTCTGGTATCATCATCGCTTTTGAGAAGCCCATACAAATTGGCGATTTGATAGAGGTTGGCACCAGAACGGGCTATGTTAAAGAAGTCGGTATCCGTTCCAGTAAGTTAAACACGTTCGAGGGATCAGAAATCATCATTCCAAATGGAGATTTGCTGGCACAACATCTCATTAACTGGACAAGGAATAACCAAAATAGGAGAATAACTATAAATGTTGGGGTAGGTTACGGTTCTAATATGGATGAGGTAGAAGAGATTGTAAATAGGTTGTTGGCAGAACATTCAGGAGTACATAAACTCCCAGAGCCAACCATTTTTATCGAAAGCTTTGCAGATAATGCCGTAGCGGTTTCTGTTTTTTTCTGGACAGATGTGAACGGATGGCTGATTGTAAAGGCGGCCATATACAAGGCCATTTACAACGCGTTTAACGAGGCCGGAATCGATATATCCATTCCTCAAAGAGATTTGTACATCAGGTCTTTGCCAGATAATTTAAATTTTGGTGGATTAGAAAAGCCCAAAAAGGAAGCTTAGCGAGCAATATTTTTTGTTGTGATTTCATTATCAATTGGTGTGGATTGGTTTTCATCGGCAGCGATGAGCTCGCAAAAGGCTCGATTCTTTGAACTACTGATATTTGCAATCCCGCACGTGCGGGATGATTTGCTTTCATTCTTTGAACTATTGATATTTGCAACAGCCTCGACGCATTAAAGAAAGTTGCACAAATCGTTGTGATTTGCTTTCATTCTTTGAACTATTGATATTTGCAACAGCAATTTTATGAATTTGTCATCCGCTTGATAGTTGTGATTTGCTTTCATTCTTTGAACTACTGATATTTGCAACAGCTTATCATTGTCTAGATCTTGCGCCTCGTCTGTTGTGATTTGCTTTCATTCTTTGAACTACTGATATTTGCAACAGCACCTGCTTCCCTGTACGGGCGCTATGTCATGTTGTGATTTGCTTTCATTCTTTGAACTACTGATATTTGCAACAGCTGTGCGTGGTGCGGCCCTCGCTGTAGGTGTGTTGTGATTTGCTTTCATTCTTTGAACTACTGATATTTGCAACAGCGATCAGGAAGATAAGCACCATGCGTACCGTGTTGTGATTTGCTTTCATTCTTTGAACTACTGATATTTGCAACAGCCGTTACGTGTAGGGTATTATCTTTTTTCTTGTTGTGATTTGCTTTCATTCTTTGAACTACTGATATTTGCAACAGCCGTACTTACTTTGTCTCGCTCCCGGTCTGCGTTGTGATTTGCTTTCATTCTTTGAACTACTGATATTTGCAACAGCAATTTCCATCGAACTGCATTCCAGTTTCTTGTTGTGATTTGCTTTCATTCTTTGAACTACTGATATTTGCAACAGCCCCTGTGGAGCTTGGCCTCTACCAAGTGCTGTTGTGATTTGCTTTCATTCTTTGAACTACTGATATTTGCAACAGCCGCGTCGCTAACTTCTATTGGCGTGATCTTGTTGTGATTTGCTTTCATTCTTTGAACTACTGATATTTGCAACAGCAAAGCAAAAAAAAATAGACTTGTCGATCTAGTTGTGATTTGCTTTCATTCTTTGAACTACTGATATTTGCAACAGCAGAGCCAAAAACAGCAGAGCAGCCGGAAGCGTTGTGATTTGCTTTCATTCTTTGAACTACTGATATTTGCAACAGCGATGCCTACATCCGTAACCTCCGAGATCCGGTTGTGATTTGCTTTCATTCTTTGAACTACTGATATTTGCAACAGCGCAGCGACAGCAGTTACCGGATCAACAGTTGTTGTGATTTGCTTTCATTCTTTGAACTACTGATATTTGCAACAGCAGATCTCAAACGGGAGAAAGGTTACGACCGGTTGTGATTTGCTTTCATTCTTTGAACTACTGATATTTGCAACAGCATGGGTTAGTAAGGAGCGAGGGAGACAGGGGTTGTGATTTGCTTTCATTCTTTGAACTACTGATATTTGCAACAGCCATTTATAATTTTTAAGGCATTTAGGACCAGTTGTGATTTGCTTTCATTCTTTGAACTACTGATATTTGCAACAGCGAAGATACACCCATTAGTTGGCAAAGTTGGGTTGTGATTTGCTTTCATTCTTTGAACTACTGATATTTGCAACAGCGCATTGATATGCACCATTGTATGCCTGCCGTTGTGATTTGCTTTCATTCTTTGAACTACTGATATTTGCAACAGCAAAAGACAATTTGATAGTTGAGCCACAACGTTGTGATTTGCTTTCATTCTTTGAACTACTGATATTTGCAACAGCCAGCGACAGCAGTTACCGGATCAACAGCTGTTGTGATTTGCTTTCATTCTTTGAACTACTGATATTTGCAACAGCTCATAATTTTGCAATTGCAGACGATGATGAGTTGTGATTTGCTTTCATTCTTTGAACTACTGATATTTGCAACAGCTTTCTATTTTAGCTGTTTTGGCGAAAAATGGTTGTGATTTGCTTTCATTCTTTGAACTACTGATATTTGCAACAGCTAGATATTATCGTTACAGATGATATAATGCGTTGTGATTTGCTTTCATTCTTTGAACTACTGATATTTGCAACAGCGCAAACCTTTCTGTAATTCCCGAGTTCATTGTTGTGATTTGCTTTCATTCTTTGAACTACTGATATTTGCAACAGCTGCTTGGAGCCGAATGTTAAACGACATAGGGTTGTGATTTGCTTTCATTCTTTGAACTACTGATATTTGCAACAGCAAGCAAAGAGAAAGCCGATAAGCTATTTGCGTTGTGATTTGCTTTCATTCTTTGAACTACTGATATTTGCAACAGCTGCATTTGATTAGAGAGCGCATGAGAGTTCGTTGTGATTTGCTTTCATTCTTTGAACTACTGATATTTGCAACAGCAGGGCTGTTTAGATCCGGCTACGACATCCAGTTGTGATTTGCTTTCATTCTTTGAACTACTGATATTTGCAACAGCACGATTTATTTAAACAATTGTTAATCGACTGTTGTGATTTGCTTTCATTCTTTGAACTACTGATATTTGCAACAGCACAGACAAAGACATGCTAATAGGCATCAGTGTTGTGATTTGCTTTCATTCTTTGAACTACTGATATTTGCAACAGCAATTTCTGTGCTGATTCCTTTAAAAACTGTGTTGTGATTTGCTTTCATTCTTTGAACTACTGATATTTGCAACAGCCATACAATCCGAAAAACCATACCGATGCCGTTGTGATTTGCTTTCATTCTTTGAACTACTGATATTTGCAACAGCGCGTGGGCAGAGCTTGACGAGACAAAGGACGTTGTGATTTGCTTTCATTCTTTGAACTACTGATATTTGCAACAGCCTGAGATCTTATAATTAACCGTCATTTTCTGTTGTGATTTGCTTTCATTCTTTGAACTACTGATATTTGCAACAGCAAGGAGTTTTGAGCAATATGATAGTGTTCAGTTGTGATTTGCTTTCATTCTTTGAACTACTGATATTTGCAACAGCCGAAGTTTATAAACTGCGTTGCGTCTTTGTGTTGTGATTTGCTTTCATTCTTTGAACTACTGATATTTGCAACAGCCAGAAGCAACAATAACAGTTTTAAACATCTGTTGTGATTTGCTTTCATTCTTTGAACTACTGATATTTGCAACAGCTGGAAATACAAATACCGATAACTCTTCGGAGTTGTGATTTGCTTTCATTCTTTGAACTACTGATATTTGCAACAGCCCAGTAAGTTTACTAAGGGAGTATGTAACGGTTGTGATTTGCTTTCATTCTTTGAACTACTGATATTTGCAACAGCCCAATTTTACCAACCTAAAATGACCAACCGTTGTGATTTGCTTTCATTCTTTGAACTACTGATATTTGCAACAGCAGTATAAAATAAACATTCCTTTTGAATTTAGTTGTGATTTGCTTTCATTCTTTGAACTACTGATATTTGCAACAGCGATAAGCAGATTTTAAAGGGAGAGAAAACAGTTGTGATTTGCTTTCATTCTTTGAACTACTGATATTTGCAACAGCACTACATATTATTAGTTAACTATCTGTAAAGTTGTGATTTGCTTTCATTCTTTGAACTACTGATATTTGCAACAGCTTTGCGAACTGTTTAAAACATTCTACATATGTTGTGATTTGCTTTCATTCTTTGAACTACTGATATTTGCAACAGCCTTACTTAAATATTCAATACCCGAACATACGTTGTGATTTGCTTTCATTCTTTGAACTACTGATATTTGCAACAGCATTTATTTTCGTTTATCTATTGCGTATGTGTTGTGATTTGCTTTCATTCTTTGAACTACTGATATTTGCAACAGCAATAAATAAAAAACTAGAACATGGAAAATAGTTGTGATTTGCTTTCATTCTTTGAACTACTGATATTTGCAACAGCATAGGTACAATGTTCGGGGCTTTTGCGCTTGTTGTGATTTGCTTTCATTCTTTGAACTACTGATATTTGCAACAGCAAGAAATTTACAAATTTTGCATCATCTAGTGTTGTGATTTGCTTTCATTCTTTGAACTACTGATATTTGCAACAGCATCAGTTCAACTTCGCAGGAGCAGGAGTTGGTTGTGATTTGCTTTCATTCTTTGAACTACTGATATTTGCAACAGCATATTGGAACCAATGGCGTGGCGACAACGTGTTGTGATTTGCTTTCATTCTTTGAACTACTGATATTTGCAACAGCTCACCTAAAAGAGACAACAGACCGAGTTTGGTTGTGATTTGCTTTCATTCTTTGAACTACTGATATTTGCAACAGCCATACAAGAACACATTGTCACCCGACTTCAGTTGTGATTTGCTTTCATTCTTTGAACTACTGATATTTGCAACAGCTCAACAGAGCATTAAATGCTGTGGGTGCTCGTTGTGATTTGCTTTCATTCTTTGAACTACTGATATTTGCAACAGCCTAAAAGAACTATACGTTCTTGCTTGGCGTGTTGTGATTTGCTTTCATTCTTTGAACTACTGATATTTGCAACAGCTAAATTGGCAATGGTTTGCACCACGGTATCGTTGTGATTTGCTTTCATTCTTTGAACTACTGATATTTGCAACAGCATTTAAAAAAGGTTATCAAGCCACTTTTAGTTGTGATTTGCTTTCATTCTTTGAACTACTGATATTTGCAACAGCCACCGATAGCGGTAAGAGCAGCGGCTATGCGTTGTGATTTGCTTTCATTCTTTGAACTACTGATATTTGCAACAGCGAAGCCATTAATACCAGCCGACACGGCTCGTTGTGATTTGCTTTCATTCTTTGAACTACTGATATTTGCAACAGCGTTTTTTCCGCTATCATGTATATTACCCCCGTTGTGATTTGCTTTCATTCTTTGAACTACTGATATTTGCAACAGCCTGTAACGCAGCAACTATTATACCCATTAGTTGTGATTTGCTTTCATTCTTTGAACTACTGATATTTGCAACAGCCTGATGGTTTTGAAGAAGAAGAAAGAGTATGTTGTGATTTGCTTTCATTCTTTGAACTACTGATATTTGCAACAGCGAAGAAAGTAAAGAAAACTGGGAAAACTACGTTGTGATTTGCTTTCATTCTTTGAACTACTGATATTTGCAACAGCTGAATTTGCAGATATACCAGATAAGAGCCTGTTGTGATTTGCTTTCATTCTTTGAACTACTGATATTTGCAACAGCATAATACCACAGCTTCAATTCCTTTATCATGTTGTGATTTGCTTTCATTCTTTGAACTACTGATATTTGCAACAGCATATTCCGCCAAAAACGGATATACTTTAGTGTTGTGATTTGCTTTCATTCTTTGAACTACTGATATTTGCAACAGCACAATGAAAGTGAAAAGATACATCCAACTGTTGTGATTTGCTTTCATTCTTTGAACTACTGATATTTGCAACAGCAATAAGTTATCGAATATTTTGGCAGTTGGCGTTGTGATTTGCTTTCATTCTTTGAACTACTGATATTTGCAACAGCAAAACGCATCAGCTGATATATTAGCACCAAGTTGTGATTTGCTTTCATTCTTTGAACTACTGATATTTGCAACAGCGCGCTGTGTTGGATGATGCAGCGCATTTATGTTGTGATTTGCTTTCATTCTTTGAACTACTGATATTTGCAACAGCTGAATTTGCAGATATACCAGATAAGAGCCTGTTGTGATTTGCTTTCATTCTTTGAACTACTGATATTTGCAACAGCAAGCAATGGCTGCGGGAAAAGCAATCTTGAGTTGTGATTTGCTTTCATTCTTTGAACTACTGATATTTGCAACAGCCATTGGTTTTGGTATCATAATTTCAACTCCGTTGTGATTTGCTTTCATTCTTTGAACTACTGATATTTGCAACAGCCTCAGGATGCAATTGATGCTGCAAACAAGAGTTGTGATTTGCTTTCATTCTTTGAACTACTGATATTTGCAACAGCGTAGAGATATGTTTACCGATATTCTTTTAAGTTGTGATTTGCTTTCATTCTTTGAACTACTGATATTTGCAACAGCAATAAGAAATAAGCCCGTTTTTAAACACTTGTTGTGATTTGCTTTCATTCTTTGAACTACTGATATTTGCAACAGCGTTATTATTATGGTTTCGTCCCGGATACTAGTTGTGATTTGCTTTCATTCTTTGAACTACTGATATTTGCAACAGCCTGTTTTTCCAGAAGATTGTATCTCAAACCGTTGTGATTTGCTTTCATTCTTTGAACTACTGATATTTGCAACAGCTGGCTCTACATTAATAGCAGCCGAAAGACTGTTGTGATTTGCTTTCATTCTTTGAACTACTGATATTTGCAACAGCTGAATTTGCAGATATACCAGATAAGAGCCTGTTGTGATTTGCTTTCATTCTTTGAACTACTGATATTTGCAACAGCAACAACAATAGGTAGTTCTTATGCTTTAGTGTTGTGATTTGCTTTCATTCTTTGAACTACTGATATTTGCAACAGCTATGGACAACCGATACACTATATTTCTTCTGTTGTGATTTGCTTTCATTCTTTGAACTACTGATATTTGCAACAGCAAAGGCGCTGGTGATGTAGCTGTAGAATTAGTTGTGATTTGCTTTCATTCTTTGAACTACTGATATTTGCAACAGCGAGTAATCAATAAGGGTTACCAACTAAAAAGTTGTGATTTGCTTTCATTCTTTGAACTACTGATATTTGCAACAGCAATAGACGAGCAAGGCGCAGACGCATCGCTGTTGTGATTTGCTTTC
>NZ_JBEPPD010000015.1:0-110060 GCF_040547165.1 Pedobacter sp. UYP30 | reverse complement strand
CATCATTCGTTCGGTAACAGATACATGTATTAAAAATGGACAAAATGTTTTAAATGCTTTTAAAACTATTGCTAAATTACAACCTGAATAGTTACAAAATAAATTATTTAATCTAAACGTCTCAAAATGCTCGATAAATTTCCCTGCGATAGACAGTTAGACATGATGGATTGTGGTCCGGCTTGTTTAAAAAATATTGCCAAGTATTATGGGAAATTTTATAGCCTACAATTTTTACGAGACAAATGTGGCGTTACCAAAGAGGGGGTTTCCTTTTTAGATTTAAGCCACGCCGCAGAAAGTATTGGCCTCCGCTCGCTTTCGCTTAAATGCAGCATTGATGATCTGCTTTACAAAATTCCACTGCCCGTAATTGTACACTGGGATAATAGTCATTTTGTGGTGGTGTATAAGGTTGATGCGAAGAGTCGGAAAGTCGTGAAGTCGGTTAGTCGTGGAGACGTTGAGGCGGATAGTCGTGAAGGCGTTGAGGCGGGAGGCGTTGGGGCGGGGGATGTTGAGGCGGATATACATGGCGCCTACAAGGAAAAACGCCCTAAGACAACCGCCCTTCGACAGGCTCAGAGTGACAGAAGAAGTAAAGGAGCGATTTACGTTGCTGATCCGGCGAAAGGACTTGTAAAATATTCTAGTGCCGAATTTGCCGCCAAGTGGCTAAAAGTCTCCCCTTCCGGGGGAGGTTTGGAGGGGGCTGGTGTATTAATGGCCATTGAGCCACAGGCAGATTTTTACGAGCGGCAGGGCGATGAGCGGATGGAGCGTCGCAAAACTTTCGAGAATTTTTTAGGTTATTTTAGGCCATACAAAAAGAGCTTCGTCAACCTTTTTGTGGTTATGCTGCTGGTTACCATTTTACAAGGCATTTTACCATTCATAAGCAAAGCGGTAATAGATGTAGGTATACAAACCCACGATTTAGATTTTATAAATATTGTGCTTATTGCCAATGTGGCCATTATTTTTAGCATGCTGCTAAGCAATTTGGTTAGAGATTGGATATTGCTGCATGTAACCAGCAGAATAAACATTGCGCTTATTTCTGATTACCTGATTAAGTTAATGCGCTTACCCATAACTTTCTTCGAGAATAAAATGACCGGCGATATTTTGCAGCGCGCACAAGACCACGAGCGCATCCGCAGTTTTATCATGAACAATTCTTTGAACATGATTTTCTCTACCTTGACTTTTGTAGTTTTTAGCGTAATTATGTTTGTTTATAATCCAATTATATTCTACATTTTTATTGGCGGTAGCGTTATTTATGTGGGTTGGGTGATGGCTTTTTTAAACATACGAAAAAAGTTAGATTGGGAATATTTCGATTTGGTAAGTAAAAACCAAAGTTATTGGGTAGAAACCATCGCTTGCATACAGGACATCAAGATAAACAACTACGAAAAACAAAAACGATGGAAGTGGGAAGCGATACAAGCTCGATTATATAAAGTAAACCTTCGGGTTTTAAATATCACAAACACCCAAAACTTAGGTGCACAATTTATAGATAGCCTAAAAAATCTTTTCATCGTCTTTTATTGTGCAAAGGCGGTAATTTCTGGTGAGATTACTTTTGGCGTGATGATATCCGTACAGTTTATTATCGGCATGCTAAATGCGCCGGTGGTGCAATTTATACAATTTGTTATTTCCTTTCAGTTTGCCAAAATAAGTTTCTTAAGGTTAAATGAGATTCATCAGCTGGATGATGAACATGACAACGTGGGCACCAATAGCGTGGAGTTGCCCGAAAATAAAAGTTTAATTATCAATAATGTAGCCTTTCAATACACGCCAAACAGCAAATTGGTGTTACAGGGCATTCGTTTAGTCATCCCCGAAGGAAAAGTTACGGCCATTGTTGGCGATAGTGGCAGCGGCAAATCTACCTTATTAAAGTTATTGCTTAGGTTATACAAACCTAGTTATGGCGAGATAATGATTGGGAGCATGAACATCAACAACATCAGTTTGCGCCAATGGCGAGATAAATGTGGCGCGGTAATGCAAGATGGAAAGATTTTTAACGATACCATTATGAACAACATTGTATTAGATGATGAGAAAATAGATTATGAGAAATTGAAGAAAGCTTTGCATACGGCAAACATTGCGCAAGAAATAGAGCAATTGCCTTTGGGCTATCAAACTATGATGGGCGAGCAAGGCAGGGGCTTAAGTGGCGGACAAAAACAGCGTGTCTTAATAGCGAGGGCGCTGTACAAAAACCCCGACTATTTATTTTTTGATGAAGCAACCAATTCCTTAGATACGATTAACGAAAAGAAAATAACAGATGCATTGGATGATGTTTTTAAAGACAAAACGGTAATAGTTGTGGCGCATAGGTTAAGCACAATACGCAAGGCAGACCAGATAATTGTTATGCAAGGCGGGATGGTGGCAGAAATTGGCACACATGTAACGTTAATGGCAAGAAAAGGGCGCTATTTCCAATTGGTGCAATCTCAGGTAGATTTAACAAGTGCAGAGGAAGTAGCTGCTTCTATTAAGGTTTTGGAGAGTTAGAAAAAACGGGTCGTCATTTTAACGGCATTAGTACGATGGGTTGAAACCCACCGCTACAGTTTCGGCCGAGCCGATGGCTCTTTTTTTTAAACTCACTATTGCCGGCTCGGTAGGATTGGCATTGCAGCAGTTTGGAGGAAAAAACGCCAAAAGCTGCTTGCACGGAAATATCACGTTATTGGTACGCAGAGGATTCGCAGCCGTGCGCTGGGCCTGGTTGAGGAAAAGGCCTCGAATCATCAATGTTAAACAGCTTGGAGAGTTTTTACCCAAAGGGATGCCAGCCTTGATTTTTGTCTCTTTTTATCAAGAAAAAGAGAGACGCCCCTCCGGCTAGGAGAGCGTGAGGCAGAGGATTGGTAATTGCAATATTAACGGATTAACTAAAGCGCAAGCGACTAGGTAAAGAAAAATGGATGAAGAAAAGCTACACTTAGTAGACCAACGAACAGAAGAAGTGCAACAAATTATAGAACGTATGCCAACACGCTTTGGCCTAGTCATCTCTTTAATTGTCGTTTTCCTCTTTATCCTACTTGGGGTTTTTGGTTTTGCAATACGTTACCCAGATATTGTTGCCGGCCAAATTACCATAAACGCAAATGCCGCCCCATTAAAATTAGTTGCAAACAGCAATGGCAAATTAAAATTATTGGGATTCAAAAACATGGACTTTGTTAAAGAGGGAGATTTAATTGCCTTCGTAGACAATCCCACTAACCCTAAAAATGTACTTCATATTGATAGCCTTTTAAAATTATATAATCCAAGTGACAAAAGTATAATTACGCTGACTCACCAATTACCCAAAAACTTTTCTCTAGGCGAACTTAACCCGAAATATTATGTGTTTGCGAATGCATTACAAGAATATGCAAATTACGAACAGGATAAACTTTATGACGAGCAAGGAGAAAATTTTCAAGAACTTTTAAGAGAGCAATTAAAATCTATTACTTCCGCAGCTGCGAAAGTTGAGATGGCGAGAAACAGTTTAGCGTTTACACACAAGTTTTTTAAAAGAGATTCTTCGTTATTGCTAAAAAAGGTAATTAGCGAGGCGGAAATGGACAAAAGTCAAATGACTTATATTTCTGCCAAAGATAACTTGCAAAACTCTATTGCCAACCTAATTAATGCTAGGCAAGCGGCTCAACAAACCAAAAGCAAGATACAGGAGCTTGCCATTCAAAAACCAGAAAAAGAACAAGAGCTACGTATCGCGTTAATTTCCGCATACAACGATCTGCTAGATAATTTTAAAAGTTGGGAACAGCGGTATGTATTCAAAGCGCCAATGGATGGGACATTACAGTTTTTGAAGTTTTATAACGAAAATCAATTTCTTCAAGCGGGTGAAGAGGTCTTTACCATCGTACCAAAAGAAGATAAGGCTTTTGGGCAGGTCGTTTTGCCTGCACAAGGAAGTGGAAAAATAAAAGTTGGGCAAGAGGTTATTGTTAAATTAGATAATTTCCCTTACGTGGAGTATGGATCGGTAACAGGTAGAGTGAAATCTATCTCTTTAACAACCAATACCGTGAAAACAGATAAAAACCAGTTTGACACCTATATGGTGCTCGTAAATTTCCCCAATCAACTAAAAACCAATTATGGAACAAAACTAGATTTTAAAGCTGAAGCTAAAGGTTCTGCAGAAATTATTACCAACGATAGAAGGTTAATTGAGCGGTTATTTGATAATCTAAAATATGTTGTAAAGAAATAGGCGTTTTTGAACTGCATTATTATTTTCTTCTGTTTATGCGGCTCTTGGGCTACTTAAGTCGTTAATAAAATAATAACAATGCCGACACCGATGCCAACCACCATAATTAAATACATGAGTATTTCTGTGGTTGCAAAATGCTTGTATTTTTTCCAAAAAGATTCATCCTCACCATTGTCATCCATTTTCGTAAAATTATTCTCAAAGATAAAAACTTAGACCAACTTCTCGCCAGATTGCCTTTGGTTTAATTTTCCGTTTTGAAGCTTTTTAAAATTGTTTGTCATATTTGCGCAATAAGGAATGGCAGCTTAATAGATATTTACTTATTTGGGCACTAACCTTCCTATCCATGCGTATTAAAATGTAAACCTTACAAATTTTTTTAAATGCCAAAGTTTTTCTTAAAGTTTACAACTGTACTTTCTCTTCTTGTTTTTTTTCACATTGCTGAGTCGCACGGTGCTGCCAAGTCATTTTATGGCAATCAGTTTGCCAACGTTATCACTACAGATAGTAGCTATAATTCTTACACGCTCGAGATTTTTAGAGATGCAGGGCTAGACTCTGCCGGATTAGACCCCATCGTTTTCCAAAAGGCCATTACCGGGTTTTATAATCTGCAATTTGATGGGTTTTCTAGCAATTCGAACGTTCTTACCGTGATAGATTTTGATAAAGAAAGTTGCACAAAACGGCTCTTTCTAATTGATATAGTTAATAGAAAATTGCTTTTAAACACTTGGGTGGCTCATGGAAGAAATAGCGGCGACGATAAACCTGAGCATTTTTCTAACGTGGTAAACTCAAACGAAAGTAGTATTGGGTTTTACCTAACGGGCGAAGCTTATTTGGGAAAGAATGGAAGATCTATGCGTTTAGATGGTTTAGATGAAGGTTTTAACGATAATGCGCGCAACAGGGCGATTGTGTTGCATGGCGCAGATTACGTTAATCAAGAAACTATTGACAACCTTGGCAGATTGGGAAGAAGTTGGGGCTGCCCTGCAGTTCCGAGCGAATTAAGTAACACCATCATAGATATAACCACAAACAAAAGCGTAATGTATATCAACTACTCTCAAGATGATTACAATTCGCAATACTTGGATATAAAAACTGCGTCGCTTGTTGCTAGACAAAAGAGCGGTTTTCTTGCTAGCATTTAAATTTAGCGCAAATTAGCAACCCTTAATTCAAGCGGAAAAATTAGCAGAACAATTGACTTAAAGTAAGCAAGTAAATCCCAAAACCAGCGATTGGTATCGCGATTCCGCTCTCCGCAATCAACAACTTTTGCTCTATCAATTAGTTTTTCAAGAAACCTCTTCAGAAAAGCAATTTTCAAATGAGGTAGAATTCTCAATCCTAGGCTATGGCAATACACATGTACCAAAATTTCTACCAACAACGAAGAATCTCGAATGTTTAGTGCTTGACTGTACTTTTCTTTATACCTTTTCTTAATTTCCCCAATTAAAAAAGAAATTTTTTGTTGATCTTTCCCTCTTAAATATCGCCAAAGTTCCAGGTTGCTGAAAACTTTAATTAACCCAGGCTCGAGTTCTACCTTTATGTCTTTAAATTGTATGTCGAGAGGTTGGTTCATTGAAATGATATGCGGATAATTTTAATGGAAAATTATGAATTCTTGATATTTCTATAGAGGATGAAAGCAAAACGCATAAAGCTTAAAAATCTGTATTACAGAATATTATATTGATTATTTATGAGATTAATTGGCGGATGCTGTGTAAATTTCTTACAAAACTAATTGCTGATGCAATTTTACTAAAGTTTTTTGCGGATTTACAGAAAAACCAGGATGCACTTTAGAACATTGAATAATGGTACTTCTTGTTGCTGTAAGCCATCTAAAGCGAGAAGCAATGTCATAAAAACCAATCACACCAGAACCTTTAACTCCCTTTGCAATATTTCCGAAAGCGAGAAGATGATTTTGAAGAACCTGGAAATCTGTCTCACTATTTAAACACATAATTCTGGATTCATCGATAGAAATGCAAGCTTCTAAAAAATTCTTTGCGCTACACAACAAAACCACGCCCACATTTAAAAACTCTTCGCGCTCTACGCGAGGCACGAACCGTATCACAGCGTATTCAAACAGAAATTTCTCTTGCATGGTTTGCCTCGTTTACAAAAATAGTTGAATGCTCCAATCTACTGGTTAAAAATTTTAAATAAGCTGCGCGATGTGCGTCTGTATCGCTAAAAACGCCTTCTGCGCGAAGCCATTGATCTGGAATCAAATCTACTATCGTCTTTAGTCGGCCTTGGGTTAATATGGCTTTAAAAAGCACATCTACCTCCTCCAATCTATTTGCCCAAGGCAATAATGCGTGATCTTTTATCAATATGAAAGGTCTTTCCGCTTGGGATTCCCAATTGTCCCATGAATGATGAAAATACAAGGCTGCACCATGGTCTATCAACCAAAGCTCTTTGTGCCAAACCAACATATTGGTATTCCTACAAGTTCTGTCCATGTTGGTTAAAAAACAATCTAACCAAACTATTTTAGAAGCAAGCAAAGGATCTATATCTCCAACTGTTGCATCGAATGTAATTGCTCCTTGCAGATAGTGTAATGCCAGGTTTAAACCCACACTGGCCTTTAATAAGTCTTGAATTTCCTCATCAGGCTCAGTTCTACCAAATGCTTCGTCTAGCGTAGCAAACACCAATTCGGGTATTTTTAACCCTAATAAACGCGCCACTTCGCCCCCAATTAACTCCGCAATCAGCGCATTTGGCCCCTGTCCAGCACCATAAAACTTCAAAACATATAAAAAACCATCATCTGCTTCTACCAATGCAGGTAGCGATCCACCTTCTCTCAAAGGACTAACGTATCGAGTAACTTGAACTGTTCTCAATATTAACAAGTTTTCAGGGTTATCCAAAAGTCTAAAATTCTAAGGTCTTTTTTTTTGATGCAAGGTACAGAAATAAATAGGCACAGTAACGACGCTAGACGAAGAGCTACTTCGACTATTAACAAGGAAAGAACTAAACACAGCTATAAAGAAACTTAATTTCTTATATGGCTTTCTAAAAGTTTTTATCCCCAATGCTGTTCTCCAAATATTCGTGTCCTTTTTGCGTTAAAGAGGCCGCCCATTGCGCATTTTCTGTATTGTATTTAACCAAACCAAGTTCCTCTAATTCCTCATATTTTTCATCCATTCCCCCAAGAATAGACGAGCTTACTTGTTGATTAATTGTTTCTAATAGCGATACAATTTCTAATTTTTCCATGATGAATAGTTTACAACGAAACACCACCAATCTTAAATTGTTTATCCTACTGATGGGAAAATATTAGCAACCAAATTGTGTACACTTTTTAACTAATTGTGTATTAGTACACTTACAAAATAGTTGAAAAAATATTTTTTTATGTAAAATGTTTTCCTACCTTTGATTCCGAGAGCGTTAATTTAGATGCGGGAGTGTGACTTAGGTTGCATTCCCGTTTTTTATTTAACAAGATTTTTAAATTCAATTACTTTAGAAAGGCAGATCTTTAACCAAGGCGTATATAAAGCGGGTTTTTCATCTATATCTAAGCTTAGCTCTTCTAACGATAAATACCTATAATCGGCGGCTTCTTCAAGATTTAAAATTGGTATCTGGTTTGTAAATCCAAAAAAAACATGGTCGATTTCATGCTCTTTCAACCCATTTTCGAAACTTGCATAATATTTAAAGAAAAATTTATGTTCGAGTTTGCAAAAAATACCCATTTCTTCCATTAACCGTCTGTCTGCGGCCAAAGCATTGTCTTCGCCAACACCTGGGTGGCTGCAACACGTATTGGTCCAAAGACCGCCACAATGGTACTTATCAAAAGCGCGCCTTTGAAGTAGCAACTGGTTTTCGCTGTTAAAAATAAATACAGAGAAAGCCCTGTGTAGCACACCACTTTCATGAACGGCCATTTTTTCCATTTCGCCAATTTCACAATCGTTCTCATCTACCAAAATTATCTGTTGGTTCATTATGCCTTATCTGTTTTTACGATCAAATAACATTTAATTTATGTCTTATCATAGAATCTAGCATCAAACCAATTTTAATTCTATTTGGAATTCTAATGCGCTCGACCATAATACGCTCTGCAGACAGGCGTTGTATTTTATTAAAAAGCTTTTGATAGTATACGTAAGCCAAGTAAACACCGTTTCTAGATTCTACCGGCAGCATTTTTATCCCTTGTAAAGCAACTTCTAAATCTCCTTTAATTTCCTTTTCTATTTCGTGTTTTTGCCTGTCGCAAAAAGCTGCCAAATTTACGTTTGGAAAATAATTCCTACTCAACTCTTGATGATCGGCTTTTACATCCCTCAAAAAATTTATCTTTTGAAAAGCTGCGCCTAATTTCATGGCGTAAGGTTTAAGTCGGTCATACTCTTTATCGTCGCCTTTTGTAAAAACTTTTAAACACATTAGCCCAACCACTTCTGCCGAACCTAAGATATATTCTTCATACAGCGCAGTGGTATACTCTTGCTTTTCTAAATCCATCTCCATGCTTTTAAGAAATTGATTGATTAGCTTGTGATCTATTTTATAGTAATTTACAACGTGTTGAAAAGCATGCAACATGGGATTTAAACTAATGCCTTGCTCAATAGCCTCGAAAGTGTCTTCTTTAAATTTTCTAAGCAAATAAGGCTTATCGAAATTATGGAAAGTATCTACAATTTCGTCTGCTAACCTTACAAAGCCATAAATTGCGTAAATAGGCGAACGCAGATCTTTGTTCAAAAAATAAATACCAAACGCAAAACTTGTGCTATATCTCTGGGTAGTCATTTTACTGCAATCGGCAGCTAGTTGGTCGTATATCGTTTTCATAACACTACAAAATTGTTAATACATTCTTCAAATTGATTTACAGTTTTTAACCAGGTTACGCCTAAAGGTTTTTCTACATGCTCTAAAACTTCTTTATTACCTGCTACATATAAAGGTAAGCCCTCACAGTGTTCAATTAATTTATCAAAGTAATTTTGCGCTTCGTTGCTATTCCTTGATTTTATCATAAACAACAATACACAATCTATAGAAATAGTTTTCACAATGTGAGCTATATCAGGCAACGGTACTTTGCCCCCGAGATAAATTACTTTTTGACCAGCCTTTTTTAATAAATATTTCGCAAAAAGTAACCCAACATCGTGGTCTTCTTGCTCAGGAAGGAACAAGAGCCAAGTTTTTCGAAAATCCTTTACAACTGGAATGGCATCTGTTTCGGCTATAATCTTTTGCCTCAAAATGTTTACTAAAAAATGCTCGTTAGATGGGCAGATATTATGTTTTAGCCACATAAAACCCAACCTAACCAGCAAGGGATACATGATGTTTTTATAACATTCTATCAATCCAAATTTTTGGATAGCCCTATTTAATAATATTTCAACCTTTTGCTCATCAAAATCAAACACATGGTTTAATACCTGCGCAATAATCAGATCAAAGCCACTCTGATTAACTTCCGACTTTTCTGCGCGGGAAATAAGTTTGTTTAAATCAGCCGGAGAAAGTTTAGAAATTTTAGAAATTTTTAAGCCAGATTTATTTAGTGTGGCGATACTTAGAAGCTTCTTCAACTCGTCATCATCGTACTTACGTGTGTTTCCTAGAGTACGTAATGGTTTTAATATCTTATACCTACGTTCCCAAACCCTAATAGTATGAGACTGAATGCCAGATAGTTTCTCTAAATCTGATATATTATAGTTCATATTTTGTTTACATTTTTTATAAAATATCTAAACAAAAATAAACTAAAAAACCATATTTAGCGCATTAAACTAAGTAAAGTTTATGTTTCACAATAATTTTAATAAATACCACTACATTTGGCTTTAGTTAAGATTTTCTGACATGGAAAAAAAAGAAACTTTTTATGTTAAAATTTGTTAAAAGCACTAAATCATACAAACATGAAAGTAAAAATACTTCTACTTACAGGCGCTGCAATTTTTGCTTCTAGCCTTAAAGTTTCTGCGCAACGTGTAGATAAACTGTACACCATGAGCGGTATAGGGTTTTCTTTTCCGGTGGGCGAGACCAACGATTTTTTAACACCAAAATTCTCTACCGCATTGGGTTTAAATCTTGGTCTTGGTAATGGAGGTTTATTCTTATATCCAAAGGTTAGTTTACATTCCTTCGGTTTTAACCAAATCACGCCCGATGCTGGCTTTACCTATAATTTAGAAAAAGGAAAATCTACAACTTACTTGCTTAACATGGCATTAGGATATAGGAAAATTGTAGAAAAATGGGCGTTTTATGGTTTCGCAGGCGCAGGTGGCGGTTTTATTCTTACACCACAGTCTGCAGTTAATTCTGCTAACTCTCAGGTTACTTTAAGCAATAAAACAAACACACTTGGCATTGCAGAGGGTGGCGCAGGGATAGAATATAACATTGGCGGTGCAAATTTATTTATTGAGGCTAGCTATATGTATGGCTTTAGTAAAATTCAAAATAGGGTTTTTAGTGCGGTGCCGATTATGGTTGGGATAAAACCAAACTTAAGCAAGTTATTGAGTAAATTGTAGGCTGAAGCTTAAAGACCAAAGCTGAGCTGAAAGGCTAAAGCTGAAAGGCTAAAGCTGAAAGACCAAAGCGGAAAGACCAAAGTGGAAAGTTAAAAGCGATATAAAAATCTAACATTTTCTTTTTTTACTAATTATTTTAGCATAGCTTTGTTTCGAAAAGATTTTATGCTAGATGTTGTACGCAGTTGTTGATATTGAAACCACAGGTGGCCATGCTTCGGCAAGTGGCATAACCGAAGTAGCCATAAATATCCACGACGATAGCGAGGTGGTGGAAAGATTTTCTACCCTGATAAACCCCGAACGTTATATACCTATTTACATCACGGCATTAACGGGAATAGACCAGAACATGTTGGTTAATGCACCAACCTTTTCTAAAGTAGCTGCAAAAATTTTTGAATTATTGACTAACAAAGTTTTTGTAGCCCATAACGTAAACTTCGACTATTCTTTTTTAAAGCACCACTTAGCAGAGGCAGGCTATGATTTACAGTGTAAAAAGCTTTGTACTGTACGGTTAAGCAGAAAAGTTTTTCCCGGAAAACCATCTTACAGCCTTGGTAAACTTTGCAATTCGCTAAACATTCCATTAAATAACAGGCACAGAGCTGCGGGAGATGCTGATGCAACGAGTATTTTGTTTAATTCTTTATTGCAATACGATCAAGAAGGAATTATTGCTGAAATGCTGAAAAAAACCTCGAAGGAACAGGCACTGCCACCAAACTTAGATAGGAAAGTAATTTTAAACCTACCAGATAGGCCAGGTGTGTATTACTTTAAAGATAAAAAAGGTAAAATAATCTATGTTGGAAAAGCCAAGAGTATAAAGAAAAGAATTACTAGCCATTTTACGGGCAACAGAACAAATAAGCAGCGTCAAGATTTTCTTAGAGAGATTTTCTACATCGAACACACAGTTTGTGGAACTGAACTGATGGCTTTAATTTTAGAAGCTAATGAAATTAAACGTCTTTGGCCAACTAACAACAAGGCTATGAAACGCTACGAACCTAAGTATGACCTTTGTGTTTTCGAAGATCAAAAAGGTTATTTGCGTTTAGCGATAGACAAACATAAAAAAAACTATAAGGCGGTACATTCTTTTAACAACTTATTAGAAGGTTTTAACTTCATCACATTTCTAATAGACAATTATCAGCTTTGCGGCAAACTTTGCCACCTACAAAAACCAGCTACATCTTGCAGCACACATTTAATTGGACAATGTTTTGGCTTGTGCAGCGAAATAGAGACCGTTTCGGTGTATAATCGCAGGGTGCAAAACGCATTAGAGGATATTAAAAAAAATCAACCTAACTTTGCCCTGCTAGACGAGGGAAGAAATGTAGACGAATGCAGTTGTTTGGTTGTAGAACACGGTAAGTTTTTTGGTATGGGTTATCTATCTAACAAAACCGAAGTAGAAGCAGGGCTACCCAATTTTAGGGAAAAACTTTCGTTATACAATAGCAATGATTACATTGTAAATCTTATTTTAAATCATGCAGCGCAACATCCACAAAAGTTGCTTAAATTATAAATATGCCACAAGTAAAACACTTTAAAAACATTGCAAACTCTTTTGAGAGCGTAATTGAAGACACACAAGCAGAGAAAACATCCTTTAAGGTAGAAGATAAGATTTTTGCCACCTTAAACACGCAGAATTTTAAGGCAATACTTAGATTGTCTACTGAAAACCAAATTAAATATAGCGATTTGGATCCTTCTGCTATATATGCCGCACCTGCGGGTTGGGGCAAACAAGGCTGGACCATCTTCGAACTAAAGTTTGTAGAAGAAGTGCTTATTAACAAGGCCTTAACACAATCTTATTGCGAAGTCGCGCCAAAACAACTTGCAGATAAATATGTTGCAGAACACTAATTTTCTTTGTTTTAATTTCTAATAATTACGCTACAAATAACAAAAGCACCTACATCAGAACCGTTTATATGACAAAATCCATTTGGCTTAACCTTCCTGTTAAAAGCGCAGAAAAATCTAAGGAATTTTTTACAGCAATAGGTTTCAAACTTAATTTAGAATATGGCAGTCGACCCGATTCTGCTTCCTTTTGCATTGGCGAGAGCAATTTTGTAATGATGTTGTTCGAACAACCGATATTTGAAGGTTTTGTTGGAACAAGTATTTCGAATACAGATAATGGTAGCGAAGTGCTCCTCTCTATCGATGCAGAAAGTAAAGATGCTATCGATGAGTTGCTTCAAAAAGTAGAAGATGCTGGAGGAACGATTTATGCTTACCCGAACGATGATGGCGGATTTATTTATGGATTTGGCTTTATAGATTTAGATGGGCATCGCTGGAATGCGATTTATATGGATGCAAACAAGATTGCTTTGGGATAATATTCTTAGAGCAGTTTTTTATATTTAACCATAAAAAACTGCTCCTTTTATATTTTTTCATGAGCAGAATTAACGTTAACCCTACAGACTAGTTTTAAAGCATATTAATAATTAAATTTCGGAATACCTGTTTGCTGTAGCCAAAACTCAGCATTCATCGAGCGCCATTTTTATTGCATCGTACACCTCACGCAAATCTTCATTGCTTATAACATACGGAGGCATTATATAAATAATGTTTCCCAATGGACGGAGTACAATACCCTTGCCTAAGAAATAGTTGTATAACTTATTTCTTAATTCGCTAAGGTAAGAAGTTCCGGTTTCTGTCTTCCATTCTATGGCAATTATGGTACCCGTTTGCCTAAGCTCCTTAATTCTTTTATGACCGCGAATTTCTTCTGCAAATTTTGCGTGACTAGCCTCTATCCTCTTAATGTTTTGCATGGTTTTAGGATCTAAGAGAATATCTAAACTTGCCAAAGATGCAACACAAGATAAAGGATTTGCTGTAAAAGAATGGCCGTGATAGAGCGTTTTTACTTTATCCTCACTTAAAAATGCATCGAAAATTTTGTTGCTGCACGTGGTAACACCCAAAGGCATTGTTCCACCAGTAAGGCCTTTGCTAAGGCAAAAAATATCGGGTTTATGCGCTAATCTCTCGCAGGCAAAAAATGTTCCGGTACGACCGAATCCGGTCATTACTTCATCTGCTATGGTCAGAATGTCATTTTCTTGGCAGCATGCAACAAGCTGGTCTAAATATTCGGCTTCGTACATCAGCATGCCTCCAGAACCGAGAATTAGTGGTTCGAAGATAAAGCAGGCGAGTTCTGATTTGAGATGTGAGATGTGAGATGTGAGTTTTGAGATATTAGCTGCGTTAGGCAAATCGATAAACTCAACATCGAATAATAGTCCATTAAAAGCGTCGGTAAAAATACTTCGCCCGCTTACACTCATAGCACCAAAAGTATCGCCGTGATAAGCATTTTTAAACGCTAAAATTTTGGTTTTTGGTTTCTCAATGTTGTTAAAATATTGCAAACACATCTTTAGCGCTACTTCTACAGCAGTAGAGCCATTGTCGGTGTAGAATACCTTATCCTGTTTGCCTGGCAGCAACGGAAGTAAGCGTTCGGCTAATCTAACTGCTGGTTCATGGGTAAATCCAGCAAAAATAACCTGCTCTAAAATAGCTAATTGTGCTGAAACTTTTTCGGCTATATATGGATGTGCATGCCCATGTATGTTTACCCACCAGCTAGAAACCGCATCTATATATCGCTTTCCGTCTTCGTCAAAAATGTGCGCTCCCTCTCCCCTAACTATCGGAATGTGTGGCAGCGCATTCTTCATTTGCGTGTATGGATGCCAAATAACCTTCTTATCTCTCTCTACTAAACTTTTGTTTTCTTCTGTTGATGGTAAATGGCTGCTCATGGTTTTTTATCTTTTCTAATTTAAATTTTCAGAATACGTTTTTAACAACGCGCCTACGGTCTTATCGGTTTTAAAGGTTAGCTCCTCTATGTTTAATTTATCTATTTTTTTCCATCTAAAAGCTTGTTTTATCTCACCTTCGGTATCAAAGTCGAATATTTTTGTTTTAAATGCAAGTTTTAGTGGCGTAATTTCCTTTACGAGATAATAAATGCTAATCACCTGACTGCCATTAAAATGCGATTTTTCAAAAAAATCTGTTGTGTAAAAATGGCTCAGCACTTCTATTGCTATGGCACATTCTTCTACAAACTCGCGTTTTAAACCGTCGATTGTTCCCTCTCCAAACTCTAGTCCACCACCAGGAAATTTGCTGAATTTAAAGCCGTACTCCTCTTCATCGCTGATCAGCACTTCATTGCTTTCATTAATCAGCAAGCCATAAACACGAACATTAAAGTAGCTCATTAGAGAAGTGTTTGTTGTTTTTTACAATGAGTTCTGGTGTCCAAATAATTTCCTTTTTAAATGCTTCTGACCGAACTGGACAATTTTCTATATGACAATAGTGGCAACATTGGGGTAAACAAGGATCTGCATGGACAAATAATTCGGCCTTTCCTATGTTGCTTTTATTTATCAGTTCATCAAAGTCAGAAATTTGTTGATGTACTTCCGTTAACTCGAAATAATAAGGCAAAGTTACATGGCAATCTATATGCAAATCGGCGCCATATTGCTGTGTTCGGAGGTTATGAACATCTATCCAAGCACTTTGCCTATTTTGTTGAAGGGTATTTGACAGCTGAGAAACCAACAAGACATCACTTTCATCCATCAAGCCCGCAACCGAACTCCGAATGAGTTTGTAGCCCACATAAACAATATAAAACGCCAATAAACCTGCGCACAAACTATCTAACCAAACTAACCCGGTAAACTGCACAAGTAGCAAACCAGTTACCACAGCTAAACTGGTGTAGGTATCTGTTAACAAATGCTTGCCATCAGCCTTTAGCGTAATCGACTTTTCTGCGGTCCCTATTTTTATAAGGTACAACCCCATCAATAGATTTGCAAATCCGGTAATGGCGATAATTACAGTACCGAGATAGAGCTGCGACACCGTTTGTGGATAAATAAAATTATATCCCGCTTTAATAATAATTACCAAACCAGCGAGAAGCACCAGAACACCCTCTAAAAAAGACGAGAAAAACTCTATTTTTCCATGTCCATAAGGATGGTTTTCGTCTTTAGGACGACTGGTTAGGTAAATGCTATAGAAAGCAAAGCTGGCAGCGATAACATTTACCACACTTTCTGCCGCGTCGCTAAAAATGGCATTACTATCGGTAAGAAAGTACGCGGCAAACTTGGCCAGCATCAGCACGATGCTCAAACCCAAAGAAATAATTATAGCCTTTTTCTTTATCTCCAAACCAATTTTTTTCCAAAAGTACGGTTATCAGCCAAATTAATTTATAAAAAGCCAGCCTTTTTTGGCTTATAAACCATTTGGTTTATATATTTGCGTTCAAAGTATTTAAACATGAGCATTTTATCGCAAAGAATAAACAACCTATCAGAATCTGCCACACTAAAAATGACAAAATTGGGCAGAGAACTTGCCTCAAAAGGCATTAACATTATTAGTTTGAGTGTTGGCGAACCAGATTTCAATACGCCAGAGCATGTTAAAAATGCAGCGAAAACTGCGTTAGACGAGAATTTTACAAGATATTCTCCAGTTCCCGGCTATCCAGATTTACGCCAAGCCATTGTAAAGAAACTGAAAGAGGAAAATAATTTAGATTATGATATTTCTCAGATTGTGGTTTCCACAGGTGCGAAACAATCGCTTTCTAACGTAATTTTAACGCTCATAAATCCAGGAGATGAGGTAATTATTCCTACTCCTTATTGGGTTTCTTACTCAGAAATGGTAGTGCTTGCAGAAGGTAAATCTGTTTTTATCAATACCGATATTGCAAGTAATTTTAAAATTACCCCTACCCAGTTGGAAGCCGCCATCACACCGAAGACCAAACTTTTTATGTTTTCTTCTCCTTGTAATCCAACAGGAACGGTTTACACTAGAGCCGAACTTGCCGCTTTAGCTAAGGTATTCGAAAAACATCCGAATATTTTTATCCTCTCTGACGAAATTTATGAGCACATTAATTTTGTTGATAAACACGAATCTATAGCACAATTTGAAAACATTAAAGACCGCGTAATTATTGTAAACGGTTTTTCTAAGGCTTTTGCCATGACAGGCTGGAGACTTGGTTACTTGGCTGCAAACAAAGAAATTGCCGCAGCAAACGATAAACTACAAGGACAAACTACTTCTGGAACTTGTTCTATTGCGCAACGCGCAGGTATTGTGGCTTACGAGCAAGGGCTGGAGACTGTAGAAAAAATGAAAGAAGCTTTCTTGCGTCGCCGAGGATTGGTGTATAATTTACTGAATGAAATACCAGGCGTAAAAACGAATTTACCAGATGGCGCATTTTATTTCTTCCCAGAAATTAGCTCGTTTTTTGGTAAAAAAGATGCTGAAGGTAATGTAATCAAAGATTCATCAGACCTAGCTCTCTATTTGTTAAATGTTGGGCATGTAGCAACAGTAGGTGGAGATTCTTTCGGAAATAACAATTACATACGCTTATCTTATGCTGCCGCAGATGATAAACTGGTTGAAGCACTAAAAAGAATTAAAGAAGCGCTGGCTAAATTGAGCTAAAGGCTGAGACTGAGAAATAGAAAATCCCTTTTCAATTTAGGTTGAAAAGGGATTTTGTCTTTTTGTAGGCTTTTGCCAATAAAACTAATTACTTCTAATCCATTGAAAGCATAGCTGATGATTTAACTTCTTATTGCCTCTACCGGATCCAATCTGGATGCAGCATAAGCTGGCCAAAAGCCTGAAATAGTGCCGATAATTACAGAAATACCGATACCCAAAGCAATATTATTAAAGCCGAGTACAATATCGAAATCGGCCACGGCGCTTATTATCTTTGTTAAAATATAAACAAGCACCAGTCCTAAAATTCCTCCCAAAATACAAAGAGAAATAGACTCGAAAATAAACTGCAACAAAATAAAGTACCGCTTTGCACCAAGCGATTTTTGAATGCCAATGATGTTGGTTCGCTCTTTAACCGATACAAACATGATGTTGGCGATGCTAAAACCCCCAACTAAAATTGAAAAACCACCTATAATCCAACCTGCAATATTTACCATATCAAACAATTTATTTAATTGATTGGACAAAATGGTGGTCTTATTTAAAGCAAAGTTGTCTTCTTCGCCAGGTTTTATTCTACGTATAGACCTCATTAGCCCATGCAGCTCACTCTCTACTTCTTCTAGCGAAACTTTTGCACTACCCCGAACGGTTATCTGTGGGTCGTATCTGTCGCTTTGCACGTCTAAAACTCCTTTAGCAAAATTTATGGGGATGGTTACGTTATTGTCTAAAGAAGTGCCGAGCATATCTTCGCCCTCCTTTTTAAAAATACCTATCACGGTTAACCGTCTGCCTAAAACGCTAACTTGTTTGCCAATTGGTTCATCTCCGCCAAAAAGCCCAGTCGCAATTTCGGCACCCAATAAGCAAACAGGCGAACCATTATCGCTTTCAAGTTGGGTAAAATATCTACCGTCTTCCAACTCAAAATTCCAGGTTTTATCAAAATCTTGAGAAACGGCATCTACGTTAGCCCCCTCTACCGAACTACTGCGGTATTTTATAGTACGGTTGTTTGTAGACATTTGATAGGTGATGCCGTCGGCGTATTCTAAACGAGCTCTTAAGGCATCAAAATCCCGCTCAGATGGTTGCGGACGGTTCACATACTTCCACCAAGGATAATTACCACCAAAAGCCCAAGGCCATTTTTGAATGTATAAGGTGTTTGTGCCCAACTTATCTACGCTAGATTGTAACTTTGCCCTAAAGCTATCTACCGCAGAAAAAACTGCAATGATGGTAAAAATTCCTATTGTTATGGCCAATAGCGATAAAATGGTGCGCATTTTATTCTGCCTCAAAGCATCAAAAGCAAAGCGAACACTTTCGCCAATTAACCTAAAAATTATCATAATTAAACTTTAGATTGCTAAATTACTAAAAAGTTACACCAGAATGCGAGATTTGCAACCAACAAATTATGATTTGCCACTGCACAAAAAAAGAGTTTATTTAAGCTAAACAAAACAATCAGAACAAATTAAACCAAAATACGTTGCTATAAATAACAAAACAAATTTTAAATTTGTATTTTTGCACCTCAAAAAATTTGCATCAAGCATGAAATTATCACAATTCAAATTTAACTTACCAGAGTCTTTAATTGCAGAAAAACCATCAGAACACAGGGATGAAGCCCGATTAATGGTTTTACACAAAGACAGTGGCAAGATAGAACATAAAATTTTTAAAGACGTTTTAGGTTACTTTGATGATCAAGACGTTATGATTTTAAACAATACAAAAGTTTTTCCGGCGCGCTTATACGGCAATAAAGAAAAAACAGGGGCAACTATTGAAGTCTTTTTGTTGCGTGAGCTAAATAAAGAATTGCGTTTATGGGATGTTCTGGTAGATCCAGCTCGTAAAATTAGAGTAGGTAACAAACTCTATTTTGGTGATAACGACTTGTTGGTTGCAGAAGTAGTTGACAATACAACCTCTCGTGGACGTACCATTCGTTTTCTATTTGATGGTACAGATGAGGAGTTTAGAAAAAACGTTGAAATTTTAGGAGAAACTCCACTACCAAAATACATCAAACGTAAGGCAACCCCCGAAGATAAAGAACGTTATCAAACCATTTTTGCTAAACACGAGGGCGCTGTAGCTGCACCAACAGCAGGTTTACACTTTAGTAGGGAGCTGATGAAAAGACTAGAGCTTAAAGGTATAAACTTTGCAGAGGTAACTTTGCACGTTGGCTTAGGCACGTTTAGGACTGTAGAGGTTGAAGATCTTACCAAACATAAAATGGATTCTGAGCAATTCATCATCGAGCAGAAAGATGCCGACATGGTTAACAAGGCCATTGAAGAAAAACGCAGGATATGCGCCGTAGGTACTACTTCTATGCGGTCTATAGAATCTGCAGTATCTGCCGGCAGGAGGTTAAAGCCGGCCAACGATTGGACAAGTAAATTTATCTTCCCTCCTTACGAATTTAACATTGCTAATTCGATGATTACCAATTTCCATACGCCAGAATCTACTTTGTTGATGATGGTAAGCGCTTTTGGTGGGTATGAAAATATAATGAACGCTTATGAAGTTGCCGTAAAAGAAAAATATAAATTTTACAGCTACGGAGATGCCATGCTTATAATATAGTAGCAGGTAGCATGTGTCACGTAGCAATTAGCAAGAATTAAGGAGCAAGAATTCAGACCTAAAAAAAAATAATTGGGTTAGAATACTATTTTAGATGAAAAACTATGCAATAATTGTTGCCGGTGGATCTGGCAAGCGAATGAAAACGGATTTACCAAAACAGTTTTTATTGTTGAAAGGGTTGCCGGTACTAATGCACACCATTAAGGCATTTGCAGGGAGTAAATCTCAGCCTACAATTCTTCTAGTTCTCCATAACAGCTTCCATACTTATTGGAGAGGGCTATGTTGTACCTACAAATTCGAAACGCCGCATATTCTAGTTGCTGGCGGCAAAGAACGTTTTCATTCTGTTAAAAATGCACTTGCTAACATAAGCAATGAAGGGCTTATAGCCGTACATGATGGCGTAAGGCCTTTGGTGTCTGCAAATTTGATAGATGCTTGTTTTAACGCTGCCGAGAGGTTTGGCAATGCTATTCCGGCTGTTATGGCCAACGAGAGCGTTAGAAGGAAGGTAGAAAACACTTCTCTCAGTTTAAATAGAGATGAAATTTTTCTGGTCCAAACTCCACAAGTTTTCAGTTCAGTTTTGTTAAAAAAAGCATACCAACAAGAGTTTAGCACAGAATTTACCGACGATGCAAGCGTGGTTGAAAAAGATGGCGCTGAGATTTTTTTAGTTGATGGAGAACGAACTAATTTAAAGATAACTTTTATAAATGATATAGAGATAGCAGAACTATGCTTAAGAAAAAAAAGTTAACCAAGAGGTGCCAAATTAAAATGACATCCCTTGGTTGAACTACTTTATATAATTAGCCCGCTCTGCCTATCACTTTAAGTAAAATTGCAATAACTGCCAATACTAATAAAACGTGTATTATTCCGCCCACGTCACCAAAGCCGTGAAAGATAAATCCTATCACCCATAAAATAACAAGTACGACTGCGACCAAATACAATAAATTTCCCATAATTTTTAGTTTTTTAAGTTTAAAGTAATTTTTATAGAGAGTTAACACCTGTTGGCATTTTTTGTTTTCAAAATGTAATGTTGACGTAAAAAAAAGCCCCTATTGTTTAAATAAAGGCTTTAAAAAAATTTTAAAGATTAATTAATACTCATCTTCATTAAAGAAGAAATCTTCTTTTGTAGGATAATCTGGCCAAATCTCCTCAATAGTTTCATAAGGTTCGCCGTCATCTTCTAGGGCTTGAAGATTTTCTATCACCTCTACGGGCGCTCCGGATCGGATGCCATAATCTATTAACTCATCTTTAGTTGCAGGCCATGGAGCGTCTTCCAAGTGCGATGCCAATTCTAATGTCCAATACATATCTTAAATCAATTTAATGCGGTTTTCAAATATTTCGCAAATAATATCAAAATAATCGAGCAAAGCAAACTTATTTTGAATTTATTTTCTCGGTATCCAAATGTTCTCTTCAACATTAAAATCTTGAGTGATTTTTCTTGAGAGAACGAATAGGAAATCACTCAATCGATTTAAATAGATGGTTACCTTTTCATCTACAAAACTTGTTTCGGCCAATTGGACACTTAATCGCTCTGCCCGCCTGCAAACACACCGCGCAATATGGCAAAATGCCACTATGTTGTTTCCCCCTGGTAAAACAAAATGCTTTAAAGCAGGCAACCTGCCGGTCATCTCGTCCATTTCTGTCTCTAGCAAAACAACATCCGCATCTAAAAGATCAGGAATTTTCATCTTACTTTTCTCGGGATCGGCTGCTAGAGAAGCTCCAATGGTAAACAACCTATCTTGGATCTCTTTTAATAAGCCTTTGTAATGCACATCTATTTCCTGAACGCCAATTAGTCCTATGTATGAGTTTAACTCGTCTATAGTGCCGTAGGCCTCTATGCGGAGGTGAGATTTGGGCACCCTCGTTCCACCAATTAACGCAGTAGTGCCTTTGTCACCGGTTTTTGTATAAATTTTCATAATTCCATCAGATAAAAATTCCCCAATGTAGAAGCTAACGCCTGCTATTTAATATTCTCCCAATCGCTGCCGCTCGCTTTTAAAGCTTCTAATCTTGGCGAAACAGATTTAATATCTATGTTCGGGTCATCGCTTTCTATCAAACCATCTCGCATACGCACGATCCTATGCGCATGCTGGGCAATGTCTTCCTCGTGTGTTACCAAAATAATGGTATTGCCTTTATCGTGTATTTCTTCCAGCAAACTCATAATTTCTACCGATGTCTTGGTATCCAAATTTCCTGTTGGCTCATCTGCAAGTATGATAGAAGGATTGTTTATAAGCGCTCTGGCCACCGCAACGCGCTGCCTTTGCCCGCCAGAAAGCTCATTAGGCTTATGTTCCATTCTATTGCCCAAACCCACGTTTTCAAGCGCTTGTTTCGCCCTTGCATCTCGGTCTTTCTTACTAGCGCCAGCATAAATTAATGGAAGCGCAACATTATCTAACGAAGTAGAGCGTGGTAAAAGATTAAAGGTTTGAAACACAAAACCGATTTCCTGATTCCTAACCTCCGCCAAAGCGTCATCCGTCATGTGGCTTACATTAATGCCATTTAAAATGTACGTGCCAGCCGTTGGCGTATCTAAACAGCCAAGAATATTCATCAAGGTAGATTTACCCGAACCAGAAGGGCCCATCAGCGCCACAAACTCACCTTTGTTTATTTGTAAGGTAACCGATTTTAGTGCATGGATCACTTCTGTCCCTATTACATATTTACGGCCAATTTCTTGTATTTTTATAAGTGGATCTTGCATTCCGTTTTAATTTTAAGACTTCTAAATAGCTGTACTTGTTACACGCACAAAAACTTATTTAACGCCAATTATCTTTCTATAATTTTAGGAACCATAAAATAACTCCCATTTTGCTTTGCCGCATTCTTTAAACCACCTGCGGTTGTAATCTCTTGTTTTACCACATCTTCTCGCCAAACATTCTCAGTTTCCGTCATATAAACAAGCGGCGCTACGTTGCTGGTATCTAATTCATTTAGCTTCTCCATAAACGAAAGAATTTTATTCATTTCCGGAATAAGCTTTTCCACTTTATCATCAGCAATTTCTATTCTTGCCAAATCGGCTATTTTGTGGATGGTATTTTCGTCTAATATCATGTGTAATTTAACTTGCTGTTTATAAGCTCAAAAACCTTTTCTTTTAAATCATCAGCCTCTTCCAACTTCAATTTGTCTGTGTTAATTGGGGCGTGTATGTAAATATCGCAAATTCCTGGCCTAGTTCCATGCTTTTTACCGTCATCCCACATCAATTGCCACAAGTTGCCAAGACTTATAGGCACTAAAGGTATGCTTTTATCAATAGCCAAACGAAAAGGTCCATTCTTAAATGGCGAAAGTTGAGGCGGATATTCCTCTTCTATACCGCCCTCAGGAAAAATAATTAAGCTCATTCCTTTTTCTAAGTTTTCTTCTGCTTTTTTAAACGCTCGAAATGCAGAAATTTTACTATCGCGTTTAACCGTAATGTCAATCGTTCTAAAAAATATGCCCAATATGGGGCTATTTAGCAGCTCTTCTTTGCCCATAAAATGAAAATTCCCCTTGGCAATGATGCAAAGAACCATGATGTCTAAATTAGAACTATGGTTTGCACAGTAGATATAAGTTTGATCTTTATTTAAAGCTGTTTCTAACTCAATCGAAAAAAATATGCCAGATAGCACACAACTGCAAACGCAATTAATGGTTCTTAGCACATTTAAAATAGGATAGTATTTACTACTTCGCGAGCTGAGGTAATAAAATGGATAAAGTAGAACGAAAAAGAAAATAAGCCAAAACAGAAACCATAACCGATGTAATTTTCTAAAAAAAATAACCATTCTTTAAAATGTATTATGCTGTACAATATGTGTTACCAATAGTATAGATTTATAATCGTAATTTAACCCTCTTATTTATAATCGTAATTTAACACTCTTATTTTTTGGGCGTTTTTACACGCTCTTTGCTATATCTTTTCCCGGCAGAAAAGACCTGGAAAAGGATGCCGCGACGATCGTTAACGCATAAATCTCGCGAACAAATAGTTTTTGCAAAAATTTTACTTGTGTTTGTAAAAACCAATTGCAAAACTATTAAATTTAATGATGCAAAAGAGCCAGAAAAATTAAATTCAAAAATCAATTAAACATCAAAACTGCTAAAATTTCCATTTTGCTACCTTTGCTCATATTTTATTTTTAATTTCGGGGCATGATGAAAGAAACGGTTGTAAGCGGCATACGTTCTACAGGAAGGCTACATTTGGGCAATTATTACGGTGCGATAAAGAATTTTGTAGAGATGCAAAATGATTTTAATTGCTACTTTTTCATCGCCGACTTACATTCGCTTACCACACACCCAACACCAGGAGATCTGCATGGACATGTAAAACATGTTTTGGTAGAATATTTGGCAAGTGGCATAGACCCCGAAAACAGCACCATTTATATACAGAGTGATGTGCCCGAGGTGGCAGAACTGTACCTCTATTTAAATATGAACGCCTACATGGGCGAGCTAGAACGAAGCACTTCTTTTAAAGATAAGGTTCGCGCAAATCCAGATAACGTAAATGCGGGGTTGCTAACCTATCCGGTATTAATGGCTGCCGATATTCTGATTCACAAAGCTACAAAAGTACCAGTAGGAAAAGATCAAGAGCAACATTTAGAAATGGCTCGCACGTTTGGAAATCGATTTAATCGTCTGTATAACACAGCATATTTCCCAGAACCATATGCTTTCAACTTCTCAAAAAGCTTGGTAAAAGTACCAGGGCTAGATGGAAAAGGCAAAATGGGAAAATCTGAGGGAGAAGGAAACGCCGTTTATTTATCTGATGGTCCTGAGGTAATTCGCAAAAAGGTAATGAGGGCGGTGAGTGATGGTGGCCCGACAGCAGAATTTCAGGCAAAACCAGAGCCCATCCAAAACCTTTTCGATTTAATGAAGGTAGTCTCTAGTGAAGATACACACAAGCACTTTTCTGATTTGTACGACAAGATGCAAATTCGGTATGGCGATTTTAAAAAGCAATTGGCAGAAGACATGATTATTGCAACGGCGCCTATGCGAGAACGCATTACAAACATAGCGCAAGACGATGCATACCTTAAACAAGTGGCCAGACATGGCGCATTAAAAGCAAGAGAAAGTGCTCAAAATACCATTAGAGAAGTAAGAAATTTAATTGGTTTTAAGAGTTTTTAGTTTTTTTAAGAAGATATGAGATTTGAGACATTATATATAAGACAGGGCAAAGCACTTTAAACAAAAGCAGTAATATGAAATAGCAGTAAACGAAACTACAATCAACTTTAAAAGCCAGCCCTATGGTACAACAACCGACACCAATTGTTATTGATTTAAAAGACACTGTAAAAGAACGAATTTACTGTTTGGAGACGCGTACGAAATTGCGGGTGCAGAAAATGTATTTCGAGAACAATACCACAACGATAGTCAAACAGACGCTGTTGGGCACAAATATTTATAGCAACAACGACCTCTACGAATGTGAAGGTTACATAATTCAAATAGATGTTCTTTCCTTTAAGCAAACTGCGAAAGACGAACTGAACCAGCTCTTCGAAGACATTAACACCGTTACCGATAAACTAGTCTTACAAACAGACAATTTTGGCTGCATACAAGAAGTATTAAATATTGATGAGGTATTGGCCAAATGGACACAGTTAAAGCCTTTGTTGATAGAGAAACATAAAGAAAAGCCAAATGCCTTCGAATTTTTTAATGCTTTTGAACTTAAGCTTAAATCGGCGGGAGAACTAGAGGTTACGATAGAGAACAAAGGCATTTATGGTATTTTATTTGCAGGAATTTACGACAGGGATTTGGGCGAAACCTACGACCTTTACAAAACACTCGATAACTATTTTGCCAACATCAGTTTGCCAATAAAAATAACAAATAAGGTAACAGAAATAACAACCACCAAGGAGATAGCTCCAAAGCCTAATAAATGGTCGTTATTAGCCAACCCAACAAAATATGATTCCATTAAGTTGCTCGAGATAAAATCTATCCATTCATCTATCAATGAAGATGAATTTAAAAAGGGGGAATTTGCTACGCTGATTAAAACAATGACAGATGATATAAAGGCAGATACAACACTCCAATTTTTGTGCGAGGAAAACTATTGTGTTGGGCAAGAAGATGGCTGGCTGGTAAAAGCGAGCCAACTCTTGCGCACCGAGGTAGCGGGCATTTATATGAGCGAAGTTTCCAACAAACTAACCGTGCAGAACTAACACCATGGCCGGAGAAAAATATGTACCGAGCGGCGTATGGCTCACCTGCGACAAAGGCTCTACAACGAGCCAGTTTATCTCTACACCAAAAACGGTAAAGCTGTACGGTGAAGATTATGGTACCGAGGCAGATTTGGTGCCAATGGTAAATATACAGTCCTTCGGTACCTGCAGCATTGATGGTTCTGCTTGCATACCCCAGCCCGTACAATGGCTGGATGTTTTTGACGGCGGTACAACAATTACCTATTTTAAACCATTGCTTGATTGCAGCCAATGCCTTTGCGCGAAGACGGGCAAAGCCATTATACACATAAGCAGAGGTGCGGCAGATGCCCATTTGGCGGCAGAAGGCATTCATAAAGCGGCAGATGTAGCCAAAGAGGTATCTATGTGGGCATTTATTGGCGGCGTTGTGCTGGGGGTGGCTGCAGTGGCATGTGCCTTTACGGGCGTGGGTGCAGTGGCGACCCCATTTTTATTGGCCGCCGCCGGCGAATGTATGGAAGTGGCCGCAGTATCTTTTGAAGTGGGGATAGCGCTAGATGCCACCGCCTTTGCGGTAGAGCCAACAAAAGCAAACGGTTGGGTACTGGTTGGCGATGCGGCGGCATTGCTGGGCGGAAAAATAATTGGCAAGGGATTGGGTATTTTGGCAGAAGATTTGGCGGCCACCGGTTTAGGGAGAAAAATAACCGTTATAATTGAGGATGGCTCTTCGAAGGTAAAAGACCCAATAGGAACTGAGAGAACGCCAACAGGAAAACTAAGAGATGCCAAAACCAAAAAATTTGTAACAGACCCTAATGCAAAGCCAAGTGCAAAGTATAGAAGAAGCATGAGCGAACGAAAAAAGGCATTATTGAGAGATGAAGGCGACCCTAATAGTAGACTGAGTGACGATGCAAGGCAATTTATAAAAGATACTAAAGGGAAGAATGTACCGGAAGGATACGAAGTACATCATAAAAAACCACTTGCAATGTCAGCTACTCTGGAGGGAAAGGCAAATTTAGATAAAGCAGGGAATATGGAAACCATACCTAAAAGTGAACATACAGACCTCCATGTTCGTTGCGGAGATGCCTTTCATTTAATAAAAGAATCAAAGAAAAATTAATAACATGGAACAAATAAATGAAATCGAAAACTTAGTAAAGAAAATTATTTCTGAAAACAATGACTTTATTCCATTAGAAATTACTCTAAAAATGAAATCCATGTTATTGAGTTCTAATATAATTGAAATGTTGCAGTATCACTACTCATTGTTAAAATTAAGGGGGAACAAGGATTTATACTATGACGTTAGAGCAGCATTTAAAGAGCGACCAAAAGAAATAATTGAAGCTTTTTTATTGCAAAAGCTAGCTGCAGAAAAAGACGTTTCATTAAAAGCGGATGTTGTACAGTTGCTTGGGAATATTCGTTCTACAAAAATCTTACCTTATGCTATCCAAAACATCAAATCGGAAATCAGGGATATTCGTTATCGCTGTATTATAGTTGTTGGTTGGGTGGGAAGTAAAGAAAATCTACCGATCCTAAACGAACGACTACTAAATGAACCTGATGATGAATTGAGGGGTTATGCTGCAACTGCTATGCGACAAATTTGGTTTAAGAAAAAGGCTACTGCAGAAGATATTTTGCCCTATCTATATGCAGCCATTGTACGAGAAAATAATGTGGAAACGTTGGCTATGATTATCATCGTCATTCAAGATTTATTAAAACGAAAATTTGGAATGCAGGAAAGGATAGATGATGGCACTATTACAGGTGATGCTATAAAAGCCAAACAAAAAATAATAAAAGCTTTGCTATTAAAATGAAAATATACTATCACGACTATTACACAGATGAAGGCATTGACACGTACAACCCTAGGGAAGCAGATTTACCATATACTTTAGATATTTTCTACAACCTAACAGACGAAGAAAATAATTTTTTTGGAATTGTAGATGGCAATAATAGGTGCATTCAATTTGCATGGGAAAACCAAGATAAATGGTTAGTAGATATTCCCAATCCTCCAAGTGATTTAAATTATCAAACCTATGCAGATTATGACGGATGTATTGCCATGATTAAGGATGTATATCAGCTAAATAAGGTTGTACGGTTTGAGGGTATGGTAGAGGTGGATGCGATGAAAGAGACTCTAAATGAAGTGCTCAGAAAATCTAATAACCCTGGCTATTGGGTAAAAACTCCTGTCGATAGAGGTGATAAATCTGGCACCAAGTCAGAATATCAGGTGGAGACCAAGAACATGAAAAGTGGCAAGAAGAATTTTGATGACTACGACCCTAACACGAAAGAGTTTATAGATTACAAAGACTGGAACAACGGCTATCCACCAAAAACTGGAGCTAAGTTTGATTCTGCCGTTAAAGATGCTGAAACCCAAGCAAGAATAGCACAGGAGCATGGCACAATTACCAGATGGGAAGTACCAAATGAAGCATCAAAAGCGAGAATAGACGAATTGATTAAGGACAATGTTGACAGAGAATTGCAACCATACATCAAGGTAGTGGTAAACCCAAAATAAAATATAATATGAAAGAAAAGAAATTACGATTAAAAGCCTATTGGCAACACGAACCAATGACTATTAGAGAATTTTCAAATAAAGCAAAGGAGTATTTGAAGATATTAACCATACTGCATCCAAAATTTACAAACCTTTTGATATGGAAGACAGGCTTAGATAAAATAGTGATTAAAGATGATTACAGTAATTTTGAAGAACTTTTTTACAAAGGCGCCTATGACAATCAACTTGTCTATACCAATTTAGACCAAAAAGGCTTTATAACCAACGAAAGCACTGGGCCTTTTCGTATAACTTTCTCTAACAAGCGTAAACACACAGATGATGTGTTCTCAATCACGCTAAATGAAAATTACAATCCATTATTCGGTAATTTTAGCTCTATACAATTTAACTTTCCAGAAAACGACCCTTCATTTTTTGAATGGGAATTTTGTAAAAACATATTGGAGCATACCGCCAGTTTCTGGAAAGCAGAGTTTGCCAATATTTACACTTTCGATTTTATGGACAAAGTAGAAAGTATGAATACAACCTTTGGCAGCCTTGGCTGGATAAATTATTTTCCCAACAACAAGGTGTTGGATTTGGTTACTATCAAAGATGTAGACAGCATTATTACATCCTTGGGTAGCGCGCACTGCATCATTACCTTAACAAACGAAATACCCGATGTCAATAATCAAGAAGACATAAATAAAGCAATTTATTTACGGGATATCATTGCGCCAAAAGGCTTTTTAAACTGGGCAAAGCAGTAAGTAAACACACTAGTATGGCCGTTGAAAAGCATTGTCTTAATGGTGGGCCTAAGCTAGAAGAGCAAACTTTTGTTTTAAGATTAACCATAAAAAAATTATGAAACTTTTTGTTAAAAAAGAAAAACAATGGGGTAACGATACGAGACTTGAACGGATTAGGGAGCAAAGACGTGGTGTGTAAAAATAATCGAATGTATCTTATTTGAACAAAAAAAATATGAACAATTTGATTTTAAACACATTAACCTTTTTCATAGGTCATTTACAAATACTAAAAAATAATTTTACAAGATTTGAGGTAGAAGAAGCCAGATTTGAGCCAACTCGCTTAATCTCACATCACATGTCTAAATACTAAAATCTCACATCTCACATCTAAAAAATATGCACATAGCAATTGTAGGAAACATTGGCGCTGGCAAAACAACTTTGACCAGCTTATTAGCTAAAAATTATGGTTGGGAAGCTTTGTACGAAGCGATAGACAACAACCCTTACATGGAAGACTTTTACAACGACATGAAACGTTGGAGTTTTAACCTGCAAATCTATTTCTTAAATAGCCGCTTTCAGCAACTTACAGACATAGGCAAAAACAGTCGGAATGTAATCCAAGACCGCACCATTTACGAAGATGCCTATATCTTTGCAGAAAATTTGCACGAAATGGCCTTGATGACTACGCGCGATTATGAGAATTATAAGGCAATTTTTGAAAATGTTACCTCTTTTATAAAACCACCCGATTTATTGGTCTACCTCCGCGCATCTGTACCAACGCTTGTAAACAACATTCAACGCAGGGGCAGAGAATACGAAGCGGGCATACGCTTAGATTATTTAAGCAAATTGAACGAGAAGTACGAGAACTGGATAAAAAACTACAACCTCGGAAAATTGCTGATTTTGGATAAGGATAAATTAGATTTTACAAACAACCCAGAAGATTTAGGAATTATTTTACAATCTATCGAAGCAGAAATTCACGGGTTATTTCCCCAAAAAGATTAAAACCAAACTGATGCTAGCGTGTTACCGATCTTGCCAATGTTAAGACATAAAACCTGCATCATACCGAACCAGCATTACCCAAAAAAATTGTTGCACAGCTAAAATCAGGAAGTATAAAATATGAACGAGCATAAGGAAAATCCGATTTTTAGAAATTTAGAGATTAAAATTATTGGAATTATTCCCGCCCGTTTAGCTTCCACCCGATTTCCGGGCAAGCCTTTAGCAAATATTGGCGGCAAAAGCATGATACAAAGGGTTTACGAGCAAGCTTCAAAATCTAATTCGCTAGCCAAAGTAATCGTTGCTACCGATGATGCACGAATTACGGAAGAAGTTATACGCTTTGGCGGCGAGTTTGTCCTCACCTCACCCACCCATCAAAGCGGCACAGATAGATGTGCAGAAGTAATTGATCTTTTTCCAAATTTTAATGCCGTAATAAACATTCAGGGCGACGAGCCATTTATAGACCCCGCGCAAATAGATTTATTGGCAAGCTGTTTTGAAGACGCAGAAACTGAACTGGCAACGCTGGTAAAGCCAATTACAAACAACCAAGATTTATTCAACCAAAATGCGCCAAAAGTTATTTTAAATAAAAAAGGCGAGGCCATTTATTTTAGCAGACAAACCATACCATTTATTCGCAGTGCCGAAGAAAAAGACTGGCTTGGTAAACACACGTTTTTTAAACACATTGGCATTTATGGTTACAGGGCCGATGTACTAAAAACAATTACCAAATTGGCCATTTCTCCATTAGAACAGGCAGAACATTTAGAGCAACTTAGATGGATAGAAAACGGTTATAAAATTAAAACCAAAATAACCGAGTTAGAAACGCAAGCCATTGACACGCCAGAAGATTTATTAAAAATTAGCAGCGATTTACTATAACTTACACACGATGAAAAGACCCAACTATTTACTCGTACTCTTGTTTCCCCTGTTGTTTATTGCTTGCACAGGTAACGAAAAAACAGAACAAGAAAAAGAGACGACGTTAATTAAGAACGCTAGTTCTGTAGTTATCAAGTCTTTTTCTAACTTAACTAAATTAGATACCTTTAGGCTAAACCTTAGCGGCACCAAGCCCAAAGAAATGACGCTTACGTTCTCCATCACTAACTACAAGGGTCAAGAAATTTACAGTAAGGTGTTAAAAGGAGAAGAGCTGCTGGGCAGTACCGATCCGAATGTAGATTTGAGAAAGGAGAAAGATCAAATTCGATTTTTAACCACCATTGCATCACAGTTTTTTAATGAGGATAATTTTTTAGAGCCTGCGGTGATGCCCGATGATAAACCTGATAGTTACGCACCCGACAAAGCTTTTTATGATGAACTTAAAGCCACAAAACTAAATGGATTTAAATACCGTTTGGGCAAAGAGAACAACATTTATATTGCTTGGAGCGAAAAAGAACAAAAAGTAAAGGTTTATTATAACTGTTGTTGAAGGAGAAGTCTGAGGTCGGACTTGTAGCTCACGTCTTTTGCGAGGCACTGCCTTTCTCGATATTTCGGAAAAGCAATCTATAAGAGAGATATTTTTCTTGATAGCTATGTTTAAAATTAAACCCAGCCTTTCGGGATGTTAAGTTTGCGCATTCCGAAGCAGGGATAACGTCGATTTCTGAATCCCCTCGCATTAAAATGTTCGGTTACTTTTTCTTATCGAAATCGCAAATCCCGTTTTATCCAAAGTTAGCGGGAAATTTATTTTTTCTGAGCTTGCAACTTCTTTCCTTCCAAGTAGGCATTGAATTGCTCAAAGTTCATTCCCTTAATCTCTTGTGATATCTTGTCCTTTATTTCTCTGAAAGTTTTGACGGTGTCAAAATCCTTTTCTATTTTTGTTTTATTGTTCATGTCCTACAATTTCTTTTGGTGAATGAATGTTTAGATTTAAGTATCCTAAACGTAAATTTATAGAATTATAACCTCTTATTCTGTAAACATTTACAATATGTTTGAAATTCCAACTTACCAAGATGTCAACTTTGTTCAGTGTTGCTGTTGCTATATGTAAACAGTCGTCGAAACTGGTTTCTCCTACAACTTTTTCGTCAACATATGTTTGTGCAAGTTGGAAGGCTTCTGGCGTAACGAGTACTTTTTCAAGACGTTCTGGTTTTAGTTCGTTGAAATAGTTCCTAATTCTTTCAGGTGCCTTTTCTAGTTCCGATTCGGTTAGATTTGAATAAACACATCTTATTAACCCCAACTTTACCCGTTCAAAAAGCAAAAGTGTTTCTTCTTCAAATTCGATGTCGAAAACACCGCCGAAAGCTGAAGTGTCAAAATAAAAACGTTGTTCCATACCCCAAATTTACGAAATTTCTCTGCTTTGATGTTAGTAGTTCTGTTCGGCGAAACTTACCGCCAACTTTCCGATTGCTCAGAATCTCTCAGAAAATCTCACAAAAAAAAATGCCATTGAAAACAAGCGTAATAATAAATTAGGCATCAAACCCCTAAAATACCAAAACAGAAATAAAACTTTTGTCATGATATAAAACTATCTGCATTTAGCAGAGCATAAGTGAGTATTTTTTCTACCTTTGTACCCCGTACAAAAAGCCGCAATTCTATTGTATTGCAGTAAAAAAAACACAAATAAATGACGAAGTATATTTTTGTTACGGGGGGTGTTACTTCCTCTTTGGGGAAGGGAATTATTTCTGCCTCGCTAGCCAAACTTTTACAGGCAAGGGGATACCGGGTAACCATCCAAAAGTTCGACCCATACATAAATATAGATCCCGGGACACTAAATCCTTACGAACACGGCGAATGTTTTGTTACAGAAGACGGTGCAGAAACCGACTTGGATTTAGGTCATTATGAACGCTTTTTAAACGTGCCTACTTCACAAGCAAACAACATTACCACCGGCAGGATTTATCAAAATGTTATAGATCGCGAGCGTAGGGGCGACTATTTGGGCAAGACGGTTCAGGTTATCCCCCACATTACCGATGAAATAAAGCGCAACATGAGCATTTTGGGCGAGAGTGGCGACTTTGACATTGTTATTACCGAACTTGGAGGAACAGTGGGCGATATTGAATCTTTACCTTTTGTAGAGGCGGTAAGGCAGTTTAAATGGGAACAAGGAAGCTCTAACGCCATAGTAATTCATTTAACGTTGGTTCCGTATTTAGCTGCTGCCGGAGAGCTGAAAACCAAACCTACCCAACATTCCGTAAAAACTTTGTTAGAATATGGTATTCAGCCAGATATTTTAGTTTGTAGAACAGAACACCATTTAAATCAAGAGCTAAGAAAAAAAATCGCACTTTTTTGCAATGTAAACATCAATGCAGTAGTAGAATCTATGGATGCATCTACCATTTACGATGTGCCTTTGCTTATGCTAAAAGAGCAACTAGACAAAACGGTACTTGCCAAATTAAAGCTTCCATCCAAGACTGAGCCAGATATGGACAGCTGGAAGTATTTCTTGGGAAGACTTAAAAATCCCACATCGGAAGTAAGAATTGGTTTGGTTGGAAAATACGTAGAACTACCCGATGCTTATAAATCTATCATAGAATCTTTTATTCATGCTGGATCTAAAAACGAATGCAAGGTTAGAGTAGAATACATCCATTCTGAAGGTATTTTTGCAGATAATGTTAAAGAAAAGCTTGGCCATTTACACGGCGTGCTAGTTGCGCCGGGTTTTGGAAGCAGAGGCATTGATGGTAAAATAGACACCATAAAATTTGCGAGGGAAGCTCAAATACCATTTTTTGGTATTTGCTTGGGGATGCAATGTGCTGTAATAGAATTCGCTAGAAATGTAATTGGCTTAAAAGACGCACATACCACCGAGATAGAAGAAAACACAGAAAACCCTGTCATTAACATGATGGAGGAGCAGAAAAAGGTTACAAACAAAGGTGGCACCATGCGTTTGGGATCTTACCCTTGCGACGTTAAAAAAGGAACTAAAGCCTTTGCCGCTTATGGCAAACAACACATTAACGAACGCCACCGCCATAGATACGAGTTTAACAACGCATATTTAAAGCAATTTGAAGAAGCAGGAATGGTAGCTTCTGGCATAAACCCAGAAACAAACTTGGTAGAAATAATTGAATTAAAGAACCATCCTTTCTTTATTGGCGGTCAATTTCACCCAGAATTAAAATCAACGGTTGCCAATCCTCATCCACTTTTTGTTAAATTTGTGGCCGCCGCAATGGATTACGCAAAAAAATCAAAAAATTAAAAGCAGTATATAACACACTAATGGATAAAAATACATTTACGGGACTTTTCTTAATAATGATCATTTTAGCAGGATCATTTTACTTTTTAAAGCCAAGCACCGCAGAAATAAAAAAAGAACAACAAAACCAAACAGCAGACTCGCTTAAAAAAGCTGGGGTTCAACCAACTGTAGTACAAAAAGACACCCTAGCTGCTGTTGTAGCAGCAAAAGCTGTAGCAGATTCGGCAGCATTTACTGGGCCATTTGGATCTGAAATGAAGGGCACTGAAATTACGTCAACTTTAGAAAACGACCAGCTTTTACTTACGTTATCAAACAAAGGTGGAAAGATTTCATCGGTACAAGTAAAAAATCAGAAAACGTACAATGGCAAACCTTTAATTTTGTTTAAAGGAGATGCCAATAAATTTGGGCTAGACTTAAACGTCAATGGAAAAGTAATCAATACCAATAATTTATATTTTACGGCTACCAAAACGGGCAATACAGTAAGTATGCGTGCAAACTATGCGGCTAATGCCTACATAGAATACCTATACACAGTTAAACCAAAGAGCCCACAAGTTGCATTTAAAATTAATTTGGTTGGCTTACAACAGGCAATAGTTGGCAATAACGTTACTTTAAACTGGCAAGAAACGCTTTTGCAGCAAGAGAAATCTGTAGAAGGCGAACACCGATATTCTGCTCCATATTATAAATATGTAGATGGCGATGTTGATCACCTGAGCGTGAGTAAAGATGACAAGGAAGATCTAGCTAAAGGTAAAATACAATGGTTCTCATTTAAACAGCACTTCTTTTCTGCCGCACTTATTAATAAAAGCGGTTTTGAGAAAGGAAGTTTGGCAGTTTCCATTCCAACAACTCCTGGTGTAATTAAAACGTACACTGCAAACATGCAACTGCCTTTTAAACAATTGGCATCGCAGAGTTACGACATGGATTTTTACTTCGGAACAAACCAATTCTCCGAACTTAAAAAGCAAGGCTATGAGTTTGAAAAACAAGTAGACATGGGCTACTGGCCGCTTAAATACATAAATAGATTTGTTGTACTGCCGGTTTTCAATTTCTTAGAAGGCTTTGGTTGGGGCTATGGTTTAATTATTTTGGTGTTAACCATTTTGTTAAAGCTAGTGCTTTCTCCACTAACTTATAAGTCATATTTATCTATGGCGAAAATGCGTGTGCTAAAGCCAGAGATGGATGAAATTAAGGCAAAACTTGGCGATGACAAAGCCACACAGGTTCAACAAGAATATTTAAAACTCTATAAAAAGGCCGGGGTCAACCCGCTCGGGGGGTGTTTGCCAATGGTTTTACAGCTACCATTGGTTATGGCATTCTTCTTTTTCTTTCCAAATCTTTTTGAGCTTAGAGGGCAAAGTTTTCTTTGGATGCACGATTTATCAACCTATGATGAATTTATCCGCTTTGGCGTAAAAATACCATTTATTGGTGATCACTTAAGTTTGATGTGTGTATTGATGACCATCTCTACGCTTATTATGACTTATTTTAACAACCAGGTAAGTGGCGCAACCGGACAAATGAAATACATAGGTTACGTAATGCCTGTTATATTTTTAGGTGTGTTAAACAGTTATCCGGCAGGCTTAAACTACTACTATTTCTTAGCCAACTTAATGACATTTGGTCAGCAGTTTTTAATTAGAAAAATGGTTGATGACGATAAGATCCATGCATTGATTCAACAGAACAAGGCACGGCCAACCGATGGGAAAAAGAAAAAATCGAACTTTCAGCAACGTTTAGATGATTACATGAGGCAACAACAAAAACAGTTACCTGCAGGAAAAAAATAAATTGAAAGCACCAAATTTGGTGCTTTTTTTGGTTCACACGTCAATTTTAATAACCTCTAAATGAAACTTTTTAAATACCTTATTATCTTTAGCTGTCTGCCAGCTATTGCTTTTGCCCAGCGTAAAAATGATAACAATGTGGGTTTTAAAATATCGCCCGCTTTCGAATTAATGAGGAGTACACATAGCAACTTGTTTTACGCGCCATCATTAAAGGCAAATTATCTATTCGAAAATGGTTGGGAACCGGGAATAGGCATTGAATACAGTACAACGCCAGTACACCACGACAATGGCTTTGTTCTAAGAAAAATTCATTTTCTGCCTGTTTTCGCTAATCTAAAGTATAATTTCAACACAAAAAAAATAGTTAAACTTTATGCTGAAACTTCATTAGGCTACAGTTTTAACAAATATGACCGCGCAACAGACCAAGAGCCTCATAAACAAAGAAAAATTAAAGAAGGTGGCGTCTATTTTTATACAGGACTTGGCACAAAATATGCGTTAAGTGAAAAAGCAGACATATTTTTTGCTGTGGGATTTAAAGGCTATAAGTTTAGCACAAACAACTTAGACATTAATCCACACGGCGTTTCTTTTACACTTGGCTTTAGCCTATTTTAAAACATGAAACTTAGTCTTTATCTATTTCTTTTTTCGCTTACACTTAGCAGTTGTGCTCTTTTTAAACGAAATAGAGTACTCAAAAACAAAGAGCTAGAAAAGACAGAAGCTGGTTTCAATACCTTCTATTATCCCTCTAAAATAGAAGACAGTAAAACCTTGGTTGTTTTTTTCTCTGGCGACGGCGGTTGGTTAGACTTTGATGCCGAGCTATGCAAGAAATTGGCAGCCAACGGATTAAAAACCCTAGGCATAAACTCTAGAAGCTACTTTTGGAAGGAAAGAACACCAAGGGCAACAAGTAAGCACCTGCGAGAATTAATAAGAACATACGACCATAAAATAAATAACATTTACCTGATTGGCTATTCTTTTGGCGCAGACATAACGCCCTTTGTTTATACGGGTCTACCTTTTTTTATGAAAATGCGGGTAAAAAAATTAGTGCTTTTATCCCCATTTGCAACAACCGATTTCGAAGTACATCTATCAGATTTGATGGGCAGCAACGCCGATGACTATAAATACAACGTAAGGGATGAGGTTGCTAGGATAAAAATTCCAATTTATTGCTTTTATGGCGAGGGAGAAGAAAAAGCGCTAGATAACATTACCCAGAAAAACTTTAACCTTAAAATTTTAAAGGGAAACCATCATTATGAAACGCAAGAGAGTCAAAAAATTATACAGGCTATTATAGAAAAAAGCAATCAAAAAGATGAAACATAAAATCCTAACGCTAGCACTTCTAATTGTCGGTATAACAAAAATTTATGCTCAAACCGCCGCGCAAAAAATATCAGCGCTTCCTATAACAGTTAACACCAAAGGCACAAATGCAACGCTGGTTTTTTACCTTACCGGAGATGGAGGAATGAACAGTTTTTCTACTAAACTTATAGAAAATTTAGCAGCACACAACTATAAGGTAATTGCTCTAGACAGCAAGAAATATTTTTGGGAAGAAAAAGCGCCCGAAAAAATGTCAAAAGAACTTTCAGGAGCGATTGACCATTATCTGAAGCAAACCAACACGGTAGACTTTGCGTTATTGGGTTATTCCTTTGGTGCAGATGCCAGCATTTTTTTGGCAGCAAATTTACCATCTTCTCTAAGTGGGCAGCTCAAGGGGATTGTACTTTTATCGCCATCTATGGCCACAGACCTGGAAGTAAAAGTCTCTGACCTTATTGGATTTGGAAACAACGTTACCGGCAAATATAAAACTTTGGTAACGGCCAGAAAATTAACGAAACCTATTTTTTGCGTGGCAGGTGTAGATGAGGAAAACAGTTTTTACGATAGCTTGAGCAAAACAAAACTCGTTAATAAAAAAACAATACCGGGTTCGCATAAATACAACAACAATGTTTCGCTGGTAGCGGCCACAATTGTTAATGGGCTAACTTCCTTCTGAAATTCTCTTTAAAGCTCGTGGAACTTGCAGCAAATGGTATTGATGGCTGTACACCAAGTATTTCTTTTTCCATGATGGGAAAAATTTATCCTTGTATCGCCTCAATCCTTTAAATTGCGCAAAAGCTTTTAAATTTTCGTAAGCGTATTTAATGGTTTTTTGGGTTAAGTCTACCCCGTCAATTCCAGAAAGCGGTGCTAAGCCCATATTAACAGCTTCAAACCCTTGCTCTTTTAAATAAAGAAAGGTCTTTGCAAGCAGCATATCCAGCACACCGTTTGGTGCGTCTGTAGCTTTACGGATCAAATCATAAGTCGCCTCATTTGGTGCATAATCGGGCACTAGGTTTAAGAAAGCGTATATTTTTTCTTCTGTATCTTCTATGGTTAAAATGGTTTGATGTTTCAAAATATTCTTATCAAAAACACCCTGGGTAAATGCCACTTCTTTCTGATCTAAATCTTTTAGCCACTGATCAGAAACTGTTTGTAACTTTTGCAAAAGTCCTTCTTTTTGTGGCCCAGTATAAGATTTAAAAACATATCCTTCGCCAGTAAGCCTATTTACCGCACTTCTTGTCGTTTTCATCTTGCCCCCATCCAACGTAAAATTGCTTAAATTTAAAACAGCCTCCTCTCCTATCGGGATGAATTTTTTCTTGATGGAAGTGTAAAAATGCAAGGATTCTTCGGGTACCCTGTAATAGGCCGCTATAAATCCATTCTCCTTGCACCATGCCTCAAATTGGTCTATCATCAATAATTTATCATCAATAGTTGAAGCTACGGGATCCTCCAAAACCAAGGCAAAATGTCTGGTTACCTTAAAGCTGATAAAAGCTGTTCTATCATCACTAAAATGAATGAATTTGTCGGGATAGGTTTTAAAATAATCTAACGCAGAACACCCGCTTTGCTTAACTAAATCTTCTGCCGCTGCAAACTCTTCTTCCGTGTTGTAAGGTTTGGTAAAATAGGGTTTAAAAATACTGAATACGATAAATAAGATCACCAGGCCACTGGCCAAATAAATAGATTCCTCAAAGCGATGACCAAAGGGCGTTAATGGAACGAGCGCTTTATCATCAATAAAAAATATAACCTTTAAAACAGCCTTGCAAGATTGCACGAAGGTAAAATCTACCCCAAAATGCCTATTGTTAATAAAGTAAAACCCTAAAACTCCATAAACAAAAACAGCAGCAATGGCATAAATAAATATGAAGTAACTAACCCTTATAAATTTTGGACTGGGCTTAAGTTTATAGCTAGATTTTGTATAAAGCAAAGTTATACAAGCCAATAACGCAAGCAATGCTTCTTCGTAATCGGCGGCTTTTAGCAAATGGCCAACAATAGAAAGTATGGTTAGCGTAAAAGCCACATACCAAGCGCGTTTGCTGCCAATCAACAAGAAAATGCTTATTAATATAAAAATTAATCCGGTTACCATTACCAATGCATTGCTGGTTACAATAAGGTTTTCGGGCAAAATATCTCGCACCAAGCGCAGCCTAGCAGGTATAGCCGGACTAATGGCAGAAATAATGTTTACAACCCCAAGTATCAAAATAATAACAGCGGGAAGTATACGGAGAATGAGGTTGTCTTTTTTGGCGATGAAACTTAGCAGACCGCCAGCAAGCGGAAGCCAAAACTCAAAAAACCTAAAAAGAAGGGTAATGGTTGCAGCTGCAAGAATAGGGAACCCAAATTGAGCTAAAATAAAGGTAAGCGAAACCTCGATGGTTCCCAATCCTCGTAAAAATGGAGACGCAATAAGCAGAATAACCATTACAATATACCCCAAAACAGCTGCCGCAATACTTGCGTGAAGGCCCAAGGCCAACATGCAAATGTATAGGTGTGCTATGCCGATAAACTCTATAAAAATAGAAACGAGTAAGGTAAGCCAAAACTGCTTCTTATCTACTTTTTCATCGACCATTTCATCTAAAATAATGGCTAATGATGGGCGCAAATTAGACAGCCAGCGGTAGGCCCAACCCTTTTTAGAGATGGAATATACCATTGTGATGATAACGGCAGTAAGTACCAGCAAAAAACAAAAACTTATCAGTTCTATTTGTCCTAGTTTGGTTGTTAGCAACGCAATTCCCAGCACGGGAATGGCAACAATAACCACAGATAATATACCGCAAAACGCAAATATTGTAGATGAAAGATGTATTTTAGATTTTGTTACCCCTTCGCCATCTATCCCCTTGGTAAAAAAAGCAAGTGACGAAAAACCCCCGGCCGGAAGGAAAACACTTATTAAATTGCGCTTTAAAAACAGCAATATGGCTTGCCAAAGCGTAACCTTAACTTTTAAAGCCCTAAAGCTATGCACATACATTTGCCCCTGCGCCAAAATATAAACTATAGTTATAACTAGCCCAAGCAACACATAATTTAAATTTGCATTTGCCAGTTGCTCCTTGATCTGAAAAAGCTCTATATGTTGGTCCTTTATAAAAAAGATAGCCATACCAAGCATAAACAGGGCGAGCAACGCCTGCCAAAAGAATTTTCTGTAAAACAACTGGGATAGGAAATTTTTAGCGCTAATCATATTATAATTAAAATTCTAAACCATTAATTTTTATTCATCTCCCCCTGCCGAATGTTGTTGAGCGATATAAGCCCATTTCATCAAGCTCTAATTCGGCTAAATTACCAACAATTATCTAAGCGTTTGAGAAATTTCCAATCTTTCGACAAAGGGTCTCTCCAATCGTTGTTTTTTTTTGTGAGTTTTAAAACGATTATTGGAACGGGTGCAAACTTTCTTCGTTAAAAAATTGACGCGAGAGGCCGTTCTGAAGAATTGTTAAAGAACATATAAAAACTTTGATTCGGTTGGACTACTTTTTCTATCCAAAAAATGATACTTTTAAGGCTGTTAAAAAACTAAGACCAAACTTCTAAACATGAACAAGAGATTTACCATCTTATTTCTTTTTGTTGCTTCGATAGCTTACGCACAAAAAAAGCCTTTAGATCATTCGGTTTATAACACTTGGGAGAGCATCGGTTCAAAGGTTCTTTTTAACAACGGACTTTGGGCAAGCTACGGCGTTGTGCAGCAAGAAGGCAATTCGGTGCTCTATTTTTATAATACTAAAGAAAGCAAAAAGATAAACTTTCAACGAGGTGTAAAACCAGGGTTCAGCAACGACTCTAAATTTGCCGCCTTTTTGATCCGCCCGTTTTTTAATGCTTTGCGTGAAGCAAAAATAAAAAAGGCAAAACCAGAGGCAACGCCAAAAGATTCGCTGGGCATTTTAAATTTGTTCATTTAAATAAACAACTTAACCAACTCAACGCTTTAAACGACTAAACAACTTACCAACTTAACGCCTAAACACCTAAACAACTTAACGCCTCAACAGCTAACCGACTTAACGCTTAAACAGCTAACCAACTAACTCTAACCGCCTAACCCCTAACCCCTAACCACCTAACCCCTAAAACCTTACACATGGCATTAAGCAGAATTTGGGCAGCATTTTTTATCGTCGCTATTGTGGTGGCCAGTATTAAATGTTTCTTTTTTGGCCAAACCGATATTTTTAATTGGATGGTTATCGGCAAGGCGAGCGACCCAGCAAATCCATTAAAATTAGACGGCTTGATAGAAACCTGTTGGGTGGCGGTAGAAATCTGCCTAAGACTCGTTGGTATTTTGGCTCTTTTTATGGGCTTAATGTCCATTGCAGAAAAAGCTGGAGGCATTCGTTTATTGTCTAGAATTGTAGCACCTTTCTTTTCAAAATTATTTCCAGACATCCCGAAAGGACACCCTTCTATGGGCCACATGATCATGAATTTTTCTGCAAACTTATTGGGATTAGACAACGCAGCCACTCCTTTCGGGTTAAAAGCGATGGAAAGTTTGCAAGAGCTAAACCCAAATAAAGATGTGGCATCGAATGCTCAGATTATGTTCCTTTGTTTGCATGCGGCAGGTTTAAACCTAATTCCGGTCAGTGTTATCGCCATCCGTGCCTCGCAGAATGCCAGCAACCCAACCGATGTCTTTATTCCATGCCTTATTGTAACGTTTACCGGTACCATGGCTGCCATGATTATCGTTTCCATCAAACAAAAAATAAACCTTATTCAACCCATTGTTATCGCTTGGGTATTGTCTTTATCTGTTGTTATTGCTGCGCTTGTGTTATACATCACTTCTTTAAGTGCAAGCGGAATCGCAAGTTTTTCTGGGGTTTTGAGCAACGGTTTAATTCTGTTTGTGTTCCTAGCAGTTATTCTTGGTGGGCTTTATAAAAAGATAGATATTTTCGATGCCTTTATAGAAGGAGCCAAAGGCGGTTTTGATACTGCAGTGCGCATCGTTCCTTATTTAGTAGGCATGTTGGTGGCCATAAGTTTGTTAAGAACAAGTGGCACTTTCGATGTAGTAATTGGCGCTATAAAGTATTTTTTCGCCATGCTGGGAACCGATACCCGCTTTGTAGAAGGTTTACCTACGGCTTTAATTCGTCCGTTAAGTGGTGGCGCGGCGCGCGGAATGATGGTAAGCACCATGCAAACTTATGGGCCAGATTCTTTCGCCAGTAAGCTAAGCGGCGTTTTTCAAGGCGCTTCTGATACTACCTTTTACGTTATTGCTGTTTACTTCGGTTCGGTAAGCGTAAAAAACACCCGCTACGCAATCGGTGCTATGTTATTGGCAGATTCTGTTTGTGTGCTTACCGCAATAAGCGTGGCCTATTTGTTTTTTGGATAATCGCAAAACGAACGTATTTGCAATTTGCATGCAATGGTTACGAACTTATGCTATCCAATGTTTTTGCTTAGAGACCGTAACATTTTTAACAGCCGACTGTTAATTCTTAGGCGGTTTAGAAATGTGGTGGCATGCATATTTCAGAGTGCCCCATCTAACACATTCGCATGAACCTAAATTTATCTTTTAACCTGAGCATCGTAATATTTAGCGTCTCTATTTTCCTACTGTGGTATTTCTGCAGTAAGCTTTCTTCCATTGTCGATTTTATAGACGACAAATTTAAATTAGGCAACGCATTCGGCGGCACCATCATCCTATCGGTCGTAACCAACCTCCCAGAAACAGCCATCATTATCAGCGGAGCCATAAAAGGCAATACAGATTTGGCTGTGGGGAATATTCTTGGTGGTATCGTTATCCAGTCGGCATTACTTATCCTATTCGATTTTGCTAACCGAAAAGAAACGAAACCACTAAGCACGCTCACAAATAGCAAAACAAGTATTTTACAAGGGTTATTTCTTGTTCTTATGCTCTCTTGTGTGGTTGTGGGCACACAACTAAAACCCACCGTAATTTTTGCACGGGTAACCCCTCCCGAGCTCCTTATGCTCTTTTTATGGCTCATCAGTATTTTTGCCATGAGCAAGTTTCAAACCCCAACTAAAATAGAAAACAAAACAGCAAAAAAGACAAGCTCAAAGCTCAACAAAAAATCTGCCGTAATATGGCTTATAGTCATTTCTATCGTTGTGCTGGTTTTTGGGGTATTGTTAGAAGCCACAAGCGATACGATTGCTAAAAAAATGAACATAGAAGGCGTAATATTCGGCGCTACCGTATTGGCACTTATTACCTCGTTACCCGAAATTTCTGGCGGAATTTCATTCCTTAAAAAACGCACTTACCAACCTATCATCAGCGATATTTTTGGCGGCAATACATTTTTGCCCGTATTGTTTTTACCGGCAACAATCATCACAAATAAAGCCATATTGCCAAAAGCTAGTCCGCTTAATATCTACCTAGCTACCGTTGCCATCATTATAACTACCATTTATGTAATAGGCATGATGTTGTCTCGAGCAAAGAAATTCCGACGGCTTGGCATGGATTCTTGGGTTGCATTGCTTATCTATCTTTTATCTGTGATTGGCATGTTCTTCATTTAAAAACCAGATCAAATCAGTATTTAAACGGCTTTAAATTTTAGCGTAACTTTGCATCAGGCAAGCGTTTGCTCTTCATACAAAAATCAATGTTTCCTAAATTTCTCAGTTCAACCCAATGGATTCACTTTTAGCACAAATTAGAAACTGTAAACGCTGCGAAAAACATTTAGAATTTGGTGTCAACCCCGTAATCGCAGCAAGTAAAACAAGTAAAATTCTCATCATCGGACAAGCGCCGGGTATGGCGGTGCATCAAACAAGTATTCCATGGAACGATAAAAGCGGGCAAAACTTACGCAGTTGGATGGGCATAGACGAAGCAACCTTTTATAACCCGACCGAAGTTGCCATTATGGCCATGGGATTTTGCTTTCCGGGAAAAGGGAAAAATGGCGATTTGCCCCCACGAAAAGAATGCGCAGATTTATGGCACCAGCAACTTGTAGATGCCATGCCAAACATTAGGTTAACACTATTAATAGGACAGTACGCACAAAAACACTACCTCGGTAAACAAGCAAAAAGCAATTTAACCGAAACGATCAAAAACTTCCGCAGTTACCTGCCAACATACTTCCCACTTCCACATCCATCTGGCAGAAATAACATTTGGCAAGCAAAAAACGAATGGTTTAAAAGAGATGTGCTGCCAGAATTAAAAATGGAAATTCAAAACGTCTTAATATAAAACAGCTATGCATTCTTCTCCTTTTTTGTAAAGCAGTTTAAGTGGTTTTTGGGTCAATGTGGCCCTGTTTTCCGCTTTACGCCGTTTCACTTCGTGCCCGCTTCACCCAGGTTTAGGTAGTTGGGCTGCTGCAAAAAAAAACTTGTGGTTTTCAACTATCGCCTAAACAAACGTCGGTTAATTATTGTATATTAGGCAACAGGACAACGGTTTAACAATTATTTCGTAAAACATGGCAAAGCATAAAGTAAACGTAAAATCGGTAGTAAAGGTAACACACAATGTATTGCAGATTACCACCGAAAAACCATCAATATTTGATTTTACCCCTGGACAAGCCACCGAGATTTTTTTAAATAAAGAAGGGTGGGAAGAAGAAGGTCGTCCATTTACCTTTACCTGTTTACCAAATGACGATCATTTAGAATTTACCATAAAAACTATCCCGAAAGGAAAGGAGTAACCAACGAATTGCTCACATTAAAAGCGGGCGATCAACTTTTTGTAAACGATATATTTGGAGATATTGCCTATCAGGAAGAAGGGATATTTATTGCTGGAGGCGCTGGAATTACGCCATTTGTAGCTATTTTTAAAGAGCTAAACGCGGAAAATAAAATTGGCAATAACAAGCTTATCTTCGCAAATAGCACAAAAGCCGATATCATCTACAACGATGAATTTCATACCATGCTCGGCTCAAATTTTATCAATGTGCTCTCAAACGATAAAGGAGAGGGCTACGAGCATGGATACATTACAAAAGAACTTCTAAAAAAATACACCAATCAACCTGTTAAAAATTACTATGTGTGTGGCCCGCCACCAATGATGGAAGCAATTGAAAAAATGCTGAAAGATTTAAAAATAGATGAAAAATCAATCATCAAAGAAGCCTATTGATAACAGGTTACCTTAAGACAAGAAACTGCAAGCTGGGGTATTGTAATCATCAGAACTGAATTAAAAGAAATAGATCCACCTCGCGATGTGCATGAAACCATGAACAAAGTGGTAAAGGCAGAAAATGAAAAAATAGCCGCTATAGATTATGCCACCGCAGCAGAAACAGTAGCAGATGGTGTAAAACGATCTAAAATTAAAGAGGCCGAAGGATTTAAAAGAGCAAAAGTGCTGCATGCAGAAGGAGAAGCCGAAGCAATTATGCTGGTTAACGAAGCTGCAGACAAATATTTTACCGGAAATGCGCAACTCTTAAAAAAATTGGAAACGGTAGAAGCTTCGTTAAAACACAATGCCAAAATCGTAATCCCAACTGGATCTGAACTGGTAAATGTAATTGGAGATATGGCTGGCGTACTTCCATTGTTTGGGAAGCAAAAGAATGAGTCAGCACGAAATCCCACCGAAGACCAATATCTAGGTAATGCTGAAGGGCGTAATACATAAACAAAAGCGTGTATGTTTCTGCAATTCTTATAAATTTATAAACAAAAAATAAAATCCCCGCATTGGTTAAGCAATGCGGGGATTTTAACAGTCTGTATAATTAAATCTTAGGAATTTAAGACGCTATTCTTAGGTACTACAACATTTTCGTTCGGCTGTAAATCTACCGTCTTTAACCTAATAATCCCCACTTTATGCATCAGCGTCATAACAAAATAACCAGGATCAAATTCAAACCATTTGATGGCGTTGTTGGTTCTACCCGGATACTTATGGTGGTTGTTGTGATAAGCCTCTCCCCAAAAAATTAAATCTAATGGCAAAATATTTCTAGAGGTATTATTTACAGTAAAATTTCTATACCCAAACTTATGTGCCCACCAGTTTACCGCAATACCTTGAAGCGCACCCATTGCAAATGTAATTGGCAAAAATAACCACTGCCACCATGCAGTTGCAAAAACAGCGTAAAAGCTTACATAGAAAGCACCCCACAAAACCCTTGCTATCCAATTGTGCGCAATTTTATCAAAAGCTTCCCAAACGGGTAAATCTTTTTTATACTTCTCGTGCACAGGTAATTTGCCCATAAATATACGGTGATAATTTGTGCGCGTTTGCCAAAGCAACATAAATACATTATCGGTATATTTTGGCGAATGTGGATCTTGTTCGGTATCAGTATGCGCATGATGAAGTCTGTGCATCATACCATAAGCGCTTGCGCTGATGTAAGATGATCCTTGCGTAAAAAAGCAACAAAGAAAAAAGAATTTTTCCCAACCCCTACTCATGCTAAAATGATTGTGTGCCGCGTAACGATGATGGAAAAACGATTGGAAGAAAAGAGAAGCGTACCAATGTATAAGCAAGAAAATAAGAATAACCATAAGCTTTATTTTTGTTTAATTACGAAAAATTAAGCAAAACGGATGGGCTACTGATGGTTTTGGTTAAAATTAAGTGCCGCAAGTTAGCAATTAATTAAGGTTAAATTTATCATTTCTGATATTTACCGCCTTAGCTTCGCCAATTATTCCCACAACGAGTAAGCCAATGCTTATAGCGAGTAAAACCTGTATGGTAGAGTAAATTTTAACGCCAGATATCCAAGTCTGTGAATCTACCATCAGTTCATCTCCCACCGTCAACTGTATTTTTATTAATTTGCCCAAAGAGGAAAAAGTATGGGCATTTAGCGCTCGATTTTGAATATGATAAACTTTTAAAGCTTCTGCTGTATTTCTTCTATATATGCTTAGCAACACAGTTTCTTGTTTATCTTGTGCTGTCAGCGCTTTCTTAAAGTCTGCCAAGTACAAATTTTCTTTATCAACAAATTTTGTTGCCTCGTATTTCTTAAGTACAGAATCTATCTTCCCGTTTTGTGTCCTCATCGCAACTAAATGTTCGGCAGGAGACACATTTGTTCCCCCCAAACTAAATGCGTCTTGCCACAGGTTACTTTTCTGACGCAGATGCTCGGCTATAAAAAACAAATCAGTGGCTGGCACAAGCCTATCTTGGTGCATAGATACAAAGGCTTTGTTAATCTCCGTTACATTTCTATCTCCCAAAAAATTGATAAGCAGGCTGCAGCTTGCGATGCAAAAAAGCAAAAAGGCCATCTTCAATTTGTTTTTAAGGCTAAAGGCAATTTTCATAACTGCATTGATATAGATAAAAATTAGTTTCTAAAAGTGAATTAAACTATCTCGGGGCAGAGCCACAGAGGTGTTTGAACAATGCTAACTGTCAAAGTCACACAAAAAATCGAAGCAGAACTTCGAGGAATCAAACCAAAAGAAATTAAAACAAAAAGCTAAAACCTCTACCCTTTTTGGGGTGTTTTATTTCTTGAAACCTTTGTATTTCACTTTTTAAAAGGTGGGTATATTCCTTATCCATAAAACCTCTAAAAACGCTAAGGTCTTGTTTTTCTCGGGTATCGATTAATGCTTGAATGTAGTCGGCTTTATTTTCTTTATGTACTATAGCCAATGGCAATTTGTAATAATGTTGAATGTAATTCATCAATAACCTCGAAGTTCTACCGTTCCCATCATAAAAAGGATGGATGCTTACTAAGGAATAATGAGCATCAAATGACAGCCTTAATTGGTCGACTACAGAAATATTACTTTTCATCATTCCACTAATTTTATCAGCCAAATCTCTGGTTAAGTCCTTGACCTTATCATAGTTAGGAAAGTAAGTATTTCCTGCTGTAACATTGCCCTTTCTAAATTCCCCTTTAGTAGCATCTACCACACCCAAGATAGTATTATAAACACTACCAGTATTTCTAATCGCCAAAGAATTAATTTCTTGAATTAATGGAACGGATATTGGTCTTTTTTTTCCTGCCTCTTTTAAAATAAACTTTAAGGCTGAAAAATGGTCTGTTACCATTAAACTATGAATAATAGGCTTTCCTTTTGGTGTAAGCCCCTCATTTATTAAAACCTGTGTTTCTACCTCCGTAAGAGTTGAACCTTCTAAGACGGTTGAATGATGTACTACAGATATATTATTAAACTTTTCATGGTCTAAAATATCTGCAATACCCAAGGCTTTATATTTTTCTATTAGTTTTAAGTCCATTTTCTAATCTTTCACTACCTATATTAACAACAATTATTTTACGCTTTTTCTATTTTTCATTATTCTGTCTAGTCGCTCCTCTGCCTTTTCCTCGTCTGATTTTTCTTTTACTGGGGCAACTTTTATAGTATCTTTTTTAATGGTATCAACATTTTGAAGATCAATTGTGTCATTGCCATTGGCTTTCTTGCTTTCAGAACCGCAAGCCGTTAAGGCGATTGATAAAACAAATAATAACTTTTTCATAGTAGAGTCGTTAAATTAATAAATCTATAAAGATATTTTTGCTACATCAATCGCATAAACTATCGATTTAGCAAAACATCCTTCGTTGTTTTCTAACGGTGTACCTGATACCAATTTTTTTCCTTTCTCTAACATAAAATCAAATTGGTACCCCAATAGTAAGAAGTTCTGAACAAAAAAACTCATTAGCCATATCAAAACCTTCAAAATCTGTTTTTGACTAAATTACCTCGGGGCAGAGCCACAGAGGTGTTAGAACATTGCTAACTGTCAAAATTACACAAAAAATCGAAGCCGAGCTTCGAGGAATCAAACCAAAAGAAAATAAATAAATAAGAATTTTATAAGGTTTTAGAAAATCAATACTCATCGGCAATGCTATTTTTACCGAACAATGCCGCAGCAAAATTTACAAGGTACAATTCTCGTTTTGCCCTGGTTACAGCAGTATATAGCCAACGTAAAAAATCTAAATCGATCATGTCTTCCGTTAAAAAACCTTGATCGGCAAAAACGGCATCCCATTGGCCACCTTGTGCTTTGTGGCAAGTTACCGCGTATGCAAATTTTATTTGTAAGGCATTGTAAAACGGATCTGCTTTAATGGCAAGCATGCGTGCGCGTTTATTTGGGATGTGGCTGTAGTCTTCATTTAATCCTTCAAAAATCTGCTTACTTTTTTCATAAGGTAAATTTGCGCTCTCTATGGTTAGGGTATCTAACAAAACTTTACAGCTTACTTGGCCGGCAGCCTGGAAATCTAGAAACTCTAGCGTGGCATCTGCAAACCTAAAGCCGTATCGTTCTTCTTCTCCCCTAACGCGTATTACTTTAGCCATATCGCCATTGGCTATAAAAGAAGCTTCCTCATTTTCTGGCAACCAAAAGTAGTTGTTCTTCACCACCATTATTTGATCGCCGCCTGTAATCTCTTCTTCCCTATACAGCAGCCTCGCCCTAATTTGTTGGTTGTAAATGTTCGCAGATTTATTAGACCTACAAACTACCAAGGTATTTTCCATCCCAAATTTCCCGTAGGCATACTCTAATCCTTCTACCAAACGAGCACCTGTCATGTTAAAAATATCTTTAAAGCCAGTTGTAATAAACTGCGGAAATGGATCTTCTGGATGATCAGCAATTTGCGCCCTAAGCATGGTAGCATTCGCCAATATACCCGACTTTTTTTCTTGCCTAACCACCTCGGTAAGTTCAACCGAAGTTAGGGTTAAATTAAATTTGTCTTTTAAATACTGTGGGTTTAAAGCCGGACTTTCCAAACTTCCAACTGGAGGAAGTTGGGCACTATCGCCCACAAAAAGCAACATACAATTTTGGTCGTTGTACACAAACTCCAACAAGTCTTGTAAAATAGAGCTTCCTGTCTGGTTGTATTCATCGGCAATCATCGAAGCTTCATCTACAATAAAGAGCGTATTTTTCGAAAGATTTGGTGCAAGCTGAAAAACCATATCTGGCGACGCAGCCACTTTTTTCCGATAAATGCGCTTATGGATGGTTAAGGCCTTTACACCAGCATATTGCCCCATAACCTTTGCAGCCCTACCCGTTGGCGCTAAAAGCTCGCTCCGTAAATTAAAATTTCTTAAAGATTTAACCAAAGCAGCCACAGAAGTGGTTTTACCAGTACCAGCATATCCCTTTAATACAAAACACCTATCGGGATAATTTGCTTGCAAAAAAGTAGCCATCCGCTCGCAAAACAACAACTGTTCTGCTGTTGGCTCATGCTCATAATGGTTAGCAATTATTTGCGAAGAAATATGCATTCTTTTGATGTCAGTTTATGATGTCAGTTTAAAATCCGTAAAAGTAAAGCGTTTGTGCGTCATTGGTTCTATCCAAAGTCGCAAACTTATCTATACTAAAAAACAATGCCGACTATTTTTTTACATCAACAACGTTTCTATGCGATGTGCCATCACCAATTCTTGCTTCTTACTCCAACTAAAAATGGTAAAGTGCCCATCTTGCGAGGCGACCAGGGCAATGGTTTGGGGCTGATCGTTTACAAATTGAGCTGCAGAGAAATGTCTGGTTCCGCCAAGTTCGCCGGGCAACAAAATCTTTTCTTCATTACCCAAAATTGGTTCCGAAAACAAAATCTTTGCAACGGTTGGTTTGTATTTGGCCCTTCCTATTTTCGCACCAAAAGCAACAAGCTCAAAATCTTCGGTAATAATGGTGGCACCATCTACCGCGGTTAAACCTGCAACATACTCTACCTCGCGCCTAAGCGCACTTTGAGAAAATATTTCTGAATGGCTACCGCCGCGAGAAGCAAGGCCAGCTAACCCTTTGTAAGAAGGATTTGATAAATATTTTACTGGATGGATGATCGAATGTTTCCATTCTTCATCATTAGTGGGAATTATGAGTAAGGCACCGCCCCTTTTATGCGCGCGCATAGATGCAGCAAATTGTATCAATATATTAATTGGGTCGTTCCAGGTGGCGTTTACCGTTAAATCTAAAAGTGCCTTTAACACCGGCGGGCAATCTCTATTTAAACAACTGTTTTTATCTATAATTCTAATCTGCTCGCCTTTTAAAACAGCTACATTGGTATACTTGCCAATGCCATAAATTCGGCGGTGTTTTACAACCACCACACCGGGCTCAGAAACATCAACCACAAAACAAAAATTTGGAATATTTAAGCTACTTCCCCAGATGTATAATTCGCCTTTCTTATGCCAAACGCACAAATGAATCCCTGCACGCTCCAATCCAGGTGCAATTTTCGAAACAGTATCGGCATTAAATTTTATTGGTTGATCAAACACCAGTGGTTTAGAGGTTTGCTCGGGCGATAAAAATGCGATTGAAATTTTAGGTAAATAACCTTCCTCTCGACGCAAGCTGGTCCAAAACGCAACGTCTATTAAATATTCAACCTCCTGCTTATTCGGCTTTGCAGCAAGTTCGCTTTCGCCCAAGGCCAAGGCCGTATGGTGTAGCTCATCAAAATGCATCGTTATAAGGTGGGCGGCAGTATTTGCGGCTTTATAGGTGGGCGTATAGCTCATGCTTCGAAATTAAGCCGAATTTTCTATTTTAACGCCTATTAAAAGTTTAATTTTCGTAAAAATTAGGAGCTAAGACAGATTAGGCTAGCTTACATAAATTAGCTATTTTTGCCATCGATGGAAAAAAATTCTCTTTTGTTGGCAGATAGTAGTTTTACATCCCAGCCATCGCAGGGATGCCATTTATTAATGCAGGTTACAGAAGATGGTTTTTCTTATGCCATCATCAATCAAGACGATAATACTCCAAAAGTGCTTTTTTCGGTACAACAGCCGGGTCCGCTCAACCATGAAATTTCTCAAGCCTTTAGCAATGACCATTTTTTATCGCTAAAATTTGCGAGTGTTAAGGTTGCTGTGCAGACATCCAATGTTCTTTTTCTACCAGAGGATTTGTATGAGGAAAAACAAACCGACAATTACCACAGCTTTGTAGATCGTCCAGATGAAATAACAAAACATCGGCATGCAGATCTGAAGATGGTAACACTTTTTGGCATAAACCCAGAGTTAAAGAATTTGTTACCAGCACAAACCATTTTTTTTCCGATTTTATCGCCTTTATGGATTTGTGCAAATCAAGGTCTTTCCTCTTGTTTTTTGGTAGATTTTGGTTCGAATCTCGTTACGTTTTTGTATCAGAAAGATGGAAAACTTATTTTCCAAAATAGTTTTGCTGCAAGCAATATAGAAGAGTTTAATTACTTCTTGCTACTTGTAAAGCAACAACTTAGTTTAGAGGAAACAACCCCAATTTTAATGCAGGGTTTGGTAGAAAACGGCGATGATTATGCCAATTGCCTTCAAAAATATTTTTTAGACGTCAAAATAAATCTTCCAAAAACCCTATCTTACAACGAGTTAACCGCGCAAATGCCACAACATTATTTCAACAGCTTACTTGCCATTCTACTATGCGAATAATTGGTGGAAATTTAAAGGGAATACGTTTACAACCCCCAAATAATTTACCGGTTAGGCCCACTACAGATATGGCCAAAGAAGCGCTGTTTAACATTTTGCAAAACCGCTTCGATTTCGAAACCTGCAAGGTGTTAGATTTATTTGCTGGCACAGGCAGCCTAACCTTAGAATTTGCTTCTCGCGGTAGCGAAAAAATTCTTGCGGTAGACCAACATTTTGGCTGTATAAAATGGATCAAGGAAATGGCAGAAAAACATCATTTTAACACAATAGAGGTGCGCAAAGCTGATGTTTTTAAGCTCTTAAACCAACTTATCGAAACGTACGACATTATTTTTGCCGACCCGCCCTATCATTTAGCTACCATACCCCAAATTCCAGTTATCGTAAAACAAAAAGGTTTGCTGGCGCCAGGTGGTTTGTTGGTTGTGGAGCATCAGAGCAACATGAAAATGGATGCTCAGCCCGGCTATTTAGAGACTCGAAAATATGGCAATTCTTCCTTCAGTTTTTTTGAGTTCTAAAACTCGTAACCGTTCGAAAAGTTGATCATAATTCACATCTAATGGTTTCCGTATTATTAGCGTATTGTCTTCCGAATTAAAAAAATCTATCTTTGAAAGATGAAAATAGCGTTATTTCCTGGCTCTTTCGACCCGATTACCATTGCACACGTGGATATTCTACGCCGTGGAATGCCACTTTTCGATAAAATTGTCGTCGGAATTGGACTGAACAGCTCTAAACAAAATTTTTTAACCGCAGAAAAGAGAGAACAAATCCTAAATATTGTGTTTGAGGGGTTTAAAAACGTAGAAATTCAAACCTACGAGGGCTTAACCGTAAATTTTTGTCGAAAAATTAATGCCAGTTACATGCTTAGGGGCATTAGGTCTGCGTCAGATTTTGAGTACGAACGTGCCATTGCCCAAATCAATCAAACCATGATGCCAGAGGTAGAAACTATTCTTTTGTTAAGCAAACCGGAATACTCGGCCATAAGCTCTACCATTGTTAGAGATATTTTAAGAAACCAAGGAGATGTAACCCCATTTGTACCAGAAAAAGCCCTAAAACTGTTGAAATAACAACCTATTTAATCAGTTTACTGATTTTTAATACCTCAATAATGGACGGAAATGTATTCTGTACAACCGTAGCAATTTCGTAACTGTTAAGCCAAACCGCTTTTTCTATCCCCTCTTCTTTTTGTGGCACCAATTTAGGCTCGCCCTTAACAGTCATCTTATACCAATTGGTTTTCTTGATGATCATTTTAGTTTCAAGCGGATAAATATGATAGGTTTTGCACAGCTTTTCGCCCAGCTTGGCTATTTTAACCCCACACTCCTCCTCCACTTCCCTAACAGCAGTCTCGCTCATTTTCTCGCCTTTTTCTAATTTGCCTTTTGGCAAATCCCAGCGTTTATTTCTGAAAATAAACAGATAGTTTTTTTCGGCGCTCTCTACAAGTCCTCCTGCGGCTTTAATTAACGTACTGTCTTTTTTAAGCTTCTTAAAGGTTTGTTTTGGGTTTTTGGTTAGAAAAATGTAGGTCTTTTTACTATTTTTTGCTAATTTTTTGCAAAAAGTTTGTAAATCAAAATCCTGAATTTCAAGTTGTTGTATTTTTTCTACCTGTTGGGGTAAAAATTCAGCTATCAATAGGGTATTATCGCTGATATATATTCTGTAATTTTGAGCCATGGATAATAAAAGTGAAATCGAAATAAAGGTAGCAGAATTTTTATTACAAATAAAAGCAATAAAATTACAACCTGCTAATCCTTTTACATGGGCGTCTGGTTGGAAGTCGCCAATTTACTGCGATAACCGCATTTCTCTTTCGCACCCACAGGTTAGAACTTTTATCCGTCAGAAATTAGTTCAAGTTATTCAAGAAGAATTTGGATCGGTTGATGTTATTGCGGGCGTTGCCACAGCAGGCATTCCACAGGGTGTATTGGTAGCGCAAGAACTTGGTCTACCGTTTATTTATGTGCGTTCGAAAGCAAAAGACCATGGTACAGGAAGCTTAATTGAAGGCGAATATGTAGATGGACAACGCGTGGTGGTAATTGAAGACCTTATTTCTACCGGAAAAAGCAGTTTACAGGCTGTATCTGCATTAAAAGAAGTAGGTTTATCTGTAGTGGGCCTAGCGGCGATATTTAGTTATGGCCTCGAAGAAGCAACACAAAATTTTGCAGAAGCAAAATGTAGGTTCGAAACACTCTCTAATTTTAGTGCCTTGCTCCGTTACGCTGCAGAGCACAGCATTATTGCTCCGAATGATGTGGAAATGCTTAATAAATGGCGCTTAAACCCATCGAAATGGCACAAGGAAGAACCTGTAAATGGATAAAGAACAACGATAAACCTCTAAACTAAAGCTTATCATCGTATGACTATTATAGAAAGTGAAGTAACAGTTGGCAAACCGGTTGAACAGGTTTATGCATTCTTGGCAAACATGAACAACCACCAACAATTAATGCCGCCAAACATTTACAACTGGGAATCTACAGAAGATGAAGCGAGTTTTACCATCCAAAACATGGCCAAGCTTGCCTTAAAAATCAGCAATAGAATAGAAAATCAAGAGCTAACGGCCGTTCCTTCTGAAAAAGCCCCCTTTGAGTTAGAGTTAAAATGGATTGTGTCTTCAATAAACGATTCTAGCACAAACGCCAAACTGATTATTTCGGCAGATTTGAACCCGATGATGAAAATGCTTGCTTCTAGTCCACTGCAAAAGTTGGCAAACCATCAAACCCAAAAATTAGAAGAAATTTTGCGATAACAAATATTAAAAATTGAAATGTATTTTTTTCTGGCGAAGCAACCCTTCGCTTTTTTTGCTCAAAAGATTAAGAGCCTTTTTAAATTCTACAGTTTTATTGTTTATCTGAGGCTTCTGATCAAAAAGACTTAGAAAGGCTATCATTTACTTTTTTGTAAGTTGTTAATCTTGAAGATAATTGCATTCTACCTCCTTTTTCTCTGCGGGCTTCAACCTTACCAAAATAGGCCTCTGCTTTACCTAAGCTGTCCTATCCGGACAGGAGTTCTACTTTTTTCTACTATATAACAAATTACAGTTAGTAGATTTTTAAGGAATCGCCCACAAAGTCATCTATTTTTGAGATTCGGTCCCACAGCCAAATAAACCGGATTTGAAAATAATGTTCTTTAAAATTGAAACCAAATACCTTGCCCTTGTAAATCTCCGCAACCTGAACCGGAACGGTTCAAATGTTTATAGCGCCAATTCCTTATTGCAGCATACGACCCCGACAGGGTCGCATAATTTTTAATACAATGTTTTCTATAAACATTCAATCCCTTCGGGATTGCGAACGGTATTCCAAAATTGCTGTTTTAGAACTCCGTGTTATCCAAATTTCGATATATCTTCTGCCGTAAATAGAATTATTTTTGGCAAGGTTTCTAAGCGCCCTGCCACAAATTTATCTATTTTTGAGATTTGGTTCTGCAACCACATAGACTTGAAAAAAAAGTCGCAGAACTGAGCATTTCTGCGAGATCATGAACGCATTTAATCAATAAACACTCGTGAATAAACTCAAGGCTGGCACCTCTTTGGGTAAAAATTCGCCAAGCTTTTTATTATCGATGATTCGAAGCCCTTCCTTTGCTTTATTCCCGCGCGCGGCTGAGAATCCTCTTCGCAGCAGCTTCAGGCGTTTTTTCCTGCAAACAGTTGCTAGGCCAACCTCACCGAGTTGGCTATAGTAATTTTATTTATCCAAATTGATAAAGGGTCTAAGACCTAAGAATTATGTTGCTGATTTAGCTCCCGATATCTTGATGATGATTTCGTCTAGCGCCTCAGCATCTATCATCGCGTTTCTAGAAGCGCACCATTTGGTGTTCCTGTCATCCAACCAAATACAGAACGAATGATAGCCATCTAGCACCACTGCGTAGGTTTCGTGAAAATCATCCTGAATCTTCACACAAAAACCTTTAAAGATCTTTCCTTTAAGGCTAAATTGTAGAGTGGAATAATCTGCTATCATGGCTCAGGGTTTTGATTAAAACAACCCGTGCAGATAAAGGTTTGAGGTGTTGATAAAATTAAGTAGGAACAAAGACTAAAGCTAAAAGACTAAAGACCAAAGAATAAAGACCAAGAATAGAGAATTTGGGAAATTAAGGCAGCATAACAAAGTAACATATCAATTTATTAACTTGACCAAAAAATAAACGCAACGACAATACAGATATTTGGTTGGTGCAAATACTTTGCAGGCGGGAGGCAAATTGAGCAACACAAAAATGATTTTAAGAAAAGCTTCTTTTTCAGAGCAGCCCATTATTTGGGAAATTTTACAACAAGCCATTGAGCAGAGAAAACAAGACGGAAGCACGCAATGGCAAAATGGGTATCCAAACGAACAAACCGTAAACAATGACATTGCAAATGGCGCTGCTTTTGTACTTATCGACCAAGGGCAAATCATTGCTTACGCAGCAATCCTTAACGGTATAGAACCTAATTACGCTGAAATTGAGGGAGCGTGGCTGAGCAACGACGATTATTTAACGGTGCACCGGGTAGCAGTATCAAACAAATTTAAAGGCAAAGGCACCGCGACACAGTTATTTAACCTAATCGAAGAAATATGCATTAAGCAAAAAACCTACAGCATTCGGGTAGACACCAATTTTGACAACGTGCCTATGTTAAGAATTTTGGAAAAGCTAGGGTACACTTACTGTGGAGAAATCCTTGCTGATGGAGCTCCGCGTAAAGCTTTTGAAAAACGGATAGGGAAACTCACCGCGAGCTAAATTGGAGTTCAAAACAGCAAATCATTTTAACATTATTCAAAATCATACTTCATATAAAATAGGAGTATTAGCTAAAATTACAAAAATTGAGGGGAAGGTATTTATCAAACTAATCTCTTGCATTGTATAAAAAACCTAGGGAAGCTTGCAGATTAAATCTTAAATTTACCTTTAAAAAATCTAGTAAACTTTAAACATTAGCCACTTCGCAAAGGGGAACAATGTTGACAGCTGTTAAAACAGATTAAATTAACGATCAAAAAACCAAATGACAAAAATACTTCCCTTTTTATTGGTTGCCCTTTTCGCAATAAGCGGTTATGCACAAACTTTTGAAGGAAAAATAGTTTATAGAAATGCTTACAAAAGTAAAACACCCAAAATGACCAACGAGCAGTTGACCACCATGATGGGTTCGGCCCAAGAATATTTTATAAAAAATGGCGACTATAAATCGGTTACCAATGGTTTATTTATTAACTGGCAACTTTATGTAAATAAAGACAACAAACTTTACAGCAAATTAAAAAGTTCTGAGACGCTAATCTGGAATGATGCATCTATCAATACTGACAAGATCTTAAAAACCGAAATACATAAAAATGTGATGAAAATTTTAGGCTATCCGTGCGACGAACTGATTTTAACTTGCAAAAGTGGGATACAAAAATATTATTTCAACAAAAACCTTTCGGTTAACCCAAAACTCTATATACACCACAAATTCGGAAATTGGTACGACGTGCTTTCGCGATCAAATTCATTGCTTTTAAAAGTGATTGTGGAGACCGACCAATTTTCATTCGTAAGTGTAGCAACTGGAATAAAAAAGATGAAACTTGATGAAAGCTTTTTTGATTTGCCGAAAAACCAAAAGACAATAAGAAATCTTTACTGACCATAAACAACCGCTTGTTCAGCTAAATCTTCGTTTTAGGCTATGATTTTTCAACTTTAGCATTAGGGCTGTTCGACGCGTTCAGCATTGCCATATCCAAACCTGGAAACACGGTGGCTGCAATCTATATAAATTACAGCTTTAACGTATTTTGTTGTTTGGGCATTCGGAAACCAGTTTCAAACAATTTCGGGATGCGAAAGCTTAACATCCCAAAGCGCGCGAGAGCGAGATTAAATGTCGCCCTGCAATTAACCGCATCCAGTCAAACCTACCGCCTATAACCTATAACCCAACACCTGTACCCTATAACCTTTAAATCTTCTTATTACCCACACTTCGAACTGCCACAATCCTTGCACGTAAGGCAGCCTTCTTGGTAAATAAGCGAGGTACTGTTACAGTTTTCGCATCGTTGTTTACTGCTTTCCGTTCCATCTGCTACGTAGCGTTTTAGGGCACGCGCAACACCGTTTTTCCAAGTGTTGATGCTTTCTGTATCCAACTGAAGGCTACTGATGAGCTCAACTGCTTTTTCAATAGGCATTCCGTGGCGCAGCGTGCTGGAAATTAGTTTGGCATAATTCCAAAACTCCGGATTGAATTTATGGGACAAACCTTCGATAGTGGTTTTATAACCTCGTTGGTTCTGATACTGAAAATCATACCGCGAACTCCCATCTTCATTCCGGTTTTTAATAATCACCCCTTCATTTACCCAACGCGGAATCAATATTCCATCTTCATCATCTGCAAAACCTGTAAAAATTTCGTAAGGCTTTCCATCGATCAAACCAATAAAGGCAATCCATTTATCTTTGCTGTTTTGAAAACGTACCACATCGGCATTTAACATTTCAGGCCGTTTGGTTGGGAAGGCTGTCAAGGTTTCTTTCTCGTCTTCTTTCTTCTCCTCATTAGAAATTAAAACGCCAGAGCGAGATCCATCTCGGTAAACGGTAACACCTTTGCAGCCTGCCTGCCAAGCTTCTAGGTAAAGTTTACCAACCAGTTCTTCTGTCACATCGTTGGGCAAATTAATGGTTACAGAAATAGAATGATCTACCCATTTCTGCACCGCGCCCTGCATTCTTACCTTACTCAACCAATCTACATCGTTAGAAGTTGCTTTGTAGTATGGCGATTTCTTTACAATCTTATTCAGCTCTTCCTGACCGTAATTTTTATCAATCGCGATGCCATTGGCTTCCATCCACTGCTTAAAACGGTGATGAAAAACAACGTATTCTTCCCAACTGTCGCCAACTTCGTCTACAAAATCAACACGTACGTTTTTGTCGTTTGGATTTACTTTTCTTCTTCGTTTGTAAACAGGAAGAAAAACGGGTTCGATGCCCGAGGTAGTTTGCGTCATCAAACTGGTGGTTCCTGTAGGGGCGATTGTCAACAAGGCAATATTCCTCCTACCATATTCCAACATATCAAGATACAATTTTTCATCGGCTTCTTTTAGGCGAAGAATAAAAGGATTTTTCTTTTCACGGTCCGCATCAAATATTGCAAAAGCACCTCGCTCTTTCGCGGTATTAACCGACGCACGGTAGGCTTCTATGGCGATGATTTTGTGAATTTCGACAGAAAAATCGACACCTTCTTTGCTGCCGTATCTTAATCCCAAAGCGGCAAGCATATCCCCCTCGGCAGTAGTGCCAATTCCGGTTCTTCTTCCCTCTTCTGCCTTCTTTTTAATGTTTAGCCAAAGATTTTTCTCTACCGCTTTTACTTCATCCGATTGCGGATCTGCATCTATTTTGGCAATGATGGCACCTACTTTTTCCAGTTCGAGATCGATAATGTCGTCCATTATTTTTTGGGCAATGCTGATGTGTTTCTTAAAAAGCTCGAAATTAAATTTTGCCTTGGTTGTAAAAGGGTCTTCAACATAAGAGAACAAATTGATCGCCAACAACCGACAAGAATCATAAGGACAAAGCGGAATTTCGCCACAAGGATTGGTAGAGACTGTTTTATAGCCTAGATCTGCATAACAATCTGGCACAGATTCTTTAATAATGGTATCCCAAAAAAGAATGCCGGGCTCAGCAGATTTCCAAGCATTATACACAATTTTTTTCCAAAGCCTTCCAGCTTCAATCTCTCTAGTATTTTTCGGGTTTTCACTAAAAATAGGATATTTTTGGGTATAGCTTTTTCCATCTTTTACAGCCTGCATAAAAGCATCATCCATCCGCACAGATACATTTGCGCCCGTAACTTTTTCCTGTTCCAGTTTAGCATCGATAAAATCTTCAGCATCTGGATGGTTTATAGATACGGAAAGCATTAAAGCCCCGCGTCGACCATCTTGCGCCACTTCTCGAGTTGAGTTTGAATAGCGCTCCATAAAAGGGACAATCCCTGTAGAAGTTAAGGCCGAGTTTTTTACCGGAGAGCCTTTTGGCCTGATGTGCGACAGGTCATGGCCTACTCCACCTCGACGCTTCATTAATTGCACTTGTTCTTGGTCGATTTTCATAATACCACCGTACGAATCAGAATCGCCATCATTACCGATCACAAAACAGTTGGAAAGAGAAGCAATTTGATATGGATTGCCAATTCCGGCCATCGGGCTGCCTTGCGGAACGATGTATTTAAAATCTCTGATCACTTCAAAAACCTCTTCCTCACTCAGTGGGTTGGGATACTTTTCCTCCATCCGTGCAATTTCGCCTGCAATGCGATAGTGCATATCGTCTGGAGTATCTTCATAAATATTTCCCTCAGAGTCTTTCAACGCATATTTATTTACCCACACGCGTGCTGCAAGTTCATCGCCTTTAAAATAAACTACAGAAGCTTGATAAGCTTGTTCTTGTGTGTAAATAGCTTTGTTTTTGGGTGGATTTTCTATCTGCATGATTCGACTATTTTAGGAATTTGTACTTGTTGTGACGAAGGACAAATATACAAAAATAGAAAACTACAAAAACTAACACAGAGCATAAGTTATCAAATAGACCACCTTAATAACTTGATTAACAGAAATCTAATAATTTATCAACACTAAAATGTTTACAAAATTTGAACATAATTTAATTTATAGCGTAAATATTTATTAAGCGAATTTGTTTCTTTATTTACTTTAGTAGAATAATATTCGAAAATATCCTTTAAATTTCTGGTTGCAAAATCAGTCCAAACTATTTTCATTCTTACCAATTTCCGGATATTTTCTCTAAATCTTCTTGACTTTTAAAATTCCCGTTTATAAAATCCAATTCCGATTTCTCAATTCTATTAATGAACTCTTCAACGATAAACGGTTTTAAGTCAAGATTATGTTCAAACTCCCTTTTTAGAATATAACTTTCCAATCTATCAAAAAATATTTCGTCCTTAATTTGAGCCAAGTAGGTTATTAAATTCAGTTTCCTAGTTTGTAAATCCATAGTTAGCGTATTTACTCAAAAATAAAATTTTTTACCAAATGTTTAATTGAAAAACGATTTTTCTGGTATTTCTGGCAACGGTTTAAAAACTTATGCACAAATGCCATTGCTTGCAGAACCATTGTCGTTGTCATTCGAAACCTCCTTGAATAACCGCAAGAAGTAAAAGTGTAGAGATTATTAAACCAATTATAAGGGGTTTCCAAATTGGTTTAGTTCTGTATTTAGTGTTCTTGCCAATATATTTTTTCCAAAAGAAATGGTTCATTAATAAAGCTCCGGCCAAACTAAAAACAAGAGTAAGTCCCGTACTCCTTGGTATCATTGAGAGGACCCAAAGTTGCAACCCTGTATAAACAACACCAAAAGCAATAACTTCCCACACACCTTTTTTCTCGTTCGTGCTACGGCAGTTTATTGCTAAAAGAACAGCACCAAAAATTGCACTGAAAAGTATTGAAAAAATATAGATTGCTCTTTCAGAATAATACGCTGGAGCATTTTCGTCTGTCACAACATTTTTCTTCCATTGATTTCCGAAAAATTCATTTTTCTCTTTTTCTGCCGCTTCTCGTTTCGCTTGAAACTCATTTCTATAACTGTCAAGTTCTTCCTCAGAGAATACTCGGCCGCGCTTTTGCATTTCAGCGACTGCTGATTCAATAGCTTCTGGTACGAATTTCGTCCGATTGTCCAGATATTTTTGAAGTTCATCGTCCGATTTATTTGACATTAATTTCTTAAAGTTAATTTCCATTTGTCAATTTGTATTATGTTGTCTGGTTTGTGTTTGCACGATAATCATTTGGTGACGCATAAGTGAGTTACGCAAAGGAATTGTACCTCTGCGTTGTCACAGCACCGTACGTAAAAGTCTCCCTTCATACAGCCTGCCCCGCCCAATGTGGGGGCTCTTCATGTTTTTAAATCACGTAAAGATAATTCATCTTTGAGGATGTAACAAAGCCCAATGGGCAAATAATAGGGGGATTTCTTTGTATTTCTGTCTGAGCCATCTTAGGACTGCATAGTTGCACAAACGGTTTGTGAAAATACGACATTATGGTTTTCTGAGCAGCACCTGAAAGCGTAAAAAGATGAAAAGCCTGCAGCAGAGCCTCCATGTTATCGTCGTCGAAAAAAGAGAGAAAGCTCCATTGCCAAGAAAATGTAGCTGCTGCAGAACAGGCAACCTGCATACCATACTGCTGTTCGATGGACGGGGCCCGCCCGCCGCTTTCATCGGTATTCGCCAAAATACTGTTCCCCGTATCGCCAGCTAGCGGCATGGGTAGGGGAATCTATGCCCAGTCGCGGAGGAAAAAACGATAGACACCAAGTCTATCTTACCTCCACAAAAAAAGAGGAATCAGTTCCTCTTAAGATCTTTCAAATTATTTTACGAAAAACCCATAAAGGGAGGGAATGTAACCGGTTCTCCCGTACCGACGGGACAGGCTGTTCAACCGAGTCCTCATTGTCGGCTCTGCGAGCCCAACGAAGCCTTAGCTGTTAGCGGTAGTTTTTATTCTATTCTCTTATTTAAATATTCCATTGTTCTTGTTATTCCCCAAGGTTGACCGTCTGGTATTTTCTGCCAAGAAATATTTTTGATTTCAATTCTTTGTTCTATTGTTCCATTCCATTCGACAATAAAGCCTTTTTCGTGTAGTTTTGACACAATTTTTTGCCCAATTAAAATCGATTCTTCCGTGTTTTGTTTAATGTCGTCGAATGCGAGAAATAGATTTTTGCCTGTAGGGTCAATTGCTCTTTCCAAATCTTGCGTATGATAAAAACAATAGCCTAAAGGAATAATATTCCCATCTTTAAGTAAATGAACAACTTCACTTACATCACTATAACCGTCTTGTTTTGTATAACCTGCTTTATGCAAAGCGATTATTTTTTCTTGATTTAATTCGTCAAACACATTTGCTAATTTGTCAAAATCAGTTGGTTTTGTCCATCTTTTACTTTCTGTTTGATTTTGGCTGTAATGCTCTGCAATTATTTGTTTCAGCCACTCTTCATTTAATTGGTCTTCATTCTCAAAACCTGCAGTCCAAACAGCTTCAAGAATATCTGCTTGATTGTCAAACCCAAATTTTATTTCTTGTCGTATAAATTCTAAAACTTCATTTTTTAATTCTTGGTCTTGAGGTTCTTTAGATTGTAATATGTTTTCCGTTTTAGACTTTAGATTATTATTTTTTAAAAAGTCGAATATTCCCATAGCTATAAAGTTTTTTTAATTCGTTTTTTCTTCGTGAGGGTCGGTCGGTAAAATTACCGCTAACGTTTTTCGGCTTGGCGATGTGGCGGATAAAGAAGCCGAAACTTTCTATAATCACCAACCTTCAAAGGAAGCACAAATCTTTGATTTAGCACCAAACCCGCCATATTGCCAAACCGATGTTGTGTGCTGGCTTATTCTGTCCACCAAAAAACTTTGTCTGCTTTTTGGTTGGCAATCGTATTTACAGAATTAAAAATCATTTCAAAATGAATAATATCCGATTCGTAGTCAAAATTCTTTGGGTCGAACATTTGTCTTATGGTTACATTATATGACCCATTAGTCATTTCAATTTTAAGATGTGAATTATACTTTGCCGATATAACCTCACTTTCAAATTGTGCAACCATAGTCAAGTCATCATAAGGAACAAGGTATAAACATTCGTTTGTCACAACAATAGGGAAACTAAAATGCCTAAACTCGTCATTTAAAGAAGGACGGTTTGATATGTGAATATTCCATTCGTTCCCCCCATCTTCGTTGCTTGTCCAAATAATTATATTACGGTCATTCATTTGGTCAACGAAATGATTGAAAAGCTGGTCTAAACCCCAATCATTATCAACAAAACCCTTATATTTGTCAGCATTTACAATTGATATAAAACCGTCTCCATCCGAAAATTCAAAAGTCATAGATTATATAGTTAAGTGTCAATTGGTGGCCGCAAGCTTGCAGACAACTCTCAAATATACGCAACTTTCTTTTTTAAAAATCTTGTTTTAACAAAATCAAGGCACATTTCAGTTGCGTTTTTTAAATATACTTTTTCGCAAAAACATCCAAAGTATTTCTATAAAGTTAAGCGCATAAAAGTGTGTTTGCTCGCCCAAGTTAACCGCGATTTTTCATATTAAAAAACGGGAAACCGTAAATAGCTTTTTTTATTAGGTTGGCTCAAAAATCCATTAAATATCCATTTTAACAAGAGTTTACAGCTTGGATGCAGCATTAATTTTCGGCTAAGCAACCAGCCTAGGTTGAACAATTAAACACCATAAAAAACAAATCCCGGAAGGATGATAATTTACGGTAGCTTAATGCTAAATTTACATAGGTTTAAAAGAGCGCTCGTATTTTTGCAACAAAAAAACATGATGAAAAAGCTCCTCTCGTTAACTTTTTGCATTTTTTCGGCACTCCCGGTATTGAAAGCTCAAACCGACAAACAAACTTCTCAATATTCGGCGAAAGCACAAACACCTAGCAATAACCCACATGCTAAAAGTATTCTGCTGCCCAACGGTTGGTCTTTAAGTCCGGCGGGAAAGTCCTTACAGCTGGGAGATTTGCCCTTAAATATTCAGTTGTCTCACAATCATCAATTGTTGGCAATTACCAACAATGGCCAAAGTACCCAAAGCATACAATTGATTGATGCAAAATCTGATAAAATTTTAGACGAGCATCCCATTAAAAAAGCTTGGTACGGATTGCAATTTAGTGCGGATGATAAAAAACTGTATGTAAGCGGCGCCAATGATAACATCATTTTAATTTATCCCATCATCAAGCAAAAAATAGGAAACGCCGATACGATAACACTCGGCAAAAAATGGCCAAATAAGATTAGCCCAACGGGCATTGCCGTTGATGATAGAAATAAAATTTTATATACCGTAACCAAAGAAGATAACAGTTTGTATGTGGTAGATTTAAAAAGCAAAAAAATTAAAAATCATATTTCCTTGGGCGCAGAGGCATACTCTTGTGTCCTCTCTCCAGACCATAAAATGCTTTACATCTCTTTATGGGGCGCTGCAAAGGTGGCGATTTATGATGTTCAACAGCAAAAAATAACAGAGAGCATCGGGGTAGAAAACAATCCGAACGAAATTATCCTGAATAAGAAAGGCAGCGTTTTATATGTTGCAAATGCCGGAAATAATTCTGTTTCGGTGATTAATACCGACAGTAAAAAAGTAATAGAAGTTATTTCTGCTTCGCTGTATCCAACAAACTTAACAGGTTCTACAACCAATGGTTTGGCTTTATCTCAAGATGAAAAAACCCTATATGTAGCCAATGCAGATAACAATTGCTTAGCTGTTTTTGATGTGAGCAACGCCGGCAACAGCGTTAGCAAAGGCTTTATCCCGACAGGATGGTACCCAACTTCTGTAAAAAGTTATGGAGATAAAATATGGGTTGCCAACGGAAAGGGCTTTACAAGTTTGCCTAATCCAAAAGGGCCTCAGCCAATTAGCAGGAATGATGACAGCGGCTATCAAAAAAGCCCCACGGCAAAGAAAGATGTGCAATATATTGGCGGATTATTTAAGGGCACACTTTCGATTATTAAACAGCCCACTGTTGAGCAATTGGCTAAGTACAGCAAGCAAGTTTACAACAACTCTCCTTTTGGTATAAAAACGATAAACCCCGCTGTTAAAAATCCTATTCCTTTTAAATTGGGAGAAAGCAGCCCAATTAAACATGTTTTTTACATCATTAAAGAAAACAGAACTTACGACCAGATTTTGGGCGATGTAAAAAGAGGAAATGGAGACAGCAATCTTTGTCTTTTTCCAGAAAAAGTAACGCCAAATATTCATGCCTTGGCGAATGAATTTGTTTTGCTAGATAATTTTTATGTAGATGCAGAAGTAAGTGCTGACGGACACAATTGGAGCATGGCAGCTTACGCCAATGATTATGTAGAGAAAAGCTGGCCAATAAGTTATGGTGGTCGCGGCGGAACGTATGATTTTGAAGGTACCCGAAAAATTGCTTTTCCAAAAGATGGGTTTATTTGGGACTATTGCCAAAGGGCTGGAATTAGCTACCGCACTTATGGAGAGTTTACCGACGGAAAAACTGCAAATATTAAATCGTTAGAAAACCACTTTTGTCCGGGTTATGCGGGTTTTAACATGACCATAAAAGATACCACCCGTTTTACTGCATGGAAAAAAGATTTTGATTTATTATTGGCTCAAAACAAAGTTCCTCAATTTAATACGGTGCGTTTCTCTAGCGATCATACCAGCGGACAAAAGATTGGCGCGATTACGCCCACGGCTGCTATTGCAGATAATGATCTTGCTGTAGGTTTATTTGTAGATTATCTTTCGCACAGCGCAATCTGGAAAGAATCGGTAGTTTTTGTGTTGGAAGACGATGCCCAAAATGGCCCCGATCACATAGATGCACACCGATCGCCAATTTTGGTTATAAGCCCTTACACAAAGAGAAAAGAAGCTATCCATACCATGTATTCTACCAGTGGCGCTTTACGAACAATGGAGCTTATTCTCGGCCTGCCGCCGATGAGCCAATATGATGCGGCCGCAAAACCCTTTTTCGATTGTTTTACTCCCAATGCAGATTTTTCGCCTTATCAACACCTAAAATCATCTACAAACTTGGACGATAGAAATGTAGCCGTAAACAAAAGTTCTAAAAAATCGGCAGCCTTTAATCTTAAAAAAGAAGATGAAATACCCGACTTGGAGTTGAACGCCGTTATTTGGAAATCTGTAAAAGGGGAAAACTCTACTATGCCCGCGCCACGCAGAAGTGCCTTTGTAGTTGCCGAAAAGAAGGCAAAACACGACGATGATTAATTTATGAAGAGAACTAAAATTTCTTCTAACCGAGACAAGAATAAAAGCTCCTGTTTGGGTGAGACGATTTACCCAAAACCTAAAGACCTAAAACCTATTACCTAAAACCTGTCGCCCATAACCTCCCTCCTATTTCCAATCAGCTAAAAACGCCGTCGATATAATTTTTGGTGCGTTCATCTCTAGGATTTTGAAAAACCTCGTTACTCGGGCCATATTCTACCAACTCGCACAACAAACAGAATTGTGCAGCACTTCTGCACCCATGTTTTGTTTTTGCTCATCATTTAGAGGCGCATCTCATGCGCCAAAATCTATGGTTTTATTGGTTAGCTCTTTTGGCGATAACTTAGATATGGTAATACCTTACGGTTAAATGTCACTTTTGATTAAGTAGCTTATAAATAATGTTAGTCAACACGTCCACATCAAAAGGCTTTTCAAGATAATCGTCGGCGCCTGCTTCCATAGCTATCTTCCTGCCATCAGCACTAGCAGATACGACCAATATAGGTAAGTTAGCAGTTTTAGGGTTTTTTTTGAGATTTTTTAAAATCACATCTCCGGATAACACAGGCATCCAGAGATCTAAAATAAGAAATTCTGGTTTTTCCTGTTCTATTAGTGCGTAGATATTTGCGCTGTTATTTTCCGTAATTATGTTAAAATTTTCTTCCAGCACTAAAGCAAGCATGTCTAAAATACCTTCATCATCATCACAAATCAAAATTTTTATAGGCATCATAAGCCTTCAATTGGTAGCGTAAAACTAAAATTAGAACCTTTTCCCTTTTCACTTTCTACCCATAACGACCCGCCATGGTTTTTGATGATTTCTGCGCACACATACAGGCCAACTCCCATACCAGGAAATATTTTTTGCACTTCCCCAACACGAAAGAAACGATCAAATATTTTTTTCTGATCATCTTGGCTTATTCCAATTCCATTATCTATTACAGAAACTTTTACAAAAGTACTTACCCGAGAAAGTTGGATTAAAACATGGTCGTTATCTGGAGAATATTTAAGGCCATTAGACAGCAAGTTATTTACCACTTGAATAATGTGAGATTCGTCTCCGCTTAGCATAGCTTTAGTAGCACCTTCTACAGTGATTTGGCAATTTAGACGTGCCATCTGCATCCCCTCTACAGTTTCCGCTATCATTTTATCAAAATCGAACTCGTTTCTATATATTTCTAACTTGCCCGTTTGAATCTTGGAAACATCCAATAACTCATTAATCAAATTGTTCAATCTTCCTAGATAAAAAACAGTTTTTCCAACAATGGATTTAAATTTATCAGAAGAGTTTTCAGGAATCATCCGTTGTATCATCTGCATATATCCCTTAACCGTTGTGAGCGGGGTTTTCAGCTCGTGGCTCGCTATGCTCAAAAAATCGTCTTTCCTTCGCTCTAATTCCATTCGATCTGTAACATCTTCAATAACGAGCAAAATTCTATCTTTATAGTTCCCTTCCAATTTTATACGATATCCATTTATCAACATAAATTTCTTCCCAATGTGTAGAAAATCATGTTCTACCACTAAATCCTCAATTTGGCTGTTGGTTGGTAAAATTTTCTCCAACATTTCTTTTAAATGAGGAATATTCCATTGGCCATTACCCAACTCATAGAAAGACTTTCCTTCACTCTCGTTTGCAGACACTTTAAAGGTTTGTAAAAAGTGTTTGTTTACGCTCAATATTTGCATGTTTTTATCTAATACAACCAAACTTTGTTTTACCGTTTGGATAATACTTGCTAAATATTCCTCGCTCTCCTTAATGGAATTTGTGCGTTCGACGATTTTTTTTTCCATCGTTTCTTGATGTTGGATCAAATCGAGATCGGTTTGTTTTCTCTTGCTCACATCATTTTGCACGCCAATAAAATGGGATATTTTACCCTCCGAGTTTTTGACGGTCGATAGGTAGAGCTCATTCCAAAACAGGTCTCCGTTCTTTTTATAATTCCTTATTTCCACCATACATGGCTCGCCCTTTTTTATCGCCTTGCGCAAAACATCAATTGATTCTTGCCCCTTGTCTTTCGCTTGCAAAAAACGGCAGTTATGGCCTATGATTTCCGAATGGCCGTAGCCTGTCATATTTTCGAAAGCCTTATTGCAATAAATAATTGGGTTATCGGGCTGCTGGTTATCAGTAATGATAATTCCCGAAATACTAGAATCTAAGGCTCTTTTTATCAGCTCGAGATCTGTTTGCAAACCATCGTTTGTAAATGAAATTCCATTTGGGTTAAAATTTTTCAAGCGAATATATTTAGTGAACACTTAGTCAATTGCTATAATACTAAACAACTAAACCCTTTTTTTTTAAATTTGTTAGGAATAATTTGATTTTCGAGTATTAGTTTTTTAAATAATTTTTTTGAAAATCTTAACCTAAGAGACCAAAGCATTATATACTGACTAGCTTAAGTTTAGGCCAAAAAGAATGTAAAGCTTTCTAAAAAAAAATCTGTGTGAGCAACTTTTCGAAAAAATTTACTAAAACTGGATTGTTAAAAATTTGCATTGCTTTAAGCAATAACCTGCATCATCAACCTAACCTATCTGCCAACATCCAACTTGCTCCAAACGCGCAACCTACCACTTAATAACTGGCCGTACTTTTTTGCCAATCCTATTAGCAGCTTTTTTTAATGCCGTTGCGATAAGGTTGTTAACAGATTTTCTAGATAGTTCAATATGATGGTAAATCTTCTTTAGAAACAGATTCCAATCGTCTTCTCGAAACAAAAAACGGATTCTCTGAACGCCCATTCTGTTAACTGCTATCTATAAATTTGTTCTCGATATAGGTCTTTCCTAAATATCGCTTTGAAACCTTTTACCAGACACTAGGATAGATCTACAACTAGGATACATCTACAAAAATGATTTTTTTACACACTAAATTTAGGGGGGGTCTTTTATTGTGAACAAATTCTAAATGTTGGTGTTTTTTGAATTCACCTTAAACGACAGAATGTTGGATAAAAATCCAAATCTCAAAATAATCAAAAAACTGCAAATCAGTTTGCAAAGCTTCTACCATACTTATTTTTATGGGTTTTATTTGTTCCAAGAAGCATTTTTGGGGAATGCAAATTGTCCCCTATTATTTACGAATCTATACAACAAACATAACGAGAGACTAAGGGAGTGTAATGGATGTTAAATAAATTCTTTTGCTCTTAGTAATTCTGAGTCTTTGTGTTTTTTTCAATTAACATTAGTTACAAAATTAGGCTTCAGGCATTCAAAACTAGCCCGATTTTTTGTAATCCACTAGAAAATCCGTATCTATGTTGTCGTTAGTTAAGATGCAGTTACGAAATATTTTTTAGCAACTGCGATTAATTTCTTTCTCACAAAAACTCGCTCTCCCATTATTAGTTTTATTTGTTCGCTTCGCATTGGTTTATTATGCAGCAAACAATTGCACAATTAAATTTTTATATGACTATTAACCTTTTTGGCGCAGCACCCATTGAACTAGATAACCTGAAAAACATAACTGCTAACGCACCAGAAATTATCGTTTGGGCAGCCCCTGTAATGTTCTTGTGCGTGCTTATAGAATGGTTTATTTCGCATAGGCAGCATCGCGATATCTATAATAAGGAAGAAACAATTGCTTCTATTCTTGTTGGCATAGGAAATGTTTTTGTTGCATTTTTATTGAAATTCGGCCTGTTTTTTCTTATAGTAGCCATTTATAACCTGCTGCCTTGGCGGATGTCTTTAACTTGGTGGACAATTATACCGTGTTATATCCTTCTCGACTTTTGTAGTTATTGGTCGCATCGCATTTCGCATCATCAACGATTTTGGTGGGCAACTCATATCGTTCATCATAGTGGGGAAAATTACAACCTTACCGTTTCTTTTAGGCTGAGCTGGGTTCAGCACATCAAAATAATTTTCTTTTTGCCTGTAGCCCTTGCGGGATTTCATCCTGTTGTGTTCTTTGTGGCCAACCAAATTGCTGTACTCTTTCAATTTTGGGTGCATACAGAATATATTAAAAAATTACCTCGCCCTTTTGAATACCTGTTTGCCACTCCATCTAACCATAGGGTACATCATGGGTCTCAGGAAAAATACATTAACAAGAATTTTGGCGCTACCTTTATTATTTGGGACAGAATTTTCGGCACCTACGAGCCAGAGCATGAAAAGGTAATTTACGGCCTGACCCATAAATTAGAAAAAAAAGGAAATCCATTCTACATTAATTTTCATGAATTTATTGATATATGGCGAGATGTTCGCCTTGCAAAAGGGTTTAGAAAAAAGATGTTTTTTCTATTTGGAGATCCTTCAGATATTGAGAAAGAAAGGCTGAACACGCTGAATAAACTCGAGCAAGGAAACCGAGCCAACAATAAATGCGCACCACCAATAAATTATCATGCGCTAAATGAAAATGATAAAGGATACAAGATAGCTCATCATGAAATGCAAAGTCGTTAAAATTACTTTAAGCATTTATCACTCGCTCGCTTAAAAACCAAAAAATATTTGGATAACATAAACGTTTCATCCAAATCATTTTTGCACATCTTTTAGGTTTTAAAATAATGTCAATCGCTTTGCGGATTGCCAATGTTTAGAATTAGACAATTTTGCAATTTTTACGACAATTATTAAAGAACAACCATATTTTCCCGACTGAGCACTGAAAGATCCCTAGATTTTTAACTACCTTTTTTGTCAGCTTAGCGAAATCCTGATGAACTTTTTCGAGACAATTGCGCACAATATGGATTTGCAGTCTCCATTATTATGACGAATCAGCCTATTGGAATTGCAATAGTAAAGTGGAGACATTTCATTTTTTTTGAGAAGCATTACTTTAGATATTATTGATTTTCTTTATGTTTCATTTTGCATCATCATCTCACGTTTTCTTTTAGAGATGAGGGATTGCTCGAATGCTTTCGGGGTTAGGTAACCCAGTGCCGAATGGATTCTGTTTTTATTGTACCAAACTTCTATATAATCAAATATTTCTAGTTTTGCCTCTGCCCTGGTTGTGAATTTCCTGTGGTATATCAGTTCGGTCTTTATCGTCTTGAAAAAGCTTTCTGCCACGGCATTGTCCCAACAGTTTCCCTTTCTGCTCATGCTTTGTACTATTGGCAGACCATCAAAAACATTACAGAACTCCCCGCATGCATATTGTACGCCCCTATCGGAGTGAAAAAGGAGCTCTTTTACAATGGGCCGGTTTTTCACGGCCATATTCCATGCGGCAACCGTGGTTTCGCGTGCGGTCATGTTATCGGCCATGCTCCAGCCAACAACCTGTCTGTCGGCGAGGTCTGTCACCGATGCCAGGTAGAGCCAACCTTCTCCGATCGGGATATAGGTAAAGTCGCCAACCCATTTTTGAGCGAGTTCGATTGCCACAAAATCCCTGTTCAAATGATTTTCTGGTACAATATAGTCATGGTTGGAATCGGTAGTGTTGCGATATCTCTTCCTTGTTATGCTACATATGTTGTTTTTGGACATCAACCGCGCAATACGTGGACGAGATGCCGCAATTCCCTCCAATTTTAGGGAGGCTGCTATCCTGGGGCTACCATAACGCTTCTTACTGGCATCATATACCCTTTGTATGTTCTTCAACAGGATGATGTTTTCTTTTTCACGCTTGCCAACAGGTGTCCCCAACCATTTATAATAGCCGCTGCTGCTCACTTTTAAAACGACGGACATCTTTTCAACGGGGTAGATTACTGCGTGCTCTTTCATGAACCCGTATATCGCCCGTCTCCCTTGGAAAAGATGCCCACCGCCTTTTTTAGGATGTCCCGTTCCAGTTCCGCATTATGGAGCGCCTTCTTTAAACGCCTGATCTCTTGTTGGTCCTGACTGAGACCGGCAGCGTCCATCATATTTTTTCCCCCCTTTGTAGCGGGGGTCGTTGCGCCACTTGCTCAGTCTGGAGGCATCGAGGTCTAGTTCAATGGCCGTCTCTTTTACAGATTGTTTTACTTCAGAAAGTGAAATAGCCATTTTCTTGAATTCATTGTCAAACTCCCGCTTTTTCATATTGGTCAAATTTATAGGTTCCTTTATATTTAGTCTATAAAATGTCTCTACTCAAAGGTAGCAACTCCATTAGCGATGGGCATCAGACAATTTTCAATTGGATTAATGATAACTATACTCGTTTTTTCTAATCAATTAAAAGCGCTCGGCCTTGTAATGTTGGTTAGAGCACTTGATCCAATAACCGACTTTTTTGTATTTAGTTCTTCAATAGGTTGGGTTTCCGCATTACTACATGCAGCATCTGTGCTTTAATATTTGGATTGGGTCTATATCTAACTCAAATAACCCGGAACGTATAATGAAACGGGCAATAGTAAAGACAAACATTTTAGAATTTCCAACCTGCAAAGTCTTAGAATGCAATAGTTGTTCTTAAGTTTAGCCATAAGCTAAATCGTCTTACAATGCTGTGTCAATCAATCTCAAAAAGTCACCCTTCTCCCTTTCTTGCTTTTTCAATTTATGGTGCTAAAAAACAGCTCCTCAAAAGTCTATAAAGAGATTGTCTCGCCAATAGAAGGCAATAACAATGTCTTATTCTCTCTCTTAAATTTTTCAATCGCTTCTTTGGTATCTATTTTTATAGTAAGAGACGTATTATAGTGCACTCCAATCACCCTATCACAATTAACGTACCTCGTTGCAATTAATGCATCTTCTATGTCCAGAGTATAATTTCCTCCAATGGGTAAAATAGCATAATCTAATTTGTAGAGATCCGCCAATATTTTCATCTCCAAGGTCAGGCCTGTATCACCTGCAAAATAAATTTGCTTGCCTTCTAATTCTAGCACAAAACCAGCAGGATTTCCGGCATAAGATCCATCTGGCAAACTAGACGAATGAAGCGCTGAAACCATCCTTACTTTACCAAAATCGAAAGTGTAACTTCCGAAATTCATGGGATGAATATTCTTTATCCCCTGGGGCTGTATCCATCCGGTTATTTCTGGCGTGGCCACCACGGTTGCATTTGTTTGCTTGGCAATAGTAACTAAATCTGCCACATGATCAATATGTCCATGACTTACAAAAATGTAATCTGCCTCTATCTTATTTACATCTATTTCTTTTGCCAAAGGGTTTCCCGAAATAAAAGGATCGAACAAAAATTTTTTTCCTGCGGCTTCTAAAAGGCAGCAAGATTGCCCATAATACGTATAGTTCATATTTTTTTGAATAATTATTTTTTATTGTAATATTGATCAAGGAGTATTAATGTCATTTCAACACTAACCCAACTGCGTCTACATGAATCTTTAAGTTTCCACCGATAAAGCATTGTAATCATTAAAAGGATTTTAGAAATTTCCAATTAAAAGACTACCATATTTTTATTCTGTCTTCTGGTTTTTTATACAATTTATCACCAGGTTTCAAACCAAACGCTTTATAGAAAGCATCGGTATTTACCAATGGTCCGAATGATCTGTAAAAACCCGGCGAATGTGGATCTGTTTTCGCGGCGTTCATTTTGCTTTGATCAGTCGCTAAAGTTCTCCAGATGGTTGCCCAGGAAAGGAAAAATCTTTGATTTTGCGTGTAACCGCTTATTTTAGCTGGAGCGCGATGATCTTTTAAATACATCTGTAACGCATCAAAAGCGATATTTACACCACCAAGATCAGCGATATTTTCACCGTTGGTAAAAGTTCCATTTACGAAAGTTCCTTTTACGGGTTCATAAGCGCTGTATTGAGCAGCCAAAGCCTTGGTTACCTTAATGAAGTTTGCTTTATCAGTCGGGGTCCACCAGTCTTTTAAATTCCCATCACCGTCAAACTGCGCGCCTAAATCGTCAAAACCGTGTGTAATTTCATGACCAATTACCGCGCCAATTCCACCGAAATTTATGGCAGGATCTGCTTTAAAATTAAAAAATGGCGGCTGTAAAAATGCAGCAGGGAAAACGATCTCATTATTTGCAGGGTTATAATAGGCGTTTACCGTTTGAGGCGCCATGATCCACTCTGACTTGTCAACCGGTTTGCCAATCATAGCAATATTTCTAGTGTTTTGCCAAGCTGCGACATTTGCTAAATTCCTGTAAAGTGACCCACCGTTTGCTTCAGATTTAATATCAAGTTTAGAATAGTCTTTCCATTTATCAGGATAAGCTACTTTAGCTGTGAATTTATTTAATTTTTCTAAAGCTTTTTCTTTGGTTGTGCCGGACATCCACTCTAAATTGTTGATGTGATTCGCAAAACTTTTTTTAAGATAGCCGATCATTTCCTCCATCTCCGTTTTCGCTTCTGCAGGAAAATATTTTTCAACGTATAATTTACCGAAAGCTTCACCTAAAACAACGTTAATTAACTGGTAGCCTCTATTCTTCAAGGTGCGTCTCTCTTTTTGCCCAGTTAGATACTTGCTGTAGAAATCAAATTTAGCATTACCTAAAGCAGTATTAAGATATTGCGCATGACCTGAAACTAAATGAAATTTCATGTAATCCTTAAGAAGCGGCAGGTTCTCAGTTTTAATAAAACCATCTAAATTCTGATAATATTTTAATTCGCTTACAATAACTTTATTGGTGTCTACACCTACACTTTTTAAATAATCTGGAAGATCTACATTTTTAACTAACGTAGAGAGTTCAGCTAAAGTTTTCGGATTATAATGTAGGTTAGAATCATGAACTTTCTCATTTGTGAGAAGAGATTGCGCCACATTTTTTTCAAAATCTACAATTTTTTTTGCCGTAATCAAAGCGTTCTTATAGCCTACCTTACTTAAAATCTTCGAGACGTATTTAGTATATTCTGAAAGAACTTCGGTATTCCTTGGACTTGTTTTCTGATAATAGTCTCTGCCAAGACCCAAAGTTGCTACACCCAAATAAACTGTATTCATCTTTGAATCTTTCAGATCTGCACCAACAATCCATCCGTAAAAAGGATTATCTCCTTTTGCCGTTGCTTCGTCAATATATTTCTGAAAATCAGCAAGGTTTTGAATGGCGTCAATTTTCGCGAGATCTCCTTTGATGGGATTGATTCCCTCAGCATCTCTTTTTGTAGTATCCATGTAAGAACCATAAAGATCTTGGATTTTCTGTCCTTCGCTGTTTGGCGCAAATTTTTCAGAAAGAAGAGAATTTAAGAGAGATATAGAATTACTATCTGTCTGTTCTGCTAATTTATCTAAACTGCCCCAGCTAGTTTTATCCAAAGGAATCTTAGCAGTTTTCATCCAGTTCCCATTTACATAATTGTAAAAATCGTCTTGAGGCCGTACGGAAGTATCGAAATCCTTAAGTGTTAAACCGTTTTCAGCCATTGCTTTTGTTTGTTCCTGCACCGGCGGAGATGTGCAGGATTGTATCGACATCAATCCTGCTGCTGCAATAACTGCTATAATTACTTTTCTCATTTTTTTTCAATTAAATTTTTGTCTAAATCCTGAAGGTTCTGTAAATGCTGAAAACTTTTAGGATAGAGTTCTGTAAGCTTTTCTACCGCATCTATCCCCTTCATTTGTCACGGCATACTAAGTATACAAAATACCCTTTCGTGCCATCTTTTTGACAACCTCAATTCCTATTCCTTTGTTTGCACCTGATATCAATCGTTTTCATTAGTTATCTTTAATCCTATAATGACAAAGCTGCCGGGATATTTCTAAAGCGCTGTATTCAAATCGACTTTTATCGTAGTCAAAAATGGAATTAAGAAATGGGTCGTAACTGGAGCATTCTACCGGTAAATTGTTTTTGCATAACATAAAGATTTTTTAAAAATGGGCATCATTCAACAATACCAAAATTATTGCTTGTCGTTTAGCAACTTGCATCCAAATTCTGCTCCCCCGAAACTCCATTTAACATGTAGTCAATTTAACACAATATTGTAGATAGACTTGGCAATAAAGCTATTATATTGGTAACTGCTTTTTTTAATCTTTGACAAAGTTTATAGTCTTCTTTGATGTTTAGTTGTTCAACTCTTATCTAAGATATTAGATCTTTCATGTAACAGTTTGCTAAAACAGTTATGGTGTACGGTCGATTACATTTAATATATTATTTTCATCCACCAAAGGCTCCAAAATATGCTCTTGGCTATTAAATGCCTCAAAGTATCGAAGACCGAATTTCCTTTGGGAAGCTGCATCAATATGGATAAAGTCTGGATTGGAAGTTAGGCCGGAAGCAGTTACAAAATAACAATTAGGATTAGTTTGGGTAAAATCTTGTAATGCCCTATTTACAACTTGATATGCTGAAAAATATGCGCTATACTCACCTTCAGTCAAAAAGTCTCCAAGTCCACCAATTATAATTGGGAGATTCGGAAGATTGAGCTCACTGCGAAACGCCTTAACAATCAAAGAGAACCTTTCTTCATATACAATGGCACTATCCATCGTAGAATCATTTTCTCCCTGATGCCATAGAATGCCTTCTAAATTACTTGTTTTTTGAGCAAGCTTTGCTTGTAAAACTGCATGTTCAAATAGCAGTCCATCAATTGCCCAATCGTTTAGGCTCGATCCCCCATCTGCGCATGGAATCAAACCAATATCTTCGGTTTCATTTTTCAGACGCCATGCTGCTGCAAAAGAAGCGGCTAGACCTATACCGGCATTTGGTCGATCATAATTTATTGGTTCTTCCATCGTCTGCCATCTTCCGTTTCGCAGCATCTTTATATGTTCATCACAAATAGCTGGAATTTCATTTAGGAAACCACGTCCTGCCATGTTTGACTGGCCAACCATTAAAAAAGAGTGTATCATTTTGTTATTTAATTATTATTAACTTTTATAAAAGGGTGCAATGCTACTTAACATTGCTGCTAATTGATAAACATCTAGCCTATCCCGTAGAGCGCGTGTTCTAAAAAGATAATCCAAATTATCGATCGATAGCATACATGCTCCTCGTGATGCTATTCCCATTGTTATATCTGCAACGTATTCCTTACCTATTCAATGTTTGTTCTTAAATCTATCGATAGCTTCCTGAAAACCTTCTTCGGTCTCGGGTAGCCACCAATTCAATCCGCGGTAAATTCTTGCTTGAACATCTTCTATCAATGGACTAAATGACTCATAATAGTTTGAAAATGCTGACCCATAATCTCCTTTACATGATCGAAGATTTTCTGCTAAAATACTTGCGCCGTGCATCGCAAGACTTGTACCCATACCTGTTGGAAAACCAGCAGTATAGGCTGCGTCGCCTAACAGTGCAACACGTTGTTTTGACCAGGACTGCATTTTGATTTGAGCAATTTCATCAAAATATAAATTATCGGAAGCAAGCATCTCCTCTAGAATTTCCGGTATCTTCCATGAGGGATCTTTAAAATTATCCAGCAAAATTTGCTTATGCTGTTCTACATTCCTGTAATCAAATTCCAACTTGGGTGATCTGAAGGCCAGTAAAGCGGTCACGTTTTCTTGGAAGTTATATAGTGCTGCCATTTTACCCACTTGTTTGTACATGACGCCTGAGCTTGGTTTATTGGATTTAATAGCTGTTGCGCTACCAATAGCTGTGTAGGCACCGAGAAATTGAGAATAATTTTCCTCCTTGCCAAAAACCAACTTTCTAACTCCAGAATGGATCCCATCTGCTCCAAACACAAAATCAAAATTTCTGTACTGTTCATTTTTAAAGACTACCCCGATAGTATCCTCATGTTGATTTAATTCTACAATTCTGTTTCCAAAGAGAATTTCGACCTCGTTAATCGGAATGCTTTTATAAAGTATATCCATCAGGTCATCTCGATGAATCTCAATATCGCCGAGATATTCATCCTGTGCATTTATTGAAAAAGTTACGAGGGTTTCGTCTTCTGCATTGACAATTTCATTGGTATGAACAAATTCCTTGGCCTTAATTTTCTCTAAAACACCCATTTGTTTGGCAACTTCTAAAGCTTCGCCACGAACATCAATTGGAGAACCGCCAGTTCTTAAACTGTCGGAAATTTCTACCAAGGTTACCTGATATCCGTATCTATTTAGCAAATGAGCCAAGGTTAAGCCAGCAATACTTGCTCCAGATATCAACACACTTTCTTTCATAACTTCTAGTTTTAATTTATAGCCTTAAAAATGTGACCACTAACTTGCGGCTCGTATTTCATCTACATTTACTTGTTTGGTTTTGAGAAAGTTATTTAGCGAAAAACAATACAATACAACAATTCCCAAAATTATAGTCGACCTTGCCCAATTCATCGTATTCCATTCATTGCAAGCGAGGGTTAATGTCTGTATATCTGCACTACTGCTCGAGCCAAATATTAAATCATTTCGAGGGAAAAAATAAAAGGCTGTAAGCAGGTCTGTTGTAAGAATTAAGGCAAGTGCAGAAATAGTGTAAAGCCTAATCTTCTTATCGGCATTCCAAAAACGTATTACACAGTTTATTGCTATCACATGAATTACAATCCCAAATATTTTAAAAAAATCGGTGGGACTTTTTGTTGTAAAATAATTTCTGGCAATTTCGATAGAAGCTGGGATATTGGAGCCCCAATTTGCGCTATCGACAAGAGAATTATATATGTTAACGAACAGCAAACCACCATTTACGATGACTGCTAAAAAAAGCAAAATTATTTTTATTTTATTTTTCATGATGTATGATTAAACGTATAGCATGAAACGATCATAATTAATAGTAGAATCAGTGGCAACGCAATTGATTTCTTTGAATCTCCAACGGAAAGATGCGCAATGATGGCACTGCCCAATAAAATTAAAAAACCAGCGTATGTCCAATCCCTAACAAAGTTTGGAAGAAATGGAATAAGCAAAAGAATTGCTCCAAGTATCTTAGAAATGGCAACTTCCTTTCTGAAATAATCGGGAAAACCAAGGCGTTTAAAATCGTGGATCAGTTTTGCCGATTTCAATGTTCCTATTCCGCTCAGAAGCATCGCAAATGAAAAAACGGCAGTACTCGCCCAATATGCTATTGTTTCCATCTCTTACTTGCTAAAATCATTGAACATATCTAACATAAATTGTAGTCCGTTCTGTTTGTGAAGTTGAACGGTATTCATCATCGTCAATGCTGTAATTGCGCTAGCTCGTTCGAGCATTTTACGCTCAAAGTTTTCGAAAGCCAATTTCAAGTTTTTGCCATTAAGCATAGCTTCGCTTAATTCTAAGGCATCCAGCATTGCCATATTTACTCCTTCCCCTGCGTATGGAGGCATTACGTGAGCCGCATCTCCAATAATGGTAAAATTGTCTTGAGTCTGCCACTGCTGGCTGGCCTCATAATGATAAAGAGGTCTCGGCACGATACTTACTTTGTCGGTTTCAAAAAGTTCGTGATAAACAGCGTTCCATTCCGAAAAATGAATATTGAACCATTGTTTTACCTCAGTTAAGTTTTTGAAATCAATATTACTATCCCTAACCCAATTTTCATCTACAACTTCGCCCGTATAAAAAGCAACACTGCCATCCCCTTTTGTGCTGAGGATAATAGATTGTCCGTTGCCAAATGCAAATATTTTCCCACCTTTTAGAAGCTTAAAAATATAAGGCACGTTTTGCGATGCATCGTCTATGTTACCTTCTATAATGGTAACACCCGAATAAATGGCCTTTCCATCGCTTAAATAAGGCCTAATTTTAGAATTTGCACCATCGGCTCCAATTACGATGTCTGCGTAGCATTGTGTTCCGTTCTTAAATAGTAGTTCCCAACCATCCTTTTCTTTGTGCATAGACACGAAATGGCTGTCCCAAACAACGGTATTATCTTTTAAGGACTCCAGTAGAATTTTCCTCAACGGACCTCTGTCGATTTCAGGACGATGTTCTGCTATATGAGTTTCAGTGTGATCGTCCAGATAAATTTTGCCATCACTGTCCATCAATCGCAGCTTGCCTGCATCTGGCAGATAATTGGCATAAAACGCATCTAATAGGTCGGCTTTTTTGAGTGCGGCCAAACCTGACTCTTCGTGCAGGTCAAGATTGCCTCCCTGTACTCGAGCATTCTTATCAAGGTCGCGCTCATAAACTTTTATATTGCAACCGCCTTGTTGTAAAAGCCTCGCTAAAGTCAATCCTCCCGGACCACCACCAATAATCGCTATTTTTTTATTTTGAACATTCATTGCCGTAAAATATTTTATTACGGCACAAAGTTAATCCTCGGGCAAGGTTGAAAATTGTATAAATCGGTCGTTTTGATTTAGAACCAGTTGTTTGGGATTGACACCCGCAAGCTTCCTGACTTCTCTTATAAAATGAGCTTGGTCGGAAAAATTTTGTTGCGGAAATAATATTCCCTCTTTAAGGTGTCCAAAGGAAGCCCGAAATCGGACAATATTGCAATAGGTCTTCAATGAAATACCATACTGTTGATTGAAATAGCGGTTCATCTGCCTGCTGCCCCAGAAAACTTTTTCAGAAAGTTCGGCGACCGATAACGCTCCATTTGAATTGTAAATCAAGTCAAAAAGTTTATGTTTTCTATGATCGGTTTCCTTTGGCAGGATTGATTTAATTTGTTGGGTTGCTTTTTTACTAAATAGATCAAAATCTTCCAAGTCTGTGGAAGTAAAGCCCCAAAAATCATTAGCCAAATTTTTAGCTTTATTCAATAATTCAGAAATGCTTTCTTTTAGGATGTATTCTACTGATAGTGGTTTAAAGCTTATAGCGAAAGTTGTCCTAGTTGCTTTTATGGTAGATTTTTCTGGTTGTGTTCCTATTCCTAAAAGCGTGCAGTGAAAAGGATCCGTCAACGACCGTGTAAAAAACAGGTCTACGCTACCGTCAGGTAATATAACAACCTCCTTGTCGCTGTCTGAATGGTTTTGCAACATCCAAATGCGCTCTACAAAGTCGGACAGCGATTTGTCTGGTGTTACGAATTGATATGCTATGTCGTTATTTATCAAATCCCGTGTTTGTTGTCTTGTTAGAAGGTTTCTCCAACATTTGTAATGAGAGCTGTTATATTTGATATAAAGCTAACAAATAGACACGAATATTTATACTGTTTCTCTGTACACCGCTGGAATTAATTTCGCGATACTATTATTAGCTAATTCCAATCATCTAATAATTTTCTAGCCAGAGCACGCCCCAAACCTTTTAATGCACCAGTTTGTAGTTAAATTTTTTCTCAAATTTAAAGTTCCCTATTAATTCTATTTTATAACAGCGGTTGTTGACCGCTTAATGAATATGGGCAAAATCAAACCCTGTCCAACAATGCTGAATAGAATTACCATACATGTTATAAATAGTATGGGGTCACGCATCGGAAATTGAGTACCATCCCTCAAATATTGAGGTAGAGCAATTGCGATCGTGAGAGACACGATACCGCGCATGCCCGACCAGCTAATTATTAAGCTTTCTCGAACGCTTAGCAATATATTTTCAGAGAAATTTCTCATTTTATTGTTAAACTTGACTGTTTTATATTTCTTGTAAGCAAATTCAGAACTTTTCATTTTTAAGAAAACCCTCAAGGTCCTTAATATAATAGCTACTACGGTAATTATAAATGCATATAAACTGTACCAGAGTAGAGCGTTTAACTCAAAGTTTTTGATAACTATCCTCAATTCAAGACCAATTAAAATAAAAATCAGACCATTTAACAAGAAGATGATGACATCCCAAATATTTTTAGATTGTTGTCGGAGCGGGTCAGAGAATTTCATTTTACTTAATTTAGAAATACCAAATCCTAAAATGACGACAGCAATGACCCCTGAAACTTTTAATTCTTCTGCTATCAAGTAGGTTATGAACGGGGTTAGAACTATAAAGCTAGTTACTGCGGTAGAATTATCTTTTACAATTTTTAAAATCCTCGCCAAAACAAAGGCTATGATTATCCCTATCACTGCACCCCCGGCTAGTAAAATTAAAAATGATAGTGCAGCTTTCCATATTAAAAATGCAGATCCCATAACGGCTGCCAACGCAAATTTATAGGCTACTAATGCAGAAGCGTCATTAATCAAACTTTCCCCTTCGAGGATCACTTTTGTATTGTGGGAGAGTTCGAGATTTTTGGTAATGCTAATGGCAGCAACGGCATCAGTAGCCGCCAATATAGCTCCCAATAGAAAAGAGAGTTCCCAAGTCATTCCCGGAATCATATAATAAGCTATTAATGCTATTCCGGCAGTGGTTAAAAACACTAGGCCAAAAGCCATAGAACTAATAGTCCCCAAATGTTCTTTAAAATCTTTAAACGGTAAATTGAACGCGGCATCGTAGAGCAGTGGAGGAAGGAATAATAAAAAAATAATTTCCGGATCGATACTTATTTCTGGGACACCGGGAATAACACTCAAAACAATCCCTGCCGCTATTAATAAAATTGGGCTAGATAATTTTAGCTTTTCCGCTATAGCACTCAAAAAAATCATGAGGCCTAAAAGGGATAATATTATAGAGTAATTCTCCATTATTTTGATGTTAATCTATGTTTATATAGATGTATGAATTTATACTGCGGTTGACTTTAGCATACCAATTAAATAAATCTGTTTTGATTTCTAAATAAAATAAATAATACTCCCAACGTCATCAGTAACTGGGTTTCTTTGATAGATGAATGATGTTTTATTTTTTTAATTAAATTTTTGTTTGAATTCTGAAGGTGTTAGCTGAGTCTTCGTTTTAAATAACTTGCTGAACGACTGCGAATGTTCAAACCCTAAAGTATAGGCCACCTCGCTTATAGTGAGATCGGTTGTAGATAATCTTTCCTTAGCATTTTCAATAAGTTTATCGTGTATCATTTGTTGGCGGCTCTTCCCTGTTATTATTTTAAGCAAACTTCTAAGATAACTCATAGACACGTTCAAAGACTGCTATAAGGTTTACCTGTGGCAATCCTTTTAAAATAAGATTCTCGCTACTGAAATATTTATTCAAAATGTCTTCAAATCGATCGATAATCTGATGAGTACTGATTTTCCGGGTAATAAACTGTCTGTTATAAAACCGATCTGCATAGTTTAACAATGTTTCGACTTGAGAAATAATAATATCTTGACTAAAAGTGTCAATATTTGTATGATACTCTTGGCGTATATTGTCGATAATACCCATTATATTAATCTCTTCTTTTTTCGACAAAAAAAGTGCTTCGTTAGTAGCGTAGTCAAAATATTGATATTTTTTAATGTTTTTTGCAAGCACGGAATTGTATAGAAAATCTGGATGAATCAGTAACATCCAACCAGATTTTTCAGGAACATCATTTGCGTTTCGGGCGATGCTGAAAATCTAACCCGGCGAGATAAAAAACATTACACCCTCATCAAAATCATATTCCTGTTGCCCATACCTAAATTTTCCAGGAATATTTCTTTTTATAGCCATACAGTAGATCTCGAATGACCAGCTCTTGTCCAAGTATTCCGTACTGACATGCACATCTGCATAATTGACAATGCTGATTAATGGATGCTCAGGCTCTGGTAATCCTTTTGTTTTATGAAAAATGCTTATAGTTTTTATGTTTTGTATGTCCCGCATCGGCTCAATCTTTTTATGTTAATATGAATTTAACATGGAAATTCACAATCTGAACGAATAAATTATTGTATTTCTATATTATCGATAGCCTCCACCTCAATGTATGGAGTACGGTTACACATTTTTTTGCTGTTTAAGGTTTTACTACAGTTAATTTAAAAGCACCTTTTTCATTTGCCGCGTATTCTACAGCTTCATTAATGTCCTCTAAATTAAACTCGGTTATTTCAAAATGGTCTAATGACAAAAGTCCAGCTTTTACCAAGGAGATTAATTGCTGTGGAGCTTCCCGCCGATACATCCATTGTCCTTTTATCGTAACAGAGTTCCTCATAATCCAGGTATAAGGTAATTCTAAATCTTTTCCTCCTAGCATTCCAACACCGCCCATTAGAGAAATTCGTCCATATTCCCTGACCGTCATTATTGCGGTGCGTACTACATTTGCACTGACGGAGGGCGGCAATATATCTAACACGCAGTCTATAAGATTGGGGGCCGTATTTTGTATTTTCTCTTTATCCGTTTCTTCATCTCCTGTTAGTACAACCGGACGAACTCTATCTCCAAATATACTTACTAAATGGTCTAGAGCCGTTTTATTTCTACCAAGTGCTAATACACAACCCGCACCCATAGCTAACGCAGTTGCTACTGCTGCGCTTCCATAAAATCCAGTTGCCCCGCTAATCGCAATAGTTTCCCCCGCCTTTAAATCAATTGATAACAATCCTCCAAACGGAACCAAAAAAATATTTAAGGCAGACCACTTGACTGCTTCATCATTTGTAAGGTTTCCAATAAGGATTGCGTTTTCAGTAGGGATTCTCATTTCTTCTGCAAATGAACCATCCCTGTAATATTGTTGCAATTTTAGACCACCTTTACCGCGTGCACTTATGCCCTGTAGGGCAATGTCTGGGTTGACCGAATTATCTCGTGACCGAACCGTTGGGTCACACAACACCCAGTCTCCTTCTTTCAGTTTGGTCGAATCTGGCCCAACAGCGATAACTATTCCTATTCCGCCTGCGCCGGGGGCTAAAGGTAATTCTAACATATACTGTCTCTCACCGCTGAAAACGCTTTTGGCGTAGTGAGGTATTGGAGCAGCTATAACCTTTACAATCACTTCTCCTGTACCCAATTTTGGGCTTTCTACTTGTTCTAAATAAAGTGGTTTACCAAAATCTTTTAAGATTGCTGCTTTCATATTTTTATCTTGTATTAAACTAACTTAATATCGTTAACGATAGCATACCGTTACATTAACCAGCTACTAACGTTTTTACTTTTTTTTGGACGTCAATTATTATCCCAATAGCTTTTTTGCACAGTTCTAAACCCTGTTACTCAATCAGGAGTTACCAAGGAAGTTCACCATCTGCACTAAAAAATTTTCCTGTAGGCCCATTTTTATCTATAGTTGCCAATTTTACAATCGGTTCGGCACCTTGCGCCGCTGTTTTAAATCCTGCAAAACCATTTAGGTCAGTTGCGGTATATCCTGGGGTTACGCTATTTATCTTAAATCCTGCGCTGTCCAGCTCGTTTGCTAAACCTAAGGTAAAAGTGTTCAATGCTGTTTTTGTCGCTCCGTAGAAGTGATACTCGTTCCAATTGGCTTTTCTGTCTGCGCTAGTTTGCATGGAGAATGAGCTTAATTCACTTGAAACATTTACTATAACAGGGAGTTCAGATTTTTTCATTAGAGATAAAAACTGTTGTGTGGTTTGGATTACACCAAAATAATTGGTTTCAAAAATCTCTCTAATCATTGCGATATTGCCTGTCGCTGGTTTTTGCGGCTGTTCCCCGGGGATACCCGCGTTATTGATTAAAACATCAAGTATTTCAACTTTCGATTCCAGTTCTTTTCTAGCATTCTTAACTGATTCCAAATTACTTACTTCAATTTGTAGAAATTCAGTATTCATAAATCCTTGCTCTTTTAGCTTTTCTACGGCATCTATGCCCTTATTTTTGTCACGGCATCCCAAGTATACAAAATACCCCTTTTGTGCCATCTGCTTGGCAACTTCAAATCCTATTCCTTTGTTTGCTCCTGTAATTAATACTGTTCTCATGTTCTATTTATTAAATGTTAGTGCAAAAATCCTTTGCAAAATTTTCAATTTTAACTTTACCCAAAACTGGCCTGTTGCGATAATAATCTTCGTAGAGCTTTCCGCTACCTTGACTTGCTTGCATTGCAACGAAACCTTTGGCAATCTATTTATTCATCCCATTTTTTTACCCAGATATCCAATAGTTCTTCATCAGTGATTACTTTCCATTGCAGCTCTCGTTTTCCGATTGCTTGCCCGAGCGTTATTGCTATTTCGTTTGGCGATAATTCATCGCTTGCGATATAGCGAATCGTTCTGCCTTCAAAAGGCATATCTATTTCTTCAGCGACGACATCCGTGATATCGTACGGAGAAACCCAAAGTTCCTTTTCGTTTCCACCATAATTCGAAATGATATGACCCTCATTTTTAATGGTCGATATAAGTGAAATCATATTTATGTAGAACCCCACCGGACGCACCGTTTTGATGGAAACATCTTTAGGCAACTGTTTGAGAATGTTTTCTACGTTGTGGTGAAAAACAAGAAAACCGTTCCCTGTACTCATATGAGCGCAGATACTACTAAGATGTACGACCTGCTTTACACCAGAATTTTCAATAGCTCTTTTATAATTCCAGCCGATATCCCTTATGGCTTCTAATAAATCGATATTATCGTCGTGTATATCACCTACTACGGTATCTATTGTTTCCATAAGATACACACAGTCCGCGTGTTTGAATGTTGCTGAAAGAAAATCTATATCCTGCATTTTACCAATGGCATGTTTGCGCCTAATGCTTCAATTTCTTTCGCCCGATTTGAACTGCTGCTTATCACAGTAATAAAATGGCCATTCTTCACCAACACTTCGGTGAGTGGTTTTCCAATATGGCTAATAGAACCTGTTAATACAATTTTCATCAATTTATCTTTTAATATTTATAGTGCAAAGGTCTTAAAATTCAATGAGTAGAATGTATTCAAATCGACTTTTATCGTAGCCAAAAATGAAATAATCGACCAGATAGGTTGCGTTTTTAACGCTATAATTCGAATAATTATGATGCAGAAAATGACTTGATTACCAAATCAGCTAGTTTTTCGGTTGTAAAAAATGGTGATTGCAATTATTGTGTTCTGGAACATCAAAAGATTGGCTTTTACAATGGCTGCCACTCAAGACTTATCATGTCAACCTAGTGGAGATCCTTGTAAACCCGTATTTTGTCAAAATCTCTTTTTTATATATTTTTACATTGCATCCTTTCATTTGCAAAAGCCTTGCAAGCGTAAGACCACCAAGGCCACCACCCACTTTTGCTATTTCTCTATTTTGGATCATAACCTCATTTTTTTTACCTGACAAAATTATTTATTCTCTAACGTCAAAAATTGTAAAAATCGGTCATTTTTATTTTTAGATAATTCTTCAGAATAAACTCCCGACAGTTCTCTAATCTCTTTGATAAAGTGAGATTGATCCCAAAAATTCATTTGTGGAGATAAGATTCCGTCTTGAATGAATTGAATTGAGACGATGGAATGAAGGATATTGTAGTAAATTTTAGTGAAGGTCCGAACTGTCGGTTAAAAATCAAGATTAATTTAGTTGCTACTCCAAAATATTCTCTCTGAAATACTCTTGACGCTCAGTTCACCGCTTGAAGAAAAAATGAGTTCAAACAATTTGCGTTTTCTTTAATCAATTTCCTGAGTTAAAATTGATTTAATCTTGCAGGTTATTTTCTTCTAAAACGTATCAAAATCGTCCAAATCCTCTACAATAAAACCCAAAAGGTTATCCGGTAAAAGTTTACTTGTGTTTAATATATCTGCAATAGAAAATTGGAAAATGTATTCTAAGGTAATTGGATGGAAACTTACTGCAAAAAAACTTGAAATATCCTGTTTTGGAACAGATTTAGGTCTTGTTTCCAAACCCCTAAAGACATATGAAATTTGTTATTAGCACTTTTGGAAAAAATTAGATCAATTTTTCCGTTTGGAATGATGATACCTTCGGATATGGTTGATGTTTTCTATAAGGATGAAAACAGAGACAAAATCATTGTAGATTCGTCGGGTTCAACCATATTAAAATTCACATCTTCACTCGGGCTCGATTAACATTTTGTTTGGAATGTAAATGGTGATTCGTTAGCCGATAAAATTTAAACTCATATCTCCCACTTAAATAAATGTGTAGAATCACTCAAGTTTGGTTCTTATTGTTTGCTATAAAAATCGTAGGTTGCTTTTGCTATGTCAGCAATAATCTTTTGGTTTGAGGCTGAATTCTCACTTGAGTTTGTAATAAGAATGCTAATAAAAAAAACACTTCCATCTGGTAACTTTACGACACCTATATCGTTTGTAGCGGCTGTAATATTGTTTTTTATTCCCGACGTTCCGGTTTTATGGGCTAAAAACGTGTTTTTTGGGAGTTTACCTCGCAGCATTTTTTCTCCAGTCGACGTGTTTTCCAAAATTTGCCAAATAAATTGATAATTATTTCTAGATAGCAGATGACTATTCAAATCATAAGCGCGCATTAATAAGTTGGTAAGCGCTATTGGAGTTGACCAATTCATAAATTGGATATTCCAATTCTCAGCCGATTTTTTTTCGCTCGCTTTAACGGAGATATCTGATAACTTGTTTCTCAAAAGAAAATCCTCCACTTTATCTGTTCCACCAATAAGTCTTAATAATATGTCGCAGCCGTTATTATCACTTTTGGAAACGGTATATCTAATGATTTCTGCTATAGTCATTTCGGTTCCGTTCGGGAAACGCTCGCGTATTGGGCTCCACGTATCAGGGAGCAGATCGCTTTTAGCAATTACAATTTTTTGGTCTAATTTTAATTTCTTATCATCAACAACAGACAATACTGCGAGTGCTATAGGGAATTTATAGACACTTTGCATCGGAAAATGCACATTTCCATTGACAGATATGGTGTCGTGAAAATTATTCGCTACAATCGAGATGCCAACAGTCGCTTTCTTGTTTTCTATAATTTTTTGGATTTCGGCTTTTAACCTGGCTGTTTGGGCAAAAGAGCTACAACCGAAGAATAATAAACAGGCTGTTGATATCAATTTCATATATGACTATTAAATTTATAATAAATTTATCTTTTGGTGCGGAGTGCAAAATGTTGGCCAAATTGACGCGGATTACTTCGGTATATTATTCAGACCTTTCCATTTCGAGACCTCAGTATTTTACTCCAATACTTTCTCTCTAGATTAAAACCCCTTTTTTCATCACTTTGTACGCTTCGCACAAAAATGACCATATTTTTATGAAAAAAGCACCCTAATTAGCAAAATAACACCCTAAGAACATAATTATAAAAGATTACTTCATTTTTTACAGCCGATTAATGCTTTATTAGCATTATCGTCTCTCGTTGCAATCTGGTTTCTATAATTTCTCACTTTGGAAATTTCCTTGTACTTGGGCATTAAACTGTAGCTCAATTGTACCAAGCCGATCAGTGAAGCAAATGTTTAAAGTAGAATATGCGCTTCATGGATAGGGTTTTTACCGGCTCCCAAAAAAAATGCCCTGCTCATGAGCAATCTCATTGTATTTAGACCGTTCAAAGTATCGGACAAATATTTTAACGGTAGAATAGACATAAAGTCACGGTTGTTTGGTACGGACGTTAGTAATACTCCAACCGTCTATTTTTTTCGTATCGAAAGAAAGGTAAGGGTTTGGGTTTATGTAATTACTTCCAATAACTAGAGTTTTTAAACAGACGAAAAATAAGATTGCATGATAAAATTAGATTTTTTTAAGATTAATAATTACAAAAGTTTAATACTTTGTATGGTATGTTCTGCTTTAGTTTTTGTTCTCTTGGGGATTAACTTTTTTAGCGTTTACCAACTGGTTCCGATTTTGACCTTTTATATCTTTCAACGAACGACATTCCATGACATACATGGCTTATACTTGAAGTTGTGCCACCTTTTGTCCATAATCGCTTTCCTTGTATATCCACTTTCAATGCAGATAGGCTGGTATTTTGACATCAACAAAATGGCATCAGCATCATCCACCAGCGGCTTGTTATTTGTTTATCTTCCAATCTACTCAACAATCTTGGGGCTAATTCCGTCTTTGGCAGCTATTGTCATAAAAAGATTGCAAGCTTAGTTTTTATGTAGGGCTAGACCGCTAATTTTTACTAAAGTTTAAAAACATAACCCACGCAGCGAGTACTACACAATTCAGTTGATATTGTGATATTTTATTATAAATTATTAATTTAACCGTCAACCCTGTTTTTCACTATTTCTGGCTTTTTAAAAAATGTCTTTTTCTATTTATTGGCACCGTTAACAATTTCACTCATACGAAAAGGATAAATAATATGGGTGTTCACATTAATCCAACATTTAATGATAGATAATAAAAGTATGGTCAATTCCGACCCACACCAATTTTTTAAGAATTAAAAATAAAAGGAGCTTTATTGAAATAAGCGTCCTCAAAAAGTTGTTCGATAAGGAAAGCAGCAATATTTCCAGCATCTATTTTCCTAAATAATCGTCCAAGTTAACCCTTACATGGCCTGTATAAGTATTAAAGTTAATAAACGGTACTCCTGCCAATGTCCAATTGATATCTCTGTCGTCCAAAAGGGTATAAGGTTTCTGCCTACCCTCCTGAATTGCAGAAAAGTTTGTTTTACATATAGTCGATGGCTGTTGTTATTTCAGGCCCTTTATTGACAAACGGAGTATCAATATTAATACCTGTAACTAAAATATCGAGCTACATCATAAAATGACATCTTATTTAACTCATGTTACGCAAAAAACCACAATCAAAACTGGGTTATGCCGCTTGAGGTGTTGATAACTTTTTGAGTTCTGCATATGCTGCCTGCTTTGCCGATAAATAGATCTGATTTTTCATTGCGAAATGGTTTTTGCCCGTCCGTTGCTTCAGCCATTCCAGTTTTATATAGGCGGCTATAGACAATACAAAGTGATTGGTCTGGGTCGGGTTTGTTTTGCGTAAGCTGCTCTCTCTAAACCACTTTGTTGATCTTCGACTATAATTTTACCCACCTGAAAATAGGTAAAGACCATTGTGGTATTTACATCTTACAACAGAATTTCTTGATTCCTCGATTAATTCTTTAATTGTTTTATATAGATTATCATTTAATAACTCGCTCATTATTTTGCCCTCCTTAATATTAATTTACTTTTTTCATTGCTGTCCAATATATTTCTAAGGTTAAGCATGTCTTTACTAACCTTTTGTTCAATGACCTTTGCGTAGATCTGAGTGGATCTGATACTTGTATGCCCCAACATTTTACTGACAGTTTCGATAGGCACTCCATTGGAAAGCGTTACAGAAGTTGCGAAGGCATGCCGTGCTAGATGGAAGGTTAAATTACTTTTGATGCCACAGAGGTCAGCAACTTCTTTTAAATACGAATTGAGTTTATGGTTTGATATGATTGGAAAAACACTTCCTTTCGCAATTGATCTTGGATTGTTTTTATACTTTTCTATAATTAGAGCAGCTTTTGGCAAAATCGGCACGTTAAAAGACGTATCGGTTTTTTCTCGCATTGCTTTAATCCAATAATTCCCATCCAATCCGAGGATTATATTTTCAGGCGTTAATTGCATCACATCGATATAGGCAATGCCCGTGTAGCAGCTAAATACAAAAAGATCTTTTGCGTACTGAATTCGTTGTAGGCTAAAATCTTTATCCTCGATAGCAGCAAGTTCGTCGCTGGACAAAAAACCACGCTCCACTTTTTGTAACTTAAGCTTAAAGAATTCGAATGGATTTTTATCTATCCAACCAAGCTTAGTACCCAATCGAACCATTTTCTGTAGCCTCTCCAAATGTTTCATCACGCCGTTATTTTCCATTCCCTTATGATGGTCTGTCGGTTGATAAACTCTTAAGAAATATTCAAAATGGGTTATAAACTCATAATTGAGCTCCGACAGATACAAATCATGTTTTTTGAAATGTTTAAGTACAAACTCTTTGAGATACCTTACCGTTGTGAAATAGTTTTTAATGGTTCCAGGCGCAAGAACTTCTTTCATGTGAAGATTATGGTAATCCATAAGGGATTGAAGGGTATTTTCTTGCTCTTCGATTCCCAAAAATTTATTTTTCACTGCCTCAGCGGTAACCAGTTCTTTATTGACTATAAATTCTTGGTAATGTGTTGCTAATAAGCACCTAGTTTGTTCCAAATAACTGTTTAGGGATTTTAGCGTCTCGTTCTTAGGTTTGGCTAAACCTTTAGACTTATTCCAGTCTGCGAGATTCACCATTCTTTTAAGCGCAACTTCGCAGCGGCTCTTGTTTACTACAATACGAACGTAGATAGCTGCCTTCCCATTCTTGCCTCGATTCATTCTCAACACGAAATGAATTCCGAAAGTGTTTGTTGTTCTCATCCTTAATAATTTAAATACTTACATGAATTGATATAAACTAGTTAATCAAAACAGTTCGCCAGATAAACAAAAAGGTAGTTCATTTTGATACAAATGAGTTCAAATAAAATGCATCCAATTATTTGATTACCAATCAGTTAAACCATATCCGGTGAACAAATATAAATATTAATTCTGTTCACCTTTTTGTTCGCATGACAGGAGGAATAGTATGTACTGAAAAGGACTACTTAAAAGCAAAAAACCCTCTAAATAATGATATTTAGAGGGTTTTGCATCCAGATGAACTGGAAGTGGTCGGGGTGGCAGGAGCCGAACCCTATCTTCTATATATCTTGTTATCAGTATTTTATAATTTCAATCCAAACTGGGGTAACCTTTCAGTTCTCATCCCGTTTGTAATACAAATATAGTACAAATTGTAAGAGCTTAAAATAAAATTGTGAAGTTAAAAGCATTTTTTGCCCTGCTAAACTGCGAGTGTCGAATGAGTAAGATAAATCTTTCTAAAATGGAGATTTCCAAACCGCTGACCATACGAGTCGTAGTGGATTGATAAGCGAAAATTGCCGCACTTTCTTCGCAGGCATCTATTTTACAAAAGAACCCAACTCGGTTTTTCGAAATGTAGTGGTCAAGCCTACTGAAATCTCCAAATAGTAGAGGTTACACGATTTGACAAGATTGCTAAAAAAGTGATTTTTTATTTTGACAAAAAAGCAATCTCTATATTGGATGTCGAACTAAAAACAGATTTTCTTTCTAAAAAAATCAAAATTATTATTCATCGCATATTCGCATCGAATTTGTATATCCACATCCTAAAGAAAGAATTTATTGGTTTTGGTTATTTAATATTAAACTCTATCTTTATGTTGAGAGCGTTAATGGCAGGGATATCGAAAGGTATCTCTGCTTTTTCTTTAAATTAACGTCCGCAACGCTTTGTAAGCTATTTACCTTTCGTCAAATAGGAATTAAAGCCTCAGGACTGTTTCCAATTTTGATCAAATTCCTATCCACTCGAAACGCAGCCATTCTGCTGTCGTCACAAGGCTCCATTAAGTGAGTAATTTCCTCCTTGCTTGCATCTACATTGAGCCAATTGTCAATCTGATCTGTATCGATCATAACAGGCTGTCTTTTTTTGGTATTGTGGATATCTGTCATCAACTCATTTGCCGCTCCTGTAACAATTGAAAAAGTTTGTAACCACTGGTCGGTCGCAGGGTCTTTATAGTTTGAGAAAATGCAGGCAAGATTAAAATAACTCTGCTCTTTTGGATGGATAAAAAACGGAAGTTTATCGCCATCTTCATGCTTATACTCAAAAAATCCGTTCACGGGAAGAATAGCCCGAAACTTCATGATCGAATTTTTAAATGATGCTAGGTCAAAGATCGTCTCACTCTTCGCATTGAGTGTGTTATTGCTCATTTTTAGCATATCGGTGTAAGGCTTTTTCCAATTTGGGATTAAGCCCCACTGCATCCGATCTATCACCCGCCGGCCATCTTGTTTTAAGACCATCGACAGCTTTGGATGAGAAAAACCACCCGCCAAGTGGAAACCCTCTGAATCATCTAAATGATCGGTGTAGAGCGCATCAAAATCTACGGCAAGTTTTGATGCACTTACTTGCTGACTTACATAATAACACATCGCTTTAGTTTTTAGGAGAATTACTCATGTAGCTAAAAATTTATTCGCTAATCTAAATTTCAAATCAATCAATGCACTTTTATAATATCCTCCCATGAATTGGTATAATCTGGGGTCAAGAAATTTCTTCTCATGTCCCATTTCTTTATGAGCCCTTCACTTGCTATCTTCACCGTGCCCTTACCATAATATCGGTTAATGTTATCCAACACCTTGCTTATCTCATTGTTTTCCGTTTTATATGGATTGAACATATTTAACTGCACCTCCGCTTCGGGGATTAAACTTGTAGCAGTTACTTCTACTTTCTGGAATTTATATCCTTTTACAAATACTTTTTTCAAACCAAGCAGTGCAGCCCTAATTAAGTCGGGCGTATTATTTGCCGGGTGGTCTAACTTTATGGTGATACATGGATAGATTTGTTCGAGGTCTGTTATAAAACGATTTGTTAAAAGCCTGATCGTAATTACATTGGTACACAATTTTTCTTTCCTCAACTTCATTGCTAAGCGAGCTGCATAACTGGCCGTCGCCTGCTCCATTTCCGAATAGCTTTCCACCAACTTTCCAAAAGATCTACTCGTACACATGGCTTTCTTTGGATTCAAATGTGTTTTGAGGTGTAGACAGCTCTCCCCTTTCAATTCTTTCCAAAGCCTTACCCCAACGATAGACATATTTTTATTTACCCATTCCATCGGGAGCTCTCTGAATTTTTTGGCCGTATCGATGTGTATGGAGATCAGTTTTGCGGCATATTGGCGGCCTATCCCCCAAACGTCGCCTACAGGGTAGTTTTTGACCGCCTCATTTATCTTTTCCTCCGTATCCAACATCATTACCCCTGTTCCTTTTTTAGCCAGTTTATTTGCGAGTTTAGCCAGCGTTTTTGTCGGGGCGTAACCAACGCTGACAGGAATACCAGTATTTTTGATGATGGTATTTCGAATTTTAAAGAGATAAGACTCGATCTCGGCGAAGCCTTCCAACTTCAAGAAACATTCATCAATGCTGTAAACTTCTACATCCGGACTAAATCGGGCGAGGTTGTTCATTACCCTTTCGCTCATGTTACCATATAATGCATAATGGCTGCTGAACACAATAACGTCTTTCTCTTTTACCAATGCTTTGATCTTGAAATACGGGGCGCCCATCTCAATCTTTAATGCTTTGGCCTCATTGCTCCTGGCAATCACGCAACCATCATTGTTGCTTAAGACCACTACAGGCGAAGTTCTGTATTGCGGCAACCACAATCTGTGACAACTCGCATAGAAATTGTTACAATCTACTAGGACGTACATACTTGCTTTTCTGAGGTACGCAATGCCAGGTTACCGCACCGAAAATTTCTATGTCTCTTCCTGTAATTTCAATGGGCGGCTTTTGCTTTGAAGCATAAAGAAAAATCTGTTTATTTTTTCTAACGATAAATCTGTTCAGCCACTCTCCTTCTACATTACAGATAATTAGGGAGCCGTTCATAATCTCTTTTGACCTGTCTACAATGATGATGGTTCCCTCGGTGATTCCATGCTCTTTCATCTCGTCGTTAATGGCCTCGAAATAGAACGTATTGGTGGGATCAGAAACAATTCGTTGAGCAATATGCAGTCTTCGATCCTTGTAATCTTCTGCCGGACTTATAAAACCGCTTACCGATCCTGCATTCTCCAGTGGTTCTTGTTCGTCGTTCTTTGGAATCTCTATCTCTCTTAGCATATTGGAAATTATGCCACAAAATAATGCTAATATTTTTAGTATTACAAATTAATTCTCATCGCTTTAGTGTTCATTTCACTAACGACTTTGTTTGTACTCTGAATATTACGTGGTTAGATACAGTATCGTTAAATAAAATTATTTTGTACTTATTTTTCACGATGAAACACAAAGGGCGAGAAGCAAAGGTATTTGAACCTATATCGGAAATTCATTCAAAATCTTTTTTTGAACTCGCCAATTTGGGAAGAATTGATTCATCAAAATCACAAAGTTCTTATTGTGGTTACGCTCCAACAAATGGACTAATTCGTGAACTAAAATATATTCTAAACACTGTGTCGGTTTTTTTGCCAATTCAAGATTAACCCAAATGCGTTTTTGTTCTATATTACACGTTCCCCATTTTCTTTTCATCTGCTTCACGCCCCAGTCTGAGACACTAACACCAATAATCTTTTCCCATTTTTCTATCAGCTGTGGGATTTGATTTTTTAATCGTTTGCGATACCATTCATTAATGCAATTCTGTCTTTGCTCTACTGTTGCATTTGATCTGATAAATAAATCGATGTATGTTTTTGTTTTTATTTCTACTCTTGGTGGCGCATTTTGTTCTGTTACTCGCAATAAATATCTTTTGCCTTCGAAATAATGACTTTCTCTTTGCTCAAATATTCTGGGCATTTGTCTGTCTTGCATTTCAAATTTTCGTTGGTTCTTTTTTATCCAGGCTAATTTTGAAATCGCAAATAATTTGACCGCTTCATCATCGACATTTAATGGTGCCGCAATTCGTACCCGACCTGTTGGTGGATATACGGAAAGGTGCATATTTTTTATACTTTTTCTAATTACATCAATAGAAAAATTACTAACTTCGATTTTGTGCATTTTAATATTCTTTTTGATTTGAAACTATATCAAATATTTTGCTAAATACGGTTTCATCCGTAATATTATTTTTTTCTAAAACGTCTTTAATGGTTAACTCCACTTTCCTACGTTTGATGTGGGTACTTCGCCAATCATCATCTTTTACATAACGAACTTTTTCATCCATCAAGATTGCCAATTGTTCATTCCCTTCTAAATTATCATACAAGGCTTGTTTCGGCCTTGTATCAATATCTTTTGGATAGGATTTTTTTGTGTTAGGCTGGATGCTTCGTGCTAAACTTTCATATTCTTTTAACAGCTCTTCATACGAAATTGCTCCTTCTTTTCTCAATCGAATTAATTCTACTAATAAAACACTCATTTTTTCATAATATGCCGGATTGATTGGCATTTCTTGAATGATTGTTTTCCGCATATTGTTTTCAATGGTTTCACTCATTGCACTGCGGTTTCCCTTTATGCTAGCAGGAAGTTTATCAGCTGCTTCTTCTATACCATTATCTACAATTAATTGTAAAAGTGTAGCTTCTCCCAAATTAGATAAAACACGGCTTGGATCTGCTGTTAAATACATATCTAACATTTGACGCATATCTGGTTCATACTTCTTCAAATCGATATAATCAGAAGAATAATGTTTGATACTATTTCTTAATTCAGCATAGTAATTTACTTTGTCTTTTATTTTATCAGCTTCTGCTTGAGTGTAACCTGCCTCTATTATTTCTGAAGCAATGTTATTGTACGCTCTAATTAAGGCGACTACCAATTTATATAGCGTCAAACGCTTTTGTTCGTTGTCTTTTAAATCATCTCTGTTTGTTGGGTCACCACAGAAATAATTATAATATTGTTCCAATTGTTTTGGAGCTGGAACGTCTAAACATAATTGGTGTAATACTTCAATAGCATCTTCCAAACGTTCTTTTGCTTTATCTAATCGGTTAGTTAACAATCCTTTTACATCATCAATATCGTATTCATCAAAAGCATCTGATGTATAATCAGAAATTGATTTGTTTAAGTTTTCTAATAAGTTTTTATAATCAACTATGTATCCAAATTCTTTGTAATATGGATCGTTCTCTTCTTCTTTTCCTAATCTATTTGTTCTACAAATTGCCTGAAATAAACCGTGGTCTTGCATTTGTTTATCGATATACAAATATGTACAGTGAATTGCATCGAAACCAGTAAGCAGTTTATCTACAACAATAAGCAATTGCATATTTGCTGGTTCTTCTTTGAATTTCTTTTTCGCAAATTTCTCAAACGTTTCAGCATCTTTAAAATCATAATCTTTGAGCATTTTTTGATAAATTTCAAATTGCTCCTTCTTTTCGGTTGCTCCAGCTCCAGTTTCTTCTATTTTGATGGTATTCTCATTTGGTTCAAAACTTGTGATAATACCACATTTTTTTAATCCGAATGATTGGAAAATTTCATAATAACGGCAAGCTTCATAAATGCTTCTTGCTACTAAAATAGCATTCCCTCTGCCGTCTTTTAATCTTGGTTTAGTAATGAAATCTTTTTTGATATCGAATACAATTTTTTCTAAACGATTTTTAGTACTCAATACTTTTTGCATCGTACCCCATTTTTGCTTGAGTTCCGCTTTAGGAATATCATTCATTCCGTGAGTGACAATTGCAAACCATTCATCAATGCCTTTTTGGTCGAAAACGTGTTGGTCCACATCACGTGCTTCATATAACAAATCTAGTACCACACCATCTCTAACCGCTTCATCAAATTTGTATGAATGAATGTATCTTCCAAAAATTTCTAAACTTTTTTTCTTGTCTTTTTTCAATAAAGGTGTACCGGTAAAACCAATAAAAATGGAATTATCAGGCAAAATACTTTTCATAGCACTATGCAGTTCACCACTTTGAGTTCTGTGGCACTCATCTATGAAAACAATAAAATCTCCTTTAGCTTGAAAAGCTTTTGAAATTTTTAGTTCCTCAATAAATTCATTGGCTGAATTGTCTTCTTTACCACCAAATTTATGCACCAAACTACAAAGCAATCTTGGTGTAGTATTGTTAAGTCTTGCTATTAAATCTGCACCGCTTTTAGTTCTTATAATGGTTTCACCAACTCCTAGAAAAACGCCTTCAATTTGTTCGTCTAAATCTGTCCGGTCTGTAACGATTAATAATCTAGCTTTTGGATTGTTTTCTAAAACCCATTTTGCCAACCAAACCATTGTTAAACTTTTACCACTTCCTTGTGTATGCCAAATAATACCGCCTTCTTTTCTTGCAATAAATTTTTGTGCTTCCTTTATACCAAAATATTGATTTGGACGACATAGTTTTTTTGTGCCGTGGTCAAATATTATAAAATCGTGAACTATTTCTAACAATCTTTCTCTATTACAAAACTGTTCAATGTGCTTGTCTAAAAGAATAACATTAGGATCATACACATCGTTATCTTCTTTCCATTTTAGGAAATATTTTTCTTCTGTTTTAGTCGTTCCATAATACAATCCATTGCTATCATTACCTGCTAATACAAATTGTATAGTGGTAAAAAATGACTTATTGAATAAATGTAGTTGATTGCTTAAGTTTTGCCTAATTCCTTCACTGACCGAAACACTTGCTTTTTTTAATTCTAAGACACCAAAAGCAATACCATTGATGTAGATTACAATATCAGGTCTTCGTTCTTTAGCTCCTCTAATAGTTACTTCTTCTGCAATAGCAAAATTATTATTTATTGGGCTATCCCAATCAATGAAATCAACGTGTTCTGGTCGTTTAATGGCTTCTACTTTTTTGGAAGTACCATAACGCAATAAAGAATAAACCTCTTTGTTGGCGGTAAAAAGGTCGTCGTTAGAATTTATAGTAGCCTCTTTTTTCAAAGCGAATATCGCTTTGTTTATCAATTCCTCACTATACTTTTTAGTGCCTTGCAGGTATTTACGCAATTCTTCTTCTTCGATATTGCTGTTGCCATCTCTTTCTTCCCAATTACCCAAATAATCGTATTTCAAAGTGTCTTGAAACAATTTCACAATACGGTTTTGTGTTGCTCTTTCTATTTGTCCTACTTTACTCATTTGTTTATCGGTCTATTATTGCGGAAATTCTATCAAGAAAACTCACTTCTTCAGTATTAATTTTTTCATCAATTACATCGGAATAATCAATTCCGTCAACTACAAATTGAATCTTGTTCTTTTCTTCGGAATATAAACTATTTGCTTTGTTTCGATCTTGTCTATAACTATCAAACTCCTTTGAAAAAGGATATAACAAACCACCAGCCACGACATTTTTACTTTGCTTAAAATAAGTAATATAGGTGTGTATTTGAAAAAAATCGGCTCGATCATAGTCAAAATAAACAAACTCCATTCGTTTGTATTTAGCATCCCAAACCATTACATCATTGCCTTTTTCTAAAACTATATCAGGAATAAGCGTTCTGCTAAAATCTTTGTTTTTGTATGCTGTAATTTTATCATTTCTAATTATCCAGCCGTCTTTTAAAAACCGTCTTTTTAAAATTGCCCTTAAATACATTTCCCATATTTCAGCCACATCAATAAAAAAACTTAAACCCTGTTTGTTTTTATCCTCACTATTACCAAAATTCTTTTTCTTTATTATATCCCAAGATAAATCTACAATTGGTTTATATGATAAATAAATATCTCGATACTCTATTTTATTATAATCGTGTTCAGAGATATATCCGCTATCAATTTTTGATGTATATAGTTGTTCTATTGCATTTTTAGAACTCATTGATATCATCTCATTTGTTAAATGAAACTCTGATTTCAGCATTCTATGTGCATTTTTTAAAATACTTGTAATTATTTTATTAGGTGTTTTTTGGTGAAACTTACTGATGATTTTTTCTTCTGTGTAAATTGGTAAAATTGATTTTCTGATGTCTAATTTCCCAATTATATTAGCCCCTTTTTGAAACTTAATACTGTTGTTTTTTGGAATTCCGTGTTTATTGGCTTTTGATAAAAGATTTAGCCATAAAAAAGCAATTAATTTTTTTATGAGATACTGGTATTCTTTTTGTTTTTCTAAATTGTTGTTTGACCGAGGAAGTTTGATATTATAAACTTCTTCCAACATCCTAAAAAGTTGTGTATTCCCAAATCTAGGATTGATTTTTATTTTGTATTTTAAATTATTAAACTCAAATACCGCCTCACCAATAAATCTGCCAGCATACCATTTGGCATCACGATAATTAAAGTATGCAATTTCTTCTTCTTCATCTTTAGTGTTTTTACCAAAACTAAAAATATTTAGATTGTTTTTTTTAGATATAAAATACTGAATTGCTTCACCGTGTCCTTCCTGATTTTTAAAGGAACAACAATCGTTAGCTTCTAATATGATAGTTTCTAAACTCACTATTATTATTGATTGTAAATAATTTTTAACTCTTTTAATATTTCATTTTGAACTTCTAATTCCATATTGCCAAGAAATGAAACTAAGATTGGTTCTAATGAAATTTTCCATAAAATATTGGTAGCACCATCACCTCTATATAACTGATATCTTAAAGATTTATAACCACCAATTTCTTTGTAGCTTTTGTAAATCTCTACTATTTCAGCAAAAAAAGTATGGCCAATTTGGTATTGTTTCCCTAGTTCAGGTATAGAAGAAATCTTGCGGTTAAGTTGCGTAGCATTTCTTATAAATCTATTCACCTCCTCATCCATTCTTAACTTAGCACCCAAGGTTCTGTTTTTGTGGTGAATGATATTTCTCAATGTATTTTCATCGTAACCATAGAAAAACCATAGAAATCTTCTGCGTAAAGCAAAATCTATTCTTTCTAGTGAGAAATCAATTTCGTTCATTGTTCCAATAACATACAAATTTCTTGGAATTGTAAGTTCTAAATCCCCAATCCCTACTTGAATGGGTTGATCTCTATTTTCTAAAGCTGAAAAAACTTCCCCAAATAATCTGGATAAATCAATTCTATTGATTTCATCAAGAATTAATACGTGTGGCATATCGTGGTTTGGTGTAGCACCCAAATCGTCTTTTGCTTTCTCACAAATTTTAAAAAGTGTACCTGGTGTTTTTTTAGTATTACCATCTTTTAATTGGTAACCGGCAATAAAATCTTCATAAGTATAATTGGGATGTAATTGCAGATGGTGAATTCTATCCTTTGTTACATCTGGTTTTTCTCTAAAAAAGGTTGTGACATTTGCTTTGTTTTTGAGATAAGCATAGGTAATTAATGCATCAGCTAAATGCTTTGCAGTAAATGTTTTACTTGTTCCTGGAGGACCATATAATATTATTGCTTTTTTGTATTGTAATCCTTGAACTTCCGAAAATCCTTCCTCTGTTAAAGAATAGTTCCAAATTCTAGCATAATCAAATTCATAAAAATCAAAATTAGGATATGTTAATGTACCAAGTTCCTTTCTGATTAATAGAATTTTATCATCTGTGTTTAGATTTTCATCAACTTTTTGTCCTTCGGTTAATAAGCCCCAAAAAGAAATAAGGATTTGATTTTTGTGATTTTCAGACGCTATTCTTTCATAATTATTTGGATTACCTGCATAAGTAAGAATATTCGTTACGGCTAAACTTTTTTCTTGTAATTCATTTTTAAAGGCATCAGGCAACATATAGGCTGTGTTTTCTGTACCGTATTTTTGGAACAAACAAATATATTCAATCCAATCTTTAACTTCCTGAACTGTTGTAATTTCTCCAAGAACAACTTTCTGTCTTATGAAACGAATTAGAATTAAAATGAATTTAATCTCATCGTATTTATTATTTGTATGCCATTGTCCTGCACTACCAAAACCAACTGGATAAATAGTATCCAATAATTCTTCATCGTCTAGATTAGTAATTCTTTTAACATACCCTTTTTTTGTTGGAATTCTTATATCGTCAACTGCAAAAGACCACAACCATTCTGCGTGTGCAAAAACTAAGCGAGTAGGTAAATCTGCATTTTTAAATTGATCTGTTACTTTAGCATCAAAACTGCCGCTGGTGTCATTGTAATTTTCGATATAATTAAAGAAACATCCTTTGATGGTAGCATCATTTAAAATAGCTATGTGGTTACTTAAAATGCTATTCCCATCAATTAAAAAATCTTGAATGAATTTATCATAAAATTGATAAATATCTTCAGCGTGGTGTTGTTTCATAATAATCTAATTTTACTATAAGCATTTTTGTAATATCTTTTTAACCCAATCTTTGAATATTAAATCGTTTGAATATAAGGTGGATCAAATTTTAATATCTCTAAGTTCATTTTCTAATTTTTCCAAATCCTTAAGATTTACTATGTCACCTAATATTTCCCTAAATTGATTGTCCATGTTTTGTGATTTAATTGCTGCACAAATCTCTTCTACTATTTTTTCAAAATCAATCATACCAACCTTATTTTACCTGTTAATAGATTTTGTGACATTCCTAATCTTAACTTCTTATATTTTTCAAGCTTATTCTCTAAAGCAATTATCTCTGAATTCATTTCGGAAATAATTCTAGCAATATTTTCTTGAATTTCTTTATTTGGAAAAGACACCTCAATTGGATTTAAATCACTTGGATGAATATGAGGTTGCGCACCACCCGTTTGCATATTATAAATTTTTTCTTGTAATAGTTGCAAAAGGTTAAAGACATACTCAATTGAATAATCTTTATGTTCTTCAATTGTTGAACAATCAGAGGCAAATATTGGATAATCGTGAAATGAAACAAAACCTGCACTAGCACCAGAACCACTAATTGTAATTGTCTTACCAAAACGATTTGGTTTGTTATGATAATAAGCAGGTGTCTTGCCTCCTGCGATTACGGGTATATAACCAAAAACAGTAGCACTTTCTGTAATAATTTGTCCTTTTCTAATATTTACAACATCACCCAATTTCTTCACTTCCCAACTTTCTTTAGGTTGCAATAGTTTTTGCATTGCACCCTGCTTGATATTGCGTTTTTTTGTAATGATTTTTTCTAAGCCTTTTATTAAACTATCACTATCAGATAAGGCTTTTGCTATTGCAACTTGTTCTACGAGTGTTGGAGGAAATGGCACTTTAATGTTACCAATTAAACTTGTATTCAAATTTGGCTGACCATTACCTGTAGCAACTACTTCTCTCAAGTATTTGATTTGAGTATTAATAAAATAAGCCAAATAATGTTTACTTGTTTCTTTATCAAAATCAAATAAAGCTGCAATACCGTCATTTGCACAGCATTTTATTGCTAATAATTTTGCTACTCCTAAAGTTGCACCACTATTAGCTATTATTAATGTTTCCTTTTCTAAAATTCTACTATAATGTGAACCTTCTTCAGTTAAACGAGTAGATGTTTCAGAAACATATATTTCTGATAAAGGGATGTTTGTTAATGCAGCTACTGTAAGCCACGGAATAAAATTACCGTTGAAATATTTGGGATCTCCTGCTGGTCTAGGTGAACCACCTCTAACAGGATTTGATATCTCTGATATTGTTTTAATATTCCAGTCTTCTGGAATTAAACCCAGATCTGTTTTCTTATATTTTCCAGTTATTAACTCCATACAAAACCCATTTTTTGAAGGTGAGCAGTTACTTTGCATTCTAAATCGGCAACGTCCTTGGTTTGTTTGGGTAATGGAGTTTCGTATAGTTCTGCCATTTCTTTAATTCGAGTAGCAAGTCTTTGGCTAATACGTTCCATTTCAAATTTTATATTTTTTTCAATAGTTGTCATCCATTTATCATCAACCACCAATTGTTTAATTTCATCAATCGTTAGTATTTTATATTTGGCTAATACTTTTTTGTCTAATTCGGAAGTAGCTTCCTTAATTTTTTTAGTTAGTGCTGCTTGATCATCAATCAATTTTAAATAGGTTTTCAGTACAGTAATTTCTTCTGCATTTTCTGCTTTTAGTTTTGGTGTGTCAATGGCTTTTAATCTTTTTTGAACCGAACCCTTATTGATTTTATCAAAATCAGAGAAAATACCTTCTACTGTATCGTGTTCTTCCTCTAGTTCTTGTTGGGTTGCAGCTAAAGTTTCTTTATCGGTTTCTAATTTTTGAAGTGCTGTTTTTTCTGGCATAAAATAACGGTCAATGACTAGACCTTTTGGCACCAAGTCGCAATCCCAACCTTTATCTATTTCTACACCTTTTTTGTTTTTAACCAATATTCTAAATGGTTCTGCCTTCCAACCGTCTACTGCAATGATGTATGTGTCGTCTTGCATTGTTTCATTCCAATAATTCATTACGTGTTGGTACACATCATATTTATTCATCAAGGCTTTGCTTGTGTAGGAAGTTAATATAGCTTCTGAGATTAAATGAATAATTTTTTTAGGTTTAATACCAGCAGTTAATTCTTTTAGAAAAATGGTGTTATTCGTTTTCCATTCAGTGAAAACTTTGTCCATTTCCTTGCTAAACGCAACAAATTCTGGATGATTGAAAACAATTTGTTTTATATCTTCTTTAGCGATTTTTAGGTCGCTGTAATTTGTTCTTTTGTTAGTAACAAATAATTCCTTTTTAAGAGAAGGATGTACTTCCCAATACTGTTTTAAGGCATCGATATCTTCGTTTGGAATTCCACCTAATAAATGAGCTTCAATATCTTGTGTATCTTCTTCTTTTGGATTGTCTATGTATCTTGTAATATTCAGACTAAAATTATTTTTTGGGTCAATTATCTCCGAAACGCTTACTAAACGACTAAAACCAAATATTTCGGTTTGTTTGTTGAAAACATCAGTTATTTTATGAATATCTTGTTCTCTTAAACGGTTTTTGTTTCCGTCTTTTATAAAACCTTTGCTGGCATCAACCATAAAAATTCCTTTTTCATCATCGGAAAGATCTTTGATGTTTTCGGCATTTTCCATATCTATTACAATAACACAAGCTGCTATTGGAGTGCCGTAAAACAAATTGGTGGGTAAACCTATTATGCCTTTGATGTAGCCTTTTTGAATTAGGCTTTTTCTAATTTCTTCTTCTACATTACCGCGAAACAAAACACCGTGTGGCAAAATACAAGCTGCTTTACCTTTGCTTTTTAATGATTTTATAATGTGCAATAGGAACGCATAATCTCCATTTTTTGGTGGTGGAATCTTTCCTTCTTCGAAACGCTTGTAAATATCATTTGCTGGGTTAAAACCATCAGTCCAGTTTTTGGAAGAAAAAGGAGGATTTGCAACTATGTAATCAAATGTTTTTAAATCTCCTAACTCATTTTTATGCAATGGATTGGAAATTGTGCTTTGTCCTTTTTCGATAACTGCCTCTGGGTTATTATGTAAAATCATATTCATACGAGCTAAAGAAGCATTGGCTGTTTCTTTTTCTTGTCCGTATAAATTGACTTTATTTTCAGCTTCGTCAGCCACTTTTAACAACAACGAACCTGAACCACAAGTTGGATCGTAAACGGTTTGTTTTACTTTATTTCCTTTGTTGACTTGGATTACTTTTGCCAATACACGACTTACTTCAGCAGGTGTATAAAATTCGCCCTTACTTTTTCCGCTTTCAGAAGCAAAATGTCGCATTAAGTATTCATAAGCATCACCCAATATATCATCACCTTCAGCTCTATTTTTGCTAAAATCTAAAGCTGGATTTTCGAATATTGTAATAAGCCCTGTTAGCTTATCGACCATTTCTTTTCCTTTTCCTAACTTTTCTTCGTCCTGAAAACTGATAACATCAATTACATTTACTAAATCATTCTCTTTAGCTAATTTAGTAATGGCCATATCCATTTTTTCTCCAATATCCTTTTGCCCTTTAAGAGCTTGCATATCTTTAAAACTACCACCTTCGGGAATAAAAATTAATGCGTTTGGGTCATTAGAATATTTATCACTTACATACTTTACAAACAATAATACTAATACATAATCTTTGTATTGACTGGGTTCCATAGAACCTCTTAATTTGTCACAACTAGCCCAAAGTGAGCTATATAATTCGGATTTTTTGATTGCCATTTTTTGAGGGGAGTAGTTAGTAATTAGTATTTATGCGAGATTAATCAATTGCTTTCCTTCAAGCTGTCTAAACACTCTTGCCATTCGCTGGTTAGGCTTTCCATCGCTTCAACTGCAGCGTTGTAATCTACATAAGTAATCGAAACGTTGTCATCTATCTTTTGCTTGATATACTTATTTTTATTGGGATTGAATATGTATTCGTATCTTAAATTAAAATCAATTACTAGAACATTAGTGTCGCCGAGGGTAGAGTTTGTATTTACTTTAATGGCTTTAATTTGAGACAAGTCGATACTAAAACCCGAAACGTTTATAATTTTTGATTGTTGCATGTTGGAGATATTTGAAATAGTTGAGGTTGAGCGTGAGGTGAGGTAAGTTGCAATGTGGTAAATATGGCGAAAAAAGCGGTTAAATTCAATTATGAAACTAGCATTTTTAACTTCCAAAGTTTAATTTCCAATGATAATTAAGATTTTGCTGATCTCATTACGGTTTCCCGTAAACAGATAGTACTTTAGTTCATTGTTGAATTTTATCAATAGCTAGTTTTTATAGTCTGTTGTAAATTGTCTAGCTAAGGTTTTCTGGCAAAACCAAGAAATGTAACCAATCATTTCTGATTTCTAAATTTCCAATCAGCAAAAAAAAGGGGTTTCTCCCTTAAATTATTCCTTCATCTGCAAAGGAGTAATAGCCTTCGCTAGTTATAATGAGGTGATCATGGATTCCAATATCTAAAAAGCTTGCTGCACTTTTCAGTTTATGTGTTAACGCAATATCGGCTTGACTTGGTTTTAAATTTCCAGAGGGATGGTTGTGGCTGTTATGTAAAGCTTTACATAAGGCGCATTATGCAAAGCATTTAGTTATGTAAAGTATCTGTATAATCGATTGATAGTTAAAGCAATTTTAGGATATTACTTTACATAATATTGTTT
>NZ_JBEPPD010000014.1:0-112635 GCF_040547165.1 Pedobacter sp. UYP30 | reverse complement strand
TATTTCTGGAACATGATCTCCATAGAGGTAAGAACGGTGCGAACGGTAACTGTAGCAGGATCTTGATCTATTGGAACGGTCCTGAAGCTGTTCGCAGCCTTGATGTTCTTATAAACAAATACTGTCTTTTTGGTCAGGGAACTATTGTTGATTTTCATGACTTGGATTGTTGGTAGTTAAAAATATTGGGGTTATTTCTGGAACATAACCTCCATAGAGGTAAGAACGGTGCGAACGGTAACTGTGGCAGGATCTTGATCTATTGGAACGGTCCGGAAGCTGTTCGCCGCCTTGATGTTCTTATAAAGAAATACTGTTTTTTTGGTTAAGTTTGCTGTGTAAATGGCTTTCATAATCTTTATGTTAAAATACTTGTAAATGTGTAATGATTTGTTGAAACAAAAGTGCAAGTTAAAAACAGAAAGATATAAATTTTTACATCAAGCATCTAATATAGAGGAAGAAAACTCTAGTCCGGTAGATTTATGACATTGACGAACCTTTTTGCCAACTTTTCTGGCTTTTGCCTTAAAAACAAAACTCATCTTGTTGTTTGGAGTTGTTTTATTATCTATGAAGTATTTATTACGGGCTTCATAAACGGTGGCTTTGGCCAACCAGGAATCTATGTAATATCATATATTTCCGCAATTACCGTATTTTATACGTACGCTTTTCTGCTTAAGGTTGCGCTTTCAATAAAAAAAATTACAGTCCGATTTTTGGCAGTTGTTCTTGTGATAGTTTTCGGGTTAATATTTAACATAGTGATTGTGGCAGTATTGAGATATTTTTTTGCCATGATTTCTTTAATAGTTGTTAGAGACCCAACAACCATTAATAAAAACTTTATTCTAACAAATGTTTGGAGAGGGCTGTATTTCATTGGCTTTGGCACAGGGTACTTCTACATCAAAAAGTTTGCTGAAAACAGGGAAGTTGTTGAAGAACTTAGGCGCAAAAGCTTGTTGGACCAGATAGAAAGACACAGCTTGGAAAACTCGCTCATTCAAAGCCAAAATAATTATTTACGTAGTCAAATCAATCCACACTTTTTGTTCAACACGCTCAATTTTATCTACAACGACGCCAGAAAGAAAGCTCCTGTTGCTGCAGATGCCATTATGAACCTCTCGGAAATGATGCGATATGCCTTAAAAAGAAGTGAAGCATTAGAGGTTGTACCTATTACAGAAGAGATCGAACAAATTGAGCATTTGATAGAATTACATAAACTACGCACGAAAAATGCAGTCAATTTAGATTTTTTGGTGGAGGGCAATCTAATGGGGGTGCGTTTTCCGCCTTTGGTATTATTAACTCTGGTGGAAAATTTGTTTAAGCACGGCAACATTTTGCACCCAACGCAGCCAGCTCTAATTAGTCTGAAGCGACAACAGAATATTTTAGAAATAAAAATCTGCAACGTGATAGGCCCAACTCAACAGAATAATGACCGTAGTCATAAAGTTGGTGTAACAAACACAAAAACTAGGTTAGAAAACATATATAAGGGTAACTGTACTTTTAATTGCTACATAAATGAGGTAAAAAACACCTACACCACAGAAATATCTGTCGACCTAAATTTTACCCCAAAAAAATAATGGTTTGAGAGCCTGTTTAAATTTTGATAAAAAAGATTGCTATAGCCAGCTCGGTGGGATCGGCCTAGCAACTGTTTGGAGGAAAAAACGCCTAAAGCTGCTTGCAGAGACCTATCGTGTTACTGGTGCGAAGAGGATTCGCAGCCGCGCGCAGGGAAAAGCTAGGGGAAAGGCCTCGAATAATCGATATTAAGCGGCTTGTCGAATTTTTACCCAAAGAAGTGCCAGCCTTGAGTTTATTCATTAGTGCGTATTTTTTTTTCTGCATTCATGAGCTCGCAGAAATGCTCGGTTTTGCTACTTTTTTGTCAAGAAAAAAGTAGAACTCCCGTCCGGATAGGACAGCGTTGGGTAAAGTAGAGGGCGTTTTGGGTAAGGTTGAAGCCTGACTAGAGAAATAAAATTGTAAAATTTAAACAGGCTCTGAGGCTAATGTCTAGGGCTATTTGGCAACAGTTAAACCTTTATTTAGCTTTTTTTAGCGCCTGATTTCGTTGTATATCTTTAAAAAAGAAATAATAAACAACCATTTCATGGCTTCGTTGATGGCTGCCGAAAAGCCGATTAACGTGCATGTGCAGCAAACTACTTAACAGCGCTGGTCTTTTCTTAATCTCGGCTTTTTGCAACACCGAAATTAAACTTTGTGAGAATTGATTAAATTTCTCTAATTGTTCTTCATTTATTTCCGCAGCTTCGTATGTACGATAGCTTTGATACTGTTCGTTTAATTTTTTAAAGTCTGCAGCCTCTAAATGATGTTCTTTATTAAACGAATCAGAAATCTGCCGCACTAGTATCATAAAAAATTTAGGCTCAAAAATATCCGCATCAGCAATGAATTCAAGTACCCGACTGCAAGATTTGTACTTATCAAAATCGCTTGGCTGGATTGCTAAAAGTGCGAGTACAAATTCGCTATCCAAAGAGAAATGCTCCTCTATTTTTTCGATGTTTTCTGCTCCGTACCTTTCTAATTCTCGTCTATACATTTTAGATTGCACATCTGACACGATCCCTAATTCCAGATACGGAAACAATTTTTCAGTAAGAACAGCGGTCAGTTCATGAGAATTTTTGGGCTTCCTTAATAACATTCTAAGCCTAATATGCTCACCATTTTCATTATAGCGAATAAAAAACCAACGTTCTATCTCAGGCCGGTGCTCAGTAATAAAACCACCAATCACATCTAATAGAATTTCGTCTATTCTTTGTTGGTGGCAATAAATTTCCAAATACAGCCAAGCTCCACCTAATGGAAAGTACTGTTGTACAGCAGGTGTGTTTTCCAGGTCAAGAGCGTTTATACCATTAAATACCTTTTCTTGGTGATACAGGTTTAAATTAAACTGCGCAAAATACGGATTGCCGGTTTCATCGAACACCGTGCTTTTGTTAGGAACTAAAACTTCCTCTACATACACCTCGTCTTTTTTCTCCATAAACTGCATAAATGCCTCGAGGTCTTCCTTATTTTGCATATTAAAACACAAGGTCTGATCGCTCAAACCAGCTTTAAAATAGGCTGATATTCCTTTGTCTTCTAAATAACTTCTTAAAACTTCTGTGGTAGGATTTTCTTTTGCTTTACTCAAATATTCTTCCTTTTTAATTTTCCATTTTGCAACACTCAACACCAAGTTGTGATATTGCAGACGGGGATAATAATTTAACTCTGGAAAAACGCTTGAAAGCGAAAAAGACAGGCTAGTTTGGACCTTGTGGTGTTGCAGATCGCACAGCAATCTAAATGCAGACAAATCTGAACGCGAATAGTTATAAGCGCTCGCCATGCGAGGCACCAAACGCTTGTTTAATCTTTTAGATCTTATGATAACCTCAGAATCTACTACAGATACCATGAAATCATTCAGGCTGAGCGGTTCTTTACTGGTATCAAAATTAAGAATGGAAAGTTGGTAATCGTAAATCTGCTTTCTTCTATTTATGTTGTCTACGTTATTTTCTGCAAGATAGGATACATCAAAAAAGAACACATCGGGGTTTGCTTTCTGCTCCAACTGTGCCGTTTCTACACAATGGTTTTCAATCTTTTCATTTGCTAATGTAAACCTTCCGGCAAGCGCGTTTGCAGTAGCGCCGCCTATTGTCTCTGCAATAACAAGATCATCGGCAACGGTTAAAAGTACGCTAATTGTGTTCGGAAGTTTTGAACCCAAACCCGGTTGACCTAATTGCATTTTATTAAGAAAAACGGTTTCGCCATTTTTAAAAGATTTTTCTGAAAGCTTAATTTCAATTTCTTCCTTTAAAACATTAAGAACTTCAGGCTTTTTTTCCTCTCGACCTGTAAATTGGGTCACAAAATCTTCGCCGCTTCCGCCTTGTTCCAAGTCTTCATAGCCCACGCCCATTTCTGGATCTAAAGCTACAACCAAAGGAACCTCTTGCTGATCGAATTTTCTCTTAAACCTATTAATAAAATTTGCTAATGGAGGCCTTTCTTCCAATGGCAATAATTGGTTTACAAAGCCAATCAAATTTGGCAAGTGTTGCAGCAACTTTGGGTCTATGTTTGCACTAATTACCTCTCTTTGCGCAATAATATATTTGGGTGTTTCAGGAGAAGATTCAACACCAATTCGCTCAAAATAATCTTCGCCAATGCTATTAGGGTCTTTTTCTAAAAAAATAAGTTGAAGTTCGTGCATCTGTGCCAACAGTCCTTTCAAATCCTCAATTTCATTTTCTGCAACTTTTAAGAACGCTATTAACTTACTGACTTTAATTGGTGTTAAGCAAGCATCCAAAACACTTTCAACCAATCGGTTATCGCCAATTTCAGAAAGCTCGAAAACATTGTTTGCAAAAGAAACATAACGCAAACCTTCTTTTGTTTTGTAGTAGGTGCTGTTGCTAAAAACAAGCGTATCGGCTAAAATTTCGTTTTCTACATCGCGCGGCACGCTACTTTTATAAGGCCAATCTATAAAACTGCTAATTTTTTGTGCTGCTTGAATGACAATACTGCTTTCTCCAGCGGCTATGCAATTTTCTAAAACCCCTACGCTGGCAAATGTGCCATAAGGCGTAGCCCTAAATTTTGCCCTATTAAAATATTTCCAAATGGTAAACTTTACTTTTGGCGGCAGGTCATTCAAATCGTCCTTAGAAACATCCTTAATAATTTCATAAAATGATGCCGAAGAAATAGATATGGCGTCTTTTAATTCCTCCCAAACAGACACTAAATCTGCCATGTAAGAAAACCTGGGTGTTCGGAAAATTATATTGGGATGAATGTTGGGTTTCATAAAATGAGTTTCAAATTTACGGCCTGTGGTTAATAGGCGATGATTCTGCTAAATTTAACAATTAAGCGATTAAAAAAAAGATACTTCAACACTAAATTTCGTTTGTAGAGATAGAAGCCAAAGCCATTTTTATCTCGCCATAGCTAACTTCATCACCCAGTAAAGCCTTAAGCTCCCCAAAATTTTTAGTGTCGAGTTTTTTCGCCGCAGACAAGACTTTCTTAACCTTTTCCTCCTCTACAAAATCGGTAACCGACAGTTCGTTCTTAGCGATATAATGTGCAAGATGCCCTTCTATGGTGTTTGCTGTAAGTTTACGTTCGTCTGCAATCTCTGCAATGCTTTTACCTTGCTTATTGAGTTCGAAAGAAAGCAATTTTGTATCAACTTTTGGCTCTTTGCTTCTCGCCGATTTTACTTTAGGCATACTTTCCTTTGCAATAATAACATCTTGCATTTGGTTTTTTCTAACCTCTGGATCTAAGAGTTTATCTAAATCCATTTTGTTAAATGTACGCCCGTCTATAAAAGCATCGAGCAAGGCATTGGCTTTTAGCATTCTTTTCCGTTGCTCATAAATGCCAATTTCTAATTCGAGCAACTCGCCCAAATAGGCTTTAACCTGCTTTTCTTCTTTAACTTTTTCTATGTGCGCTAAAAATTGTTTTGATAGTTGCAAGAACAAGGGCTCGAAATAGCCGAGCGCTGCTTTCGTTCTCTTTGCAGCGTTGCTTAAGGTAAATTTATCGTGCGAAACAAAAATACTTTGAAGCTGCTTTACAAAGCTGTTCCCAGTTTCGGCTATTTTCTTAAACTCCTCGTACACATCTTTTGCCCAGCTTTCATACTGCTGCTTAGCAGATTTGCCTTCTGTTTTATCATAGCTCTGATAATGTTCTTTAAAGTAAAACAACATCGTGTCGAAACTAAATGCGCCAAACAAATAGTCTTTAATAAAAACAAAGCTTTCCTTATCAATGGTATTATCTAACTCTTCTGTAGTTTTCTTTGTATTAGAAAAGTAATAGATGTTCTCATCTTGTCTCAAACCGCCCTCTCGCAGATTAGAGGTAAGCACAAGGCCATCCAACGACCTTAGCCTTGACAAGGCAACGTAGGCTTGACCAGGTGCAAAAGCATCGCCAATATCTATAATTGCCTTATCAAAAGTTAAGCCTTGGCTTTTGTGCACCGTAATTGCCCAGGCCAATTTTATCGGATATTGGATAAAAGATCCAACGCTATTTTCTTGGATTTCGTTAGTGGCCTCGTCTAAAGAATATTTTACGTTTTCCCAGGTAAATGGCGAAATGGCAATAATGCCGTGGTCTTCTGGCAGTTCAATTTCTATCAGGTCTTCCTCCAAACGATGAACCACCCCAATTTTTCCATTAAAATAACGCCGTTCGCCGCTTGCATCATTTTTGACAAACATAATCTGCGCGCCAACTTTTAACTCTAAATGCTGCTCTGCAGGATAGGCGTATTCGCTAAACTCACCCTCTACTTTCGAATCAAAAAACATCGAATCTCCTTTTAACAACGCAAGTCGTTCTCTATTAATGGCATCAGCCTTATTGTTGTGTGTGGTGAGTGTAATGTAATTTTCATCGGCCTTTGGCTTAAAATTTTCTTTATAATGGCTTTTAAGTAGAGCGGTGTCGGCAGCGTTTATTTTGTTGTTACGCAAATTATTTAACAAGTCGATAAAAACATGATCTTGTTGGCGATAAATCTTATCTAGTTCTATGTACACTGGCGGATTATCTGCTAAAGCAAGCGCATCAAAAAAATAAACGCTTTTATAAAACTTGCCCATTAACTGTGCTTCGTTTTGTTTAACAACCGGAGGCAATTGGTGCAGATCGCCGATGAACAGCATCTGGACGCCTCCAAAAGGTACATTTCTAACACGCCTAATGTAACGAAGAGCAAAGTCTATGGCGTCGAGCAAATCTGCCCGCAGCATACTTACCTCATCTATAACCAACAGTTCCATCTCTTGGATCATGCGCTTTTTGTTGGCACGCATGTTTAGGTGTTTTACAAGGGTTTTACCAGTGTTAACACCAAAATTTATATGCGCATCGATGTATTTTACGCCCGCATCTGGAATAAAAGTGCCAAATGGTAGCTGAAAAAGCGAATGAATGGTAATGCCCTTTGCGTTTATAGCGGCAATGCCCGTAGGCGCAACAATAATTGCTTTCTTATGTGTAGATTGAATTAGGTTGTGGAGAAAGGTTGTTTTACCAGTCCCTGCTTTACCGGTTAAAAACACATGTCGTGATGTATAATTTACAAATTTAGATGCAAGATCTGACGGAATAGAGGTTTCGTAAAATTGTTCCATAGTTAAAAGAGCGCTTTATAATTTTACCAGCTTTGCCATAAAGTTACAAAATAGATTTGTTAGTGCTATAAACGTGCGCTTAAACATTAAGATAAGCCGATAAAAACACCAAATTGGCTCAAAAGCTTAGTCTCAAACTTACTACTTTTAATGATTGTTAATCCATCTAAAAAAACCTTATTCTGCTCTGCAGAATTTAAGACGGTTGAAATTTACTATTTTTGAACCATGACCTCTAAAGAAATCGAAAGCAACCTCTTAACGCTTATAGCCAATTTTAATACCGAAGAATTTATCTACGATTTGCTTTTAAGCTATGGGATTTCTAAAACCTCTATAGTTAGGCTTAAAAAAGGCGACTTTAATATGTCTAAAGTAGCCGGAGAAGTTTTATACAAGGGCAAACTCTTTTTTACTACAGCTACGACAGATTTACATTTAAGGGTAGAGCAACTAGCTATAGAAGAGCGTATCTTAAAGCAGAAACCGAGGTTTATAATCTGCACAGATTACAAAATATTAGTTGCTAAAGATTTAAAAACCAAAGCCAATATAGATATCCCGATTGCAGATTTACCCAGCAATTACGATTTCTTTTTGCCTTTAAGCGGTGCAGAGGTTTACAAATCTAAAAACGATAACAAGGCCGATAGAGAAGCATCTTACCAATTAGCCCGCTTGTACGATATTTTGGTGCAAGATAACCCCGAATATGCCAAAGAAAGCCATCAATTAAACCTATTTCTATCTCGCTTACTGTTTTGCTTCTTTGCAGAAGATACCGATATTTTTAATCCAGTTGGGGTTTTTACCGATGCGTTGGCGCAGCATACCCAAAACAGCGGGGTAGATGTTGATGAGTTTTTAAACGCGCTGTTTAAAAAACTAAATACCGATGTTGGAGCGTTTCCGACTTACTTACAAAAGTTTCCGTATGTAAACGGAGGCTTGTTTAAAGACAGCATTACCGCCCCTCATTTCTCTAGCAAGGCTAGGCAAATATTGCTCGACTGTGGCGATTTAGACTGGAGCGAAATTAACCCCGATATTTTTGGCTCTATGATACAGGCCGTAGCCGACCCCGAAGAGCGGAGCGACTTGGGCATGCATTATACATCGGTACCAAATATTAAAAAATTAATTGAACCATTATTTTTAAACACGTTAACGGAGGAGTTTGATAAACAACAGGATAATCTAAATGCCTTAAATATTTTGATTGCCCGTTTAGGTAAAATTAAATTTTTCGACCCTGCTTGTGGTAGTGGTAACTTTTTAATTATCACCTACAAAGAAATACGACTTTTAGAGATAGAAATTATTAAACGGATTGCAGAGCTGAGCATGCAAAAAGGACTAACCGTACCCTTGCAATTTACCAACATTAAACTCTCGCAATTTTACGGCATAGAAATTAAAGATTTTGCCCACGAAATGGCCATTCTTTCTTTATGGTTGGCAGAGCACCAAATGAACAAAGTTTTTGATGACCGACTTGAGGGTGTAGGCCAAAGTAAACCCATTTTGCCACTAAAAGAGGCTGGTAATATTGTAAGTGGGAACGCTACCCGACTTAGTTGGGAAGCTGTTTGCCCGCGTAAGGCAAATGATGAAATTTATATTTTGGGAAACCCGCCGTATTTGGGGAGTAGTCGTCAAAACTCCTCACAGAAATCAGATATGGATTTAACTTTTCATAACGTTAAGAATTATAAAAAGCTAGACTTTATTGCTAACTGGTTCTTCTTAGCTACAGAATTCATAAAAGGGTTAAATTCAAAATATGCATTTGTTACTACTAACTCAATAACGCAAGGGGAACAAGTAGCATTGCTATGGCCACTAATTCTTAACCGAAATCAAGAGATATTCTTTGCACACCAGTCTTTCAAATGGACAAATAATGCAAGAGGAAATGCCGGGGTTTCCGTAGTGATAATTGGAATTCGTAACAATGAGAACAATGAAAAATTAATCTTCAACGATAACACAATTCAGACTGTAAAAAATATAAGTCCCTATCTCAGTAATTCAGAAAATTTAATTATTAGAGCTAGGTTATTGCCAATTTCAAAATTTCCAGAAATGATTATTGGAAGTAAAATTAGCGATGATGGCCATTTAACTTTAGAGCCTCAAGACAAACAGAATCTAATCGCCACGAATCCTAATATTGAAAAATACATTAAAAAGTATATCGGAGCCCAAGAATTTATTAAGGGTAATCATAGATATTGTATTCATATTGACAAAGATGAAGAAGAAGCTTTCAGTATTACACAACTTAAAGAAAGGTTTGAAAAGGTTAGATTATTTAGAGAAAAAAGTACAAAAGTTGCTACTCGAAAGAAAGCTTTAAAACCTCATCTTTTTGACGAAGATAAATATCAGAATCATGATTTTCTTTTAGTCCCGCAAACGGGTTCAGAACGAAGAGAATATGTTCCGATTGGTTATTTTAATGATACTTATTTGCCTTCAAATGGTTGCCGAGTAATTTATCAATCTCAACCGTGGTTATTCGGTGTTTTATCTTCTAAAATGCATATAGTTTGGGTTAAAGCTGTTGCAGGTAGGTTGAAAACAGATATGCAATATTCAAATACACTCTGCTACAACACCTTTCCATTTCCAGACATCAGCACCAAGCAGAAAGATACCATTAGCCAATATGTGTTTGATGTTTTAGATGAGCGGGCAAAGTTTCCAGAAAAAACCATGGCTTGGTTGTACAACCCAGATACCATGCCCGCTGCCCTAAACAAAGCACATAAAGCATTAGATTTTGCTATAGAACAAATTTACCGTTTGGCACCGTTTAACAACGATGCCGAGCGTTTGGCTTATTTGTTTAAGCTGTATGAAGAGATGTGCAAAAAGGATACGTTGTTTGCGAAGGTTAAAAAGGGGAAGAAAAAATGAGCATAGAAGACAAAAATAAGGAGTATAAAAGCCTTAAGAAAGCTGTGGGTGATAAATCAAATCATCGAGATTTGGCAGAAACATGCGTTTGCTTTGCTAATGCGCAGGGAGGCGAAATTGTCGTTGGTTTTGAGGATAAACAAAACGAACCGCCGGTAAACCAGCAAATCAATCAGGAAGATGTGAATGCTTTACTTAAATCGTTAAGGTCGTTAACTGATAACGTGGCTATAATTCCTTCTGATATAATTACACATGCAAATGATGGGCAATATTTCAGTCTTAAAGTGCTCCCGTCTTTACGCACTATTGCAACCACCACCGCTGGCAAGGTATTTATAAGAATAAGCGATAATTGTTTCCCTGTTAGCAGTGAAGAACTTACCCGTCTTGCATCAGAAAAAACAGGTTTTCAATGGGAAATAATTACCGCCCAAAAAGTTTTGATTGAAAATGCGGACTCGTTAAAAATAAAAAATCTACTCGGTGATCTACGGTCATCTAGTAAAGTTTCTGATTTTATTAAAGAAAACTCAGATGAAGAAATGCTGTCCTATTATCAATTGCTAAATGACGATGTTGCACTAACAAATTTGGGAATCCTTTGGTTGGGTAAACAAAATCAGATAGCTAGATTGAGTTATCCAATAACAGTACAATACATTGTATATGATGATAGGGAAGAAAAAATCCGAAAAAAAGAATGGCACTTTCATTTACACAGTCCTAAAGAAATATTGCTCGAAATCGAAAAGGAAGCAGTCGAATTAACTTACAGTACAGAGTTGCCCGATGGTTTGTTCCGAAAAAATATAAGACAATATCCAAAAGAAGTTATTCGAGAACTTTTGGTAAATGCCATAGCACATAAAAAATATACCATATCTGGAGATATTTTTATTGAGGTTTATACGGATAGATTGCGCATAACCAGTCCTGGAAGTCTGCCATTAGGCGTTACCACAAATAACATTTTACATCAAAGACAAAGGCGAAATCCGCATTTAATAACATTAATGGCCGATTTGAGGTTAATGGAAGGCGAAGGTTCTGGTTATGATTTGGTTTATGAAAAATTAGCTCGAGATGCTAAGCCTTTGCCCAAAATAGAAAGCGATTTTTCTAGCGTAAGCGTTACTGTTTTTTCGAAAATAGTTAACACGGATGTGATATCGATATTAGATTATATAGAACAGCATTTTAGGCTTACACAAAAAGAGTATATTACATTGGGTATAATTGCCACACACAAGAAAATACCTGCAACCCAACTAGCCTCATATTTACAGCTTAGCAGCGATGATAGAACAAGAAGTTGGTTAGGCACTTTATTAGAAAAAGGTATTATAATTTCTTATGGAGAAAAGAAAGCAACCCAATATTTGCTTAATCCAAAATTATTTGAACAAGCAAAACTGGAAATTAAGCCCTCTTTAAAAACTATGGAACCTTATGTATTAGATGCGCTCATTAAAGAAGATTTGAAGTATAACAGCCCAAGTTCAATGGGCGAAATAAAAGCCAGATTAAATGGGGTTCCAGAAAATGAAATTCAGACATCAGTTTATAAATTGGTTAGAAACAATGAATTAACGGTAATGGGAGGTAAGAAAAATAGAACATACGAATTGGCATAAAAAAAATAATAAATAAATAAATAAATAAATAAATAAATGCAAAGTACTGTATTACAATCGTTTAATCATTTATTTTTTATTTGTAGTTACAAGTATTATAAATAAGTATCAAAAAACATTTTACACACCTTGAGCAAGAATTGAATCATAGTGTCTGATAATACTAATTGGCAACTCATCTAAGCTTTAAAAATTCTTAAGCTCTAGCTAGAGACATAGCAGTTAAAATATAACAATCTAATTATCAATGCTCCAAAAGGCGATTTAAAAATTAGAAGAATTACTATCCAATAACATATAGAAACAACAAAACAAAATGAATTACGCCCCAGACCTAGAAGCAATATTAACCGAAGAAAATATCTCAAAAGAGGGCATTTTATACCTGACCATTAAAAACGAATTTTTAAACGAAATACGCTTAGGCGAAAAAAATGTAGAATATAGAGACTTAAGTGAGTTTTACCTGCAACGATTTTTTATTAAGGATAATAAGGGAAGTTACTCCGTGCCGAAGAGGCTTACGCATTTACTATTGCAAGGTGGTTACGCTGCCAACAGTCCGCGTATGTTGGTGCAGCTAAAAGGCCTTGTTGTAAATGGTCAAGATTATCCCGCTAATTTAGAGACTAATGGGTTTGAATGTTACGAAGATTGCGTTAATTGTTTACTTGGCGATATAGAATATGACAACGGCACAGCCGATACCTATATTTCTGTGCCAGTGAAAACAAGAGCTAAAAGACAGGTTCGAGAAATTACGCACCCACAATATATTAAGCCAATAAACTTGGTAAATGTTACCTATGAGCAAACCGGCGAAAGCAAAAAGACCAATGTTTTAGGTATGCGAGAAATGCAACAAAAAGCTTATGATGCCCGTTCTGCAAAATATTTGTTGTTAAAAGCACCTCCTGCTTCGGGCAAATCTATGGCCCTAATGTTTATTGCGCTAGATAAATTGATAAACCAAGGTATTAAGAAAGTAATTGTAACCGTGCCAGAACGTTCGATAGGTAGCTCATTTAGCCCCACCCAGTTAAGCAAATATGGTTTCTTTGCAGATTGGGATTTAAACCCGAAGTACAACCTTTGTACACCAGGTGGCGATGGTAGTAAGGTAAAAGCTTTTATTAACTTTTTAGAAAGTGACGAACGGGTATTAATTTGTACACACGCAACTTTGCGCTTTGCTTTTGAGGGCATACAACCAACTGATTTAAACGATTGTTTATTGGCTATAGATGAGTTTCACCACGTATCTGCTGATGGCGACAATCGTTTGGGTGAGGTAATTAAAAAAGTGATGGAAAAGTCAACTGCACATTTGGTTGCTATGACGGGTTCTTACTTTAGGGGTGACAGTGTCCCAGTTTTATTGCCCGAAGAAGAAGCTAAATTTACTAAAGTGACTTACAATTATTACCAACAATTAAATGGCTATGATTATTTAAAATCTTTGGGTATTGGTTATCATTTCTATCAAGGGCGCTATTATAAAAAACACGCAGATAAGCAAATGTCTGCTTTAGAAGAGGTTTTAGACGAAGACTTAAAAACCATTATTCACATTCCAAGCGTTAACTCTGCAGAGTCTTCAAAAGAAAAATTAGAAGAGGTGAGCCACATAATAGAATGCATTGGAGACTTAGAATATCAAGATCCCGAAACAGGAATTTTATTTGTAAAGAGTAAACGCACTGGAAGGATTTTAAAAATTGCCGATTTAGTTAACGATAACCCAAAAGAAAGAGATAAAGTCGTTGCGTTTTTACGTGGCATTAGCCAAGCAGACGATATTGATATGATTATTGCATTAGGTATGGCAAAGGAAGGATTCGATTGGCCGTTTTGTCAACATGCGCTAACTATAGGATATCGCGGCTCGCTTACAGAGATTATCCAAATTATAGGTAGGGCAACCAGAGATAACAGCAACAAATCTCACGCCCAGTTTACCAACTTAATTGCACAACCAGATGCTGTTGACGATGATGTAAAATTAGCGGTGAATAATATGTTGAAGGCTATAACTGCATCTTTGTTAATGGAACAGGTGTTGGCGCCAAATTTTAAATTTAAACCAATGATTGATGAGAATGACGATGAGGAGGGTGGAAATGATGAAGGTCGAGAAGAAGGTGGCAGGATCATAAAAATTAGGGGTTTTAAATTGCCAACCTCACAACGTGCAAAAGACATTATAGAAAGCGATTTAAATGATTTAAAAGCTAAGATATTGCAGGATGATGTAATGTTAAGAGCTATGCCAGGCAATATTGAGCCAGAAGTAATAAACACCATAATTATTCCACGTATTATTAGAGAGGTTTACCCAGATTTAAGTGCCGATGATTTGGAAGCAGTAAGACAACACATTGTAGTAGATTCTGTAATAAAAAATAGCACAATAGAAGAACAGGGCGATAAGAAGTTCATTAGAATGGCAGGTAGCTTTGTTAATATTGATGATATTGAAATAGACTTGATTGATAGGATTAATCCTTTTCAAAAAGCTTTTGAGATTTTGTCCAAATCTGTAACTACTTCCGTGTTGCGTGCCATTCAAGATACCATCAACGTATCTAAATTAGAAATGACCGAAGCCGAAGCTATTTTGCTTTGGCCAAAAGTTAAAGAATGGGCAAAAGAGCATGGCGAGCCGAGTTTACAATCCTACGATCAGAAAGAACAAAGAATGGCACAGGCTGTTGTATTTTTAAGAGAGGCTAAAAGAAAAAAACAGCAAGAGAATGGCTAAAACTTTAGATGACATATTTGAGGATGATGATTTTGGCTTATTAAATCCAAAAGAAAGGGTTTCGAACGTTAAATCTGATGAAGATAGAATGATTGATGCTTTTGAGGAGATTAATACTTTTTATGCCAAGAATGATAGAGAACCGGGAAGGCAATCTATGTCTGAGTACAATCTTTCGGCAGTATTGAAAGGCTTCCAAGCAGACGAGAAGAAAAAGAAAATTTTGAAGCCTTTTGATCGATTCAACTTATTAGGTTTTGTAGAAATGGATAAACAAACGTTAGATGAGATTTTTGAAGAGGATGATTTAGGTTTACTGGATAGTAATTCAGACCAATCAATTCACCAATTTATTCATACTCCCAAAGTCGATAAACGTGCCGAAACAGATTTTGTGGCACAAAGAACTTCAATTACGAATGATGAGTTTACCGCTTATGAAGAAATGTTTGCGAGGGTACATCGGGAATTAAAAGCGGGTGCTCGGAGGTTGTTGCCTTTTGACAACATGGAGAAAAATTTACAGATAGGAAATTTTTATCTTTTAGATGGAATTTTACTTCTTTTAGAAGATGCTGAATTAGAAACTAAGTTTAAGGATGTAAAATCTGGTGGAAGATTAAGAATAGATGGACGAACAACAACCGTTTTTGAAAATGCTACAAAATCTAATATGTTTTTTCGTTCTTTGGGAAAATTGATACAAAAGAATGGTAAGCTGATTACCAACACGTATGAGGCTGTTCAGGATCAATTGAATCAAAACGCAGGTTTAGTTGAGGAAGAAAACCTTAAGAGTGGTTGGATCTATATTTTGAGGTCGAAATCTAATAAAAATGAAATAGCCAGTATTAATAATTTGTTTAAGATTGGGTTTTCCACTACTAAGGTTAGCGACAGAATAAAAAATGCATCAAAAGAGGCAACTTATCTTTACGACGAAGTAGAAATAGTCGCAAACTATTCCTGTTATGATTTAAATGTTCATGCCTTCGAGAATTTGATACATAGATTTTTTGCTTCTACTTGTTTGAATATTGATATTTATAATCCTAACGGAACGCGAATGGTTCCTAGAGAATGGTTTGTTGTTCCGCTATCAATAATAGACGAGGCAATTAATCTTTTAATAAAGGGCACAATTATCAATTATAGGTTCGATTTAGATACTCAGACAATTCGTTTAAGGTAAGTGAAAATAGATAACTGAGAAGTAAAAATTAACATAACTCTATCATGCAAGTAAATTACGATACTTATGAATTAATGGATTTTACCTGTAAAAGTTGTGGTTGGACAGGCAAAGGAAAAGAGCTATCCAACCGTGATTTTAGTGAAGACAGTTTTATTGGCGATTTATTGTGTCCCAAATGTTTAGACATGATTGCGCATTGGCAAGCGCCACTAAGCTAAATATTTAAACCCCTTATTTCCCAAACAATGTTGTATAAATAGAGTACACATAATTTTTTGGGTTTTCACTCGCTCTAAAAGGAATGTTCACATCAAAAAGTTCGCTTAATTTCTTGTTGGTCTCCGCCATAAAAAGCTCCTTTTCTTTGGCAAGAACTTCAGCATCGAGCACACCAGCGCTGCCATTAAACAAAGTTTCTCCTTTACCCATGGTTTTCAAAATGTACAAATTTGGTTCTACATGTTCATTTTTAGACATTTGCTCGTACACGTAGGTATAAAAAAGCGTTTGAATTAAGGCTTTGTTTATTCTGCCGAAGTCGGTATCAAAACAATCTTCTATAGTTCTATACTTTAGCAAATCGCTTCCGGTTTTATAATCTACAATTCTATAAACTCCGTTTTTTAAATCTACCCGATCTATGATCCCATAAAATTTTACTTGCTGCTGCGTGCCATTAACTTCAAAAGAAAAATTTGCCGTTCCTCTCTGTTCAAGACCAATTAAAGTAAAGGGAGCTTCCTCAGTATCTTTCTTCAAAATAATATTTACGTATTCGGCTACAATGGCGAAAACAATTTTTTGCATGGCATTTAGCGTGAGTTTACCTGCGATTTTTTTTACGTTTGCCAATCGTATTTCCTTAGGTTCTCCGTACTTTCTACCATACACGTTATCTGCAAAACCTTGTGTAATCAGCGTTGGAATTATCTTTCTTTGCTGCGTAATGCGCTCTGCCGTTATTTCTCCGTCCTCTCTTAACAACGGCTGATAGAAATGTTCCATCACATAATGCAAAATCGAGCCTAAATTTCTAGCATCGATAGTTTCTTCTACCTCGTTTGGTTCTTCAATGCACGCAATATATTTGTAAAAAAAATCTATCGGATTGCTGATGTAGGTGGTAAAAGCAGATGCCGAAAGCGTTCTTGCTCCGGTTAAATACTGATTTAATGCCTGCTGAACTTTCTCTGTCTTTATAATTTCTTCTTCTCTATTTAGTTGCGTTCTAACAGGCAATTGCAATTCTTTATAATGAAAATCAAATCCACTTTCATAAGCCAATTGCTTCAAAAATCGAGAAGGTTCTCCGCTATTGCTTTCGTCGGTGAGATAATTATAGACAAAATCTATATTGTTGCTGCGTTGTATCAACCTGTAAAACATGTAGGCCGAAATAGCATCTTGATTCTCCAAGACAGGCATACCGTACGCACGGCGCAAACTATCTGGAATAAAAGTGGTAGCGGTTGCCGATTGAGGAACCACACCTTCATTTAATCCCAATATAATTACCCTATCGAAATTTAAATTTCTGCTTTCGAGCAATCCCATAACCTGTAAGCCACTAAGCGGGTTGCCCTCTAAGGCTACAGAGATACCGGCAAGTGTTTTCTGAATAAGCGAGAGGATAAAACCAAGTTCCAGTCTGTCTTGGTATTTCCTCAAATGTGCTGTTAAAGTATCTTGCAGTCTATTTAATTCTTGAATGGTTTTAGCAAAAAGCAGGGCATCAATTTCCTTTAAATTTTTAGTTGCTAGCTCTCTTTGCAATACGTATTCCAACAATTCTATCAATCCTTTAACAGCATCTACAGGTTTAGTTATGGGCGAGAAAAACAACTCAAAAAGGCCACCTTGGCGCGTCAGCCTTTCAGATGGAACTTCCAATAACTGCTCGTTAATCAAACTATCTCCAATTTTTTCTTGCATTTTTTCGGTTAACCCGATGAGTGGATGAAACAAGAACGATTGTAAAGTTTGATATAAAACAGTTCCTTTATAGGAAAGTTCAGTTTGTATGCTAAGCCATAAATCTGCCAAACCATAAACAGATGAATTGCCAAGGCCAAAGCCCATGGTAACGTTCACCTCTATTTGCTCGCCAGTTTTCTCATCTCGACTTGGGATCGTTTGTAAAACTGGAATCAACAAGCTTTCATCGGCTAAAATAATGGCAGTAGAAAACCCTGGCTTTTCTTTAGAAATTAACCTTTGTTCGTCTTTTAGCAACTGATTCAAGATTTTTGCCTGGGCAGTTTGTCCTTGCACCTTAAATACATTTACATCTCGTTTAGAAGATTTTATGTAGCTCGCTTTGTTATTCAGTTGGTTAAGCAATCCTATCTTCTCTAAATTTCTTCGCAAAAACAAACCGGCCTCCTGCATTTCATCTTCCAGATAATAAGCGTCTACATCAAAATAAAAGATGGCTTTATCTTCAGTTTGCCAACGTTTAAACGCTTTGGCTTCTGCTTTGCTCAAGGCATTAAAACCTACAAAAACCAACTTTTTCCCTAAATATCTTTGTGTAAAATCAACCTCATCTATACCCGAAGCAACGGCACTATACAATTTGCTCATCGTTATAAAGCCTTCGTCTTTTAATTTTTGATGAAAATTTTTGTACAACAAAGGCATCCGGTGCCACATTTTAATAAATTGCACCTGTTGATTTTTGGCCTTCCCTTCTGAATAAGATTGCCAGAATTGAGATAAAAATATCTTTTGATCCTCTGTTAAAAAATCAAACTGCTCGTTAATTGCCGCGATGTCTTCAAGTTCTAAAAACAACTTTTCTGCTGGCACCAAATCATTGTCTATCTGGCTAAAATCTCCCAAAATAATGTTTGCAACCGCATGAAATTTTGCGATTGACGGAATATTCTCTTTGCCCTCGTTTTTAAGCAATTGTGTATAGCAATCGTACAGTGCAAAAAACTGGGTATAATAATCGGCGATTTTTAAATTTGTGCCCTCTGCAAAAAACTCTTGCACAGTAAAAAAAGTCGGACTCCAAAAAGGCTTTTTATAAATGTCGGCCAGATGCTTTTGTAAGTAGGCAACTGGGCGCTTGTTGTTAAAAACAATGGCACAATCTTGCAAATTAACGCCAAATTTGGCAACTAAATCTTCTGCAACTTCTTGTAGAAATGGTTTCATTTTATATTATTTACGTCATGCTGAACTCTTTTCAGCATCGTTTTGAACAAAATCCTGAAATAACTTCAGCGTGACGATTTGTGTAATTTAAACTCCCTTTAATTAACTCTTAAAATATTCCAAGTTATACAATTTAATACACCTCCATCTTTAGCTAAATCAGAACTGTGCACTGAAATAATTTGATGTTTTGGGAAGAGTGTTTCAAACTGCCTGATTGCTTTTTCGTCTTCCAGAATATTGAAAGTCGGAAGTATAATCGTCTGTCCCAATTCTAAGTAATTTATATAAATTCCTGTCGCATCGATACCTTTCGAATTACCATACGGATTATAAGGGATTTCAATAAAGCCAACTCCAGCATTGCTGAGGGCAGTTTTACATCCTATTTCAAATTTTTTATCCTCTTTTGAAAATTCATTTATCAAAACAGTATTATCGCCATAAAACCTCAGAATTCCGTCGGCGTGACCAATTTTATCTTTGGGGTGCGTTGGGATAAAAATAATATCATCAATCTGAAAAATATTTTTCAATTCTGCTATCAAATCGTTATATGCAACTAGCGGATTTTCGAAGAAAATTTTATCACACATTATGATTTTTTTTTCACTTCGGACGACATTTCCGCCATCTAAAATAATTGAAGATTTCTTCAATTCTATGTTGATTTGGGAGCATATCAAATCAACATCTGAAATTGTTTTCTTCCACTTTATGGAATCCATTAGATAATCAGGGGCGTAATTAAATTTAATGAATTCATTTTCATCAACCTGAATTGGCATATAATCTACAGCCCATACATCTTTTGTTTGAGGCAAAACTCCGTATGCTATTTTAGCTTTATTCAATACTTTTTGAAATTCAGCATAAAATGCTGGGTATTTTAAAGGCAATGAATCTGCTAGGTAAATAAAATTGGCTTGACTATCTGTAATCATCTAAAGAAACTTTGAGCCGAAAAGTTTATTAACGTCGTCGGTTGATAATTCCGGGTATTGCTTTATCATATCTTTTGCAATTTTAGTCTTATCCTTCAATTTTAAGTGAGGAAAAATTACAAATCTAAATTTACCTTTATGAAATTTAGAGTCAGCGGAGATATCATTTGCTTCATTTAAACCAATTCGATTTGTTTCAATAACGTATTCTTGTTCTGGCATCAATGCTCCTTGCTTATCTCTACTAATATCTGCCAAGAAAAAGATATTTGGTGTTTCATCAAAAGCTCCATTTAGTTTTGAGAAAATTTCGGTTTTCACATTCAAAGGCCCGTGAATCTCATTCTTAACGAAAAATTTATCTTTTGGAGCGTCGTTACTAATTTCTGCTATTGCCCGGATTAAAATTCCTCCGTGATTATTGCTATCTCCAAATGTAAGATCCATTCCAGAACCGTGGCTGTACCATTTTCCATTCTCTAATTGGCGTTCATGCTTGTGAGCATAAATATCTTCAAATTTATCTTTAGCATAAAAATAGAACTCTAAATCTAACAAGCGATAATGAGTGTGGTTTACAAGCAGTTTATAATCGTTAAATAATTTCCGAGCTATTTCTCTAAAGCTATTTACTACAGTTCCTTCTGTCGAAGAATTAATCTCTAAGTACATATCTAAATTTGTTTGATGATTGAATTGTCCCAAAACTTGGTTAATAACTATTCTTCCTTTCGAAGGTAGTGGAGAAACCTTTAAATCCTGCAATAAATATAAGTCAAAGATTTCACTTCGCAGAGCACTCCATAATCCTCCATTTTGTTGGCACTCCTGTCGACATGAAGACCGTACCAAGAATAACAAATTATCTTGACTAAACGGCTTTAAGTTTATTTTTCGAAGCATAAAACAGATAAGGTTTCACGTCATCGTAGCCCATAGCCTCAATTAAGCTCTGGTAATTTTTAATTTGTGCCACATGGTGCTCGCTTTCTTCTGCTGTAAACTTATAATCTATAATAGAAACCTTGTTGCCATTTAGCACTAATTTATCTGGTCTGTAGGTTTTACCATCAACTCCAATAATAGATTTTTCGTTAATCTGATTGGCATTCTGAGTTAAAATAGCGCTTAAATCTGGGTTTTTCAGCACCGTCGAAGCCTCTTCTATATAACTAGTTTTCTCCTCTTGGTTAATTAGTCCTTGCAACATTAACTTGTCGACAACTTTTTCTACCTCTTCTACTTTATTAGCTTCGGCTAAAATATAATGCAGGTTGCTTCCTCTTCTTGCCGATCTTGCAACATTGTCTAAATATTTTTGAGGTCGGTCTTCAGTTGCCTTATAAATGCTTTCTAAACGATTGGTTGTCTGGTAACCCTCTAGCGTTATGGCATCAACAAACGATAGGTCATCGCCTATGGTAGAGAAAGTCCCAATCTCAACCTGATCGTTATTTTCTTCGAGCTCATCTGTATAAATAGCCAGCAATGCATCTCCAATACTGGTTATGGTGTTGCTTTTTTTGCCCGCCACACCAATGTAAATAAAGTCTTTCGCCCTGGTGGTAGCCACGTATAAGTTGTTAAGCGCATCCATATAGTTAAACAACGTTTCTTCCAAATAGTGGTGCCCAACACTAGAACCCTTCAACGCAGAGGTGTAAGAAAGCGGTATTGTTTGCAGGTTGGTATATGGTGTGTTTGCCGTTGGCACCCAAAATGTAGCTTTAGACATTCCTTGCAGCGGCCAATCGCAAAATGGAATAAAAACTGCCCTAAATGCCAATCCTTTAGATTTATGGATGGTGGTAACTTGTATTGCATTTGCGGTATCTGGCGAAGGCAAAGTCTTAGAATTGCCTTCTTCCTCCCACCAATTTAAAAAAGCAGAAATTCCCTTTTCTCCTTGTTTTGAGGATTTACCCGCCAAATCTCTAAAAGCTAAAAGATAGGGCAAAAACGGGTTGACGTCTCCTTTCTTATAACTGTCTAATTTAAAAGCGCTGATTATTTTTTCTACCATTTCTGGTATAGGCAGTTGCATCCATTGTCTGTAATTTTCGCAAAAGGCAGACGGCAATACGTTGTGCAAAGCTGCCAAAGAAGTTTTTTTCAACAAAAAATAATCATCGCCATTTAATTCCTTGCCGTGTATTTGGGCATAAAGTGCAATGCAATTGGCCTTGTATAGCGCAGAGTTGCTTTGCGTAACCACCAATAATTTTAGCACATTTACAATTAACTTTATGGCAATGTTACTTGCAATTTTTAAGGCTTCGCCCGATAAGACATCAAAACCGGCCTGCATCAGCGCATCTACAGTTAAAGCGGCGTCGCCGTTAGACCTAACCAACACACCAATCTCTCGCTGTTGGTAACCTCGCTCATTTAACAAGACTTTAATCTCTAATATCATGTTGATCAAAGCGGCGTCTTTTTTATTTTCCACCTCTCCCAAGTCAGCATCACTCCCATCTGTCTTATCTAAGTTTATTCGGTGGATTTTTACAATGCCTCCTTTTTTCGTGTTGATGTGGCTATTTTGCTCCACTCCTTTATAAATGCTCTCGATTATGGTTCCATATTGATTTTCTGGCGTGTTCCAAAATCCGCTCAATTGCTCGTCATCTTCAGGAATATTTTCGTTTATTTTCAGTTGGAGTGCTTTGGCTAGTTTTGGATAAAGCTCGTTGTTAAATTTTATAATTTCCTCTGTACTTCTATAATTCTCTTCCAACTGATCATCAAACACATTTAGCTCCCGAAGATCAGCTTTGGCTTTTTGATGCAAGAGTTTATAATCTCCATCTCGCCATCGATAGATAGACTGCTTGGCATCGCCAACAATTAAATGGTCGTGTAATTTACCGTTGTGCGTAGAAACAGCATTGAGCACTAGGTTTAAAAAACTGTTCCACTGATTTCCAGAAGTATCTTGAAACTCATCGAACAAGAAGTTGCGATACCTGTTGCCCATCTTTTCCCAAATAAAGGAAGGATTATCACCTGCATCTTCTGCAATGCCATTTAAAAGCTTTTGGGCATCACTAAATAATAACGTTTCGTTTTCTTCTCTATAAGCCGAAAGAAGCATGGCCATTTCTTGCATCAACCTTAAAAAATATCCGTTCTTTAAAAATGCCTTCGCCAATATATAATCTCCATTTCCGACTTTATAAATGGACGCCATTTCCTTTAGAAGTGGATTTAAACTTTCAAAAAGAATATTTTGTTTTCCCTTTTGAAACCAGTTTTCCTCCTCGTCTATTAGCTTTGCAACTTTTGGAATGTACTCGAAACCTCCATTGGCAATAACGCCGAATTTTGTTAGCGGCGAGCGACTTTTACCTTTAAAGTCACAGACCTCGCAACCACTTTCTACGATTATATCCTCAGCTTTCTTGGCCAGTAAAGCTAAATCTTCCTCGAATTTTTTCTGGAAATTCTCAGAAAAATCGATGTATTTTTTAAATACATCATCTACGTTCTCCGAGCCAAAATCGCCTATTGCAAGTTCGAAATCTTTAAATTTATCTTTAAAAACCTCGCCAGAAAGCTCCAAAAGCTCTCTTTTATAATTCCAAGATTGGTTGTTAGCAATGCGGCTCAGCGCCAACTGAATAACCCATTGCAACAGGTTATCTTTTTCGTCCAACAGTTTTTCTAATCGACCACTTAGGTCTTGCTTTACCTTCTCGATGTTCATTTCGAGGCTGTAGCCAGAATCTAGCCCGAGCTCAAAAGCAAAACCACGAATTACCTTTTGCACAAAACCATCAATAGTGCTTACCGAAAAGCGACTATAATCATGTAGAATTCTTCGATAAATGACATCGGCCTGCTGTTGCAAACCTTCTGCATTTAACGTTGGGTACTGTTTAAGAATAATCTGCCTGTAAGTATCAATTTTTTTAGAGTCATCGCCTTTGGCCAATGCAAGCAATACCTCTAAAATTCTGCTTTTCATTTCTTCGGTAGCCTTATTGGTAAAGGTTACCGCCAAAATTTCGCGATATTTTAGCTCACCGCTAAAAAGCAACGTAAGGTAATGAGCGGCCAAACTAAACGTTTTGCCCGAACCGGCAGAGGCCTGAAGAATTTTTACTGGTTTTTGCATCGACTGATTTTTTTGCTGTTTACACGTGCGAGATAATTACCCGTATCGGTCTTCGGCTTGGCGATGTGACGGAATTCAAAGCATAAAACTTCAACTTTGCACTAAAGGTCAAGTGAAAAATTGAACTTGAATTTAGCACTGAACCCGCCATATTGCCAAACTGATGTGTGCGTTCGCTTTTTTAATTTTTAGAAAGAATAGTAAATAGAATCCGTCCAGAAATCAGACCAATCTACATCTTCAAGTTCTACTTGTCCCCATTTGATAGAAACATCTTCAAAGTCATTATAAATACTTGTTTCACGAATATCTTCTAAAGTTAGATTGCCTCCAAGATGTTTTAAATATAGTTCCTCAACTTCTTGTTTTACGACTCCTAAATCTTTAAACGTCTCCGGCACAAAATTAGTTCCTGAAAGTTCTACAATTTCAAAGTTTTCTAAAATAACGTATTTTTCATTATGTTGATTTAAAATTTCATTCCCCTTTTTAACAAAAGCTTCGAAAGTGTCATTCTTAAAAGAATCGTCATAATTAAGAATGAGGTCTAAAAATTGTAAAACTAATGATTTGCCTTTTTCAAAGTCACCCACAATAGCTGTTTTATCTTCTCCTAAATTAACTTTTGATAAAATCATTTCACTATCACAAGATACGATAAGTAAATACAGTGGGTGTACTTCATATGGATATTCAGAAAGTCCCGTAGCTCCAGTAGTACTATCTTGATAACTATTTGTAGTGTAAATAAAACTTCTATTTGCCATAACTCTATATTTTAGATTTTTTCTCAGTCATTTTAAAGTGACGCACAACATCAGGAAAAGTGCAATGCGCACTTAAACCAATCATCACAAAATGCATATTTTTAAGCACTTTATCAATAAAAATTCTCTAAATCATTAAGCCTAAAGCGGTAAATTAATTTCTTAATGTATATTGATTCAACCCAAGTTTGCCTCAGTAAACAACTATTCTTTTTGCCAAGCAACAGTTCGATTTGTTTGAAAAATAAACAATGAATATAATAACTGTTCAAGCAACTTCCAATTTAGTTGACCCGATTTTATGGTATTTTCAGCCTTATTTCGATAAATATCGACACTAAAAAATCTTAGTTTAAACCGCTTTAAACCCACGTTTTCTAACTTAATTGTTATAACTATTTGATAGACTGACTATTATTATTACCTTTGCGAACGTTTTTAAATAATTTCACCAAAAAAAGGAGGAAAATGTTAACGAAACACCAAACACCATTTTTAATGATGTGTTCATTATTAATTTTGGCCACAGTGTTCGCTTACCTGTTACCCCAAGCAAAAAAAAATTTTTCTGGCACAGAAAAATTAGACACTTTTAAGACTAAGAAAGCAATTTTGCCGCGGGCAAAACAGCCCGAAACTTTAATGGCACGCCTAAGCTTTGCCAATGAAACGTTACCTTTGGGCGATAAAAAGATTGAACTTAAGATGAAAAAATCTCTTAAGGCACACAATTATAAAAACACCCAAACTTACAGGCTACAAAAACGTGCTCGAGAATGGTTCCCAATTATAGAACCGATACTAAAGAGATTTAAAATCCCAAACGATTTTAAATACATGGCTTTGGTAGAATCTGGCTATAAATCTGGGGTTTCATCAAAAGGTGCAGCTGGTGTTTGGCAATTTATGCCAGGAACGGCTCGCAATTATGGCCTTAAAGTTGGCAAAGGCGTAGATGAACGCTACAATCTCAAAAAAGCTACTATTGCAGCGTGCGAATATTTGAAAGAAATGCATGGAACATTGAAAAGTTGGACACTTGTAGCTGCCGCCTACAATGTTGGCGATGTAAAAATTAGAAAGAGAATCAACAAGCAGAATCAAGACAACTATTTTAAACTTAAGTTAAACGGAGAAACTGGGATTTATGTCTACAAGCTCATTTCTATGAAACAAATTATAGAACACCCAGCTCGGTACGGATACGATAAACCAAAAGAGTTGTTAGCATATAACTAAACCAAACAAATTATATTTAACGGTCGAAAGGTTTTTACCTTTCGACTTTTTTTGTGTGGTATTTTTTTATTTATGGTTGAATAAAGCATGGAATTCTTTTCAGTTTTTAAACAAATGCCTTACTTTGCAACAGATGTATAAGCTTAAAGTTATAGATATTGTTAGCCAGCCGGGCGACAACATGACCATCAAATTTGAATCTTGTGGCCAGCCCTATCCCACTTACCTTGCGGGCCAGTTTCTTTCTTTAATTTTTAAAAGTAACGATAGAGAAATCAGGCGCTCCTACTCCTTTAACAGTTCTCCGGTGGTAAATGAGCCATTAGCCATAACAGTTAAACGCGTAGAAAACGGAGAAATTTCTAGATTTTTACATCACAAAACGACCATAGGCGATGAATTTAATGCTTTATCTCCACAGGGAATCTTCAGTTATCATCCTATTAAAAACAAGAAAAGAGACCTTTTTTTGTTTGCTGCAGGCGTAGGCATAACGCCGCTTTTTTCTATTTTAAAAACAGCGCTCATTTCCGAAGAGCAATCTAGCATCACCTTAATTTACAGCAACAGCTCGATAGAAAATGTGTTGTTTTATGACGAACTAAATGCTTGGCAAAAAAATAATCCCGATAGGCTAACGATTGTTTACCTTTTTAGCAACAGCAAAAATTTGGCTACAGCTAGGCTAAATAAGTTCTATATAGAAAAATTATTAAAAAAACATTTAAAATTCGAGAGAAGTGATGCGCTATTTTACAGTTGTGGCCCCATAATTTATATGGATTTGTGTCGGATAACACTATTAGGAGCTGGTTTTGATCCATCGCAGGTAAAACGAGAAACTTTTGTAATGCCAGAAGATGAACCTGACGAAGATGATGGTTCCTCTGAAAAAATAGTTGATAAAAACACTTACTCTGTGGTAATTAAATTTAATGGTAAAACCGATACATTGCTCATTCCATACCCAAAAAGGATATTAGAAGTAGCCTTGGCAAACAACATTAATTTACCTTATAGTTGCCAAGCAGGCATGTGCAGCGCATGCACCGCATTTTGCACAAAAGGTGGCGTAGCTATGGATTATAATGAGGTACTTACTGACGACGAAATTGCCAGCGGCAAAGTACTGGTTTGTACTGGCCGCCCCACTGAAAATGGCACTACCTTACAGTGGTTATAAGCTACAGCGACAGCTATTTAATGGTTACAGTTACTTCTTGGTAAGTATTTGCACTAAAATAGCCCAAGGCACCATTACTTATGTTCGATGTTGGATTGGAAGGTGTTGCGCCTTGGTTTGGGCCATTCCCTGCTTGTTGCACCAAAGCGTACCAATAATTGTAAATGGCCTTATCTACGCATTCCATCTCTACGCTAATCTTGTCGCCGGCTATGAGTTTTTCATTGTCACCATCGTCATAAAAAAACTGAATCTGTGTGGTATTTCCATTGGTTAATCTATCGCTACTTGCATAGGTTCTTTTAGAAATTTTACTATTGACAAAAAGATTGAAATGGTAAAAATTAATTTCCTCTTTTGGGTCTGTAAAATATATTATAGGATTGATGCGCTCTTTATTAAAAAAATTATTAGTTATAACGCCAATAGAATCTAGCTTAACAGGGTTGGGCATGGTAGAAGTTGCGCTGTAGGTTTGACCTTGCAAATTTACACTTAGCGCGTAAGTTCTACCAGATACCCCTTGCATTTTGTGGTGGTAGCTACCCGCGCTGGTTTCCAAAAATTTATAAACATTACCTTTGTTATCGGTAACTTTCACAGCTGCACCAGTTAACCTAGGGTATTCTCCGGTATCATCATAATTGATGGATTTAGAGATGGTAACTACCTGATCTTCAAAACCATCTGTTATCTTTCCCTCAATTACAATTTGAGGTGGCGCTGCACTGGTATCAACTTGAACTATTTTTTTACAAGATGCCAGACTAAAAAGCAAAATAACGTATAAACTGAATTGCTTCATGCTTTCTAAAATTTAAAGTTCCATGTAATAGATGGGATAATGCCAAATAGGGATGTCTGCTCAGCTACAATTTTCTTCGGATTTTGTGGGTCGTTTATAAAATCAATGGAATATGGATTCTTTCTAGCCAAGGCATTATATATCCCAAAATTCCAACTAGAATGAAACTTGCCTGTGTTTTTCCCCTCTAAAGTAGCACTTAAATCCAAACGCATTGTGTACGGCATTCTACCCGCGTTTCGTTCGGTATAATAAAAATACGACTGCTTATTTACCACATATTTTCCTGCCGGATAAGTGACCGCGTTGCCTGTGCCATAGATTAAACTAGAAGAAAAAGTCCATCTTTTAGATAAATTATAGATGCCCACAAAAGATAAATCGTGCGTTCTATCTTGTCTTGCCGGAAAATATCTATCGTTATTTAGCGCTGCGAATCTTCGCTCGGTACGCGATAAGGTATAACCAAACCAACCATTTAATTTCCCAAATTTTTTCTTAAAAAACAATTCTAACCCATAGGCCCTTCCTTTTCCATACAACAGTTCTGATTCTACATCGCTATTGGCAATAAGTTGCGCAGCATTTTTATAGTCTATTTGGTTTTGTAGCCATTTGTAATAAACCTCCGCAGAAAGCTCGTATTTATTTTCGCTAAGGTTTTTAAAATATCCAAAAGCCAGTTGATCTGCAATTTCTGGTTTTATGTTATTGCTGCTTAACACATACTGATCAGTTGGAGAACTAGAATTTGAGTTGGTTAGTATGTGTATGTTCTGACTGTTTCTATTGTAAGAAAACTTTAAAGAATTTTCTTCATTTAACAGGTAGCTTATCGAAAATCTTGGTTGTAAATTAATATAATTTTTATAAATCCTACCACTACCAATTTTATCTGTTTTTACCGTATTCCCTGCTGCATCATAAGATTTAAAATTTCCTGGGCCTAATAACCAAAATCCAGATAACCGCAATCCGTAAATCACATTAATATTTTTCGCAGCGCTCCATTCATCAGAAATATAGGCTGCTGTCTCCAACCCATATCTTTTCTCCTGACTTAGCGAATTTATCTGCGAGGTCTTCGGCGATTCTAAACCGATTGGTGAAATGCGGTGGTGAGTTGCGTTAATTCCGAATTTTAACAAATGCTTATTGTTAAAACTTTCAAAATCTTGCTTTAAATTAAAATCTCTGATGAAGCTTTTAGCCGTAAAATCGTTTGCGTTGTTTAATAATTTAACGGTATAGTTATAGTTGTTGTAAATTAAAGAAGTATTTGAAAAGAGCTTGCTGTTGAAAATATGGTTGAGCCTGAGGGTTGTTGTGGCGTTTCCCCAATTGTTATTAAAAAGGTCTTTTACGCCGATGTTGTCTCGGCCAAAATAGCCAGAAAGATAAATCACAGTTTTATCGCCCAAGCGGTAATTAAACTTTGCGTTAACGTCATAAAAATTAAGCGTGCTGCCGCTTATCGTAGTATCTTTAGAAGCTTTTAAAAACAAATCTAAATAGGTTCGCCTAAAACTTACCATAAAAGAACCTTTGTCTTTTACAATTGGGCCTTCAATTTTTATTCGAGATGCAATTAAGCCAATGCCTCCCTGAAACTTATATTCTTTACTATTTCCATCGTCCATTTTTACATCGAGCACCGACGACAAGCGCCCGCCGTATTGCGCAGGCATTCCACCTTTATAAAGGCTTACATCTTTTATAGCATCGGCATTAAACGTAGAAAAAAAACCCAGCAGGTGCGATGAATTGTAAACAACAGCTTCATCTAATAAAATTAAATTCTGATCGGCAGCACCTCCTCTAACATAAAAACCTGTATTTCCCTCTCCGGCGGCCTTTATTCCGGGCAGCAATTGGATGGTTTTTAGAATATCTTTTTCTCCCAATAAAACCGGGATGGTATTTAAGGTCTTCATATCGATCTGCTGCAAATCCATTTGTGCACTTTTTACATGCTCGTTTTTGCGATCGGTGGCTTTCACCAACACTTCTGAAAGGGTATTGAGCGCGACGAGTTGCACATCAATTTGTTCATTTTTTTTAAGTTCGATTGATTTGCTATATGTAGTATAGCCCACAAAGCTTACCGTTAAGGTGTACTTACCAGCAGGTTTAGAAAGGGCAAAGTACCCATAATTATTGCTTTTTACAGTAGCGATACTGCCGTCTGTTAATTTTACAGTTGCCCCTATCAGGCTTTCTCCAGTTCCCGCATCGCGAATGGTACCACCAAGTGTAACACCCTTTTGAGCAAAACAAGGCAAACCACTAAAAAAAAACAACGTGACTAAGGTTAAAAAACCTACAAGAAAAAAATAATGCTTACTACCCACAAACTAATTTAACGCTAAAAACCTATTTCTCCACATCAACCAAGACTGTTGGAGCCCCTATCTAATTTAAAAATACATTTAAAGGTGGAAGTTAAGTATTTAAACGCTAAAGATGTCCGTGTGTTGTTTTAATAAAATTTTTTATCGGCTTAAAGCAAAAAAGGCCATATCATTTGATGATATGGCCTTCTTCTAATCGCATGTTTATTAGGTATTCTGATATTTTGTTACAAGCGATTGAACCTTTGCTAAAGCCTCCGTTACGCCTCCCTTTTGCTTATTTAACAATGCAATATGGTCGCTATGTGTGGCATAATCTGCAGCCAGCTTGCTATATTTCTCTACAGCAGCCTGCTCGCCAGTCTCAATTGCCTTTAAAATAGAAACCTCATCTTTACCGCTCAAAGCATCTTTAATGTCTATCCATGTTCGGTGTAAAGCGCCAAGAACTCCTCCGCTATCATTATCAGAAGTTTCGCCGTGTGTAAGTAAGTGGGCTTTCAACTCTTCTTCGTAAGCTTTACGCTGTGCCGCATACTCTAAAAAAACCGCTTTCAGCTCAACATTATCTGTTGTTTCTGCAGCTGAGGTATATCCCTCCTTGCCATCATTTAAAATAGAGATAAGGGATTTTAAGTCGCTAATGATTTCTTTGTTGTGTTCCATAGTTATAAATGTTTATGCATTATTAACCTTATTCAATACAAAAAGTTCTTGAACTACGTGTTTTTATTCGATAATTGAGGTAAATACGTAAACCAAAATTTTTCTAAACATAATCGGTTTATCAGGGTTATTTTTATACGAACTAAAAATATATATCATGACAACGAGTAAAAAACCTACCGGAAATACCGGAAAAATGAAAAATTCTGAATTTCATGAATTTTTTATCGACGAATTAAAAGACATTTATTGGGCAGAGAGCCATTTAGTAAAGGCGATACCAAAAATGGAAAAAGCTGCTACCAGCGATGAATTGAAAGCCGCATTTAAAAAACATACGAGCGAAACAGAAGAACATGTAAAAACCTTAGAACAGGTTTTTGAATTGTTGGATGAAAAAGCTGTAGCAAAAAAATGCGAAGCGATGGCGGGCATACTGGCAGAGGCGGAATCTATTATTGGTGATACCAAAAAAGGAACGATGGTTAGAGATGCAGGATTAATTTTGGCAGCACAAAAAGTAGAGCATTACGAGATTGCAACTTATGGCACGCTTAGGGTATTTGCAGAAAACATGGGGCACACCAACGTGGTCGAGCTGCTTTCTAAAACGCTCCAAAACGAAAAGGATACTGACGTAGCGCTTACCAAATTGGCCGAAGGTTCTATTAACGATGAAGCTTCTGGAGAATAAATCTCATTAGATAAAATAAGTCCTGTCTAAAATTTAGGCAGGACTTATTTAAATTCAATTCAGGAATAATTATTAGATGTTCTGTTTTACGAGAAACTTGCTAGTGCCGAAACTAATTATCCACATTTTTTGAAAATTTTCAATTTTGGCAAACCTTTTGAATTGATATTTATGTCGTTATATAAACACAAAATTATATCATGCTTATTAAATTAAACACTTCAAATTTTACGTTCGAAAACATTGCAAGCAGAACTGAGAAAAAAGCACATAATGCTCTCACAAAGGCAGACTGGATAAGAGTTGATAAAATAGTGATGGTTTTAATGGTTTTAATTGCCATTGTAAGCTCTTTAGTTTTTAGCTAAACTAACTTTCTATAAACCGCAGCGCGGATAACTTTTTTATAATACCATTTTTCAAATACAACCTCATAATTGTAAAATCGAAATAAAGGCTTTATCTCTATGAGACCTTTAGGTTTTACGTCAGCCACCACTTTAAAAAACAGGTACATGGCTTTCATCAACACATTCCTCCAATTTACGTATCGCTTTCTTTCCACATCAAAATCAGAAAACAACCAATAGCCATTTTCTTTTAAGTAATTATGAACAATTAAAAAATTAACATCGGCTTGTGGTTGAACAAAATTATCGAATAAAAAAGCGGTAATCACCACATCATATACTTTAGTCGGCCTAAAGTTTTCTATCGAAGAACTTAAAAAGTTCAGGGTATTTCTTCCGATGTTTCTTTTCTTAGCAATACCAATCATTTTATTAGAGGATTCTACGTAATCTATAACTAATCCGCCAGGAAATATTTTCGCTATTTCTTCCAAAATCCATCCGGTGCCGCCACCAACAATTAGTATTTTACTATTAGGTTGGATATAAACTAATTGGTCTTTTTGTGCATTGATCTGCGATTTGCCGAAAACGAGCTTGGCAAGGGTATCATAATAATATGCTATTCTGTTGTAGTTACTCAAATCCTAAATTTCAATTTTCTAAAGCAATATGCTTTTAAGCTCCATCCAAATTAATAAAACTGCATCCCAATAATTCCACAAAGCGCCTTAACCAAAATCAGTCCATCAATAATCATTAAATAATACATAATTTTTTGTCTCCTATGCATAGAATATGCAAGATAGATGGTTAGGCCGAACGGCAAAATACTTAAGAAAATATGGACAGCACTGAAACTTTCGATGTATGCAAAAATAAGCATCGAAAAAACCCCAACAAAAATTAAAGGCATTAAAATATTAAAAATTGTTTTACGCAAACCATAGCGTACCACAAAAGTTCTCAAGTGTTGATTTGCATCCGTTGGATAATCTTTTATATCGAATATAATTGCGTTCACCGTACAAAACATCCAATTTTTAACAAAAAGAAAAGCCCAAAACCAAGAATCAGAAAAATCTACTCCACTTTCTATTTTTACGATAATTAAAGGCAGTACGTTCGCACAACAAGCCCAAACAAAACCAATAACAAAGGGTTTTAGCCAGCCTCTCACTCTTAAATCTAACTTTACAAAAGACTTTGGCAGCAGGCCGTAATAAAAAATAGCTGCCGCAGAAATTACAACGATAGATAGCCAATAGTCTGCTGGCAAGCGTAAAATTCTTTCATAATCTTGATAGATGATGTTTCCGGCAAGCACGACGGACAACAAAGTCAGCACCATTTGGCTAATACCAATTAACCGTTTGTGCTGAAAATACCATTTGTTGCGTGGATTTACCGCATGTGGATCTAATGATGCTTTGTGATAGGCAAATGTGTAATATACAATGGGCGCCAAAAACAACAAGAAATAATAGCTTAAGCTAAGTTGAGGCAGGTTTAGTTGTAGAATACACTCGAAAGTAAGGGCAACCGCCAGCAAACCCACAAAGTAGTTTCCAAAGAAGATAAGCTTGATAATTTTATTGCCCATTTAAATGTTTAGCAGAAGCTGGACAATTTCGTTTATATTCTTCGATTTTAAAAATATTAAAATTAGCAAAGGCTTAATAGTTTTCTGCCAACGGCACAAGTATTTGCTACATCATAATTTAACGCCGAAAAATTGGAGAAAAACCTTTGTAGCTGCTGTTAATTCATCGCATGGCAGTTTATAATTAAAACTGTATTTTTGATTAATTACGGGCATAAGTTATGAGAGAAATATTTATTGCGATAAAAAGGTTTATCTCTTATCGCTTTAATCTTCATGAAGATAGCGCAGACGAGTCTGAAACCATTAAATCGATTGTAAAAAATGTCGAGTTTAGGGGAGCACATCTTTGGACGCTAATTTTCGCAATTTTTATTGCCTCGATAGGTTTAAACGTAAATTCTACAGCCGTAATAATAGGCGCCATGCTTATTTCGCCCTTAATGGGCCCGATTATGGGCGTAGGTTTGGGAATTGGAATTAACGATTTCGAATTGGTTAAAAAGGCCGCTAGAAATTTGGCGCTAGCAACTGCGATAGGAATTGGCGCTTCTGCACTGTATTTTTTCATTACCCCACTTCATGAGGCATCTTCAGAAATACTTTCTAGAACTTCTCCCTCCATTTGGGACGTTTTTATTGCAAGTTTCGGCGGGCTCGCCGGAATTGTCGCAGCCACCCGAAAGGAGAAAACGAGCACTGTAATACCCGGTGTGGCGATAGCCACCGCTTTAATGCCCCCGCTTTGTACCGCAGGATATGGGCTGGCGATGGGAAACGTATATTTTGTACTCGGCGCTTTATACCTATATTTTATAAACAGTATTTTTATTTGCGTAGCTACCTACCTGATTATTAGGTTCATGAAGTTTCGAAAAAAACACTTTGAAGATAAGGCTTACGAGCGGCAAGTAAAACACTATATCCTAATTGTTGTTGTGGTAACTATAGTTCCCAGCATTTTTTTGGCGGGAAGAATTGTTAATAAAAGTCTGTTCGAGAACAATGCACGGGCATTTATCAAAACGGAGCTTCATTATGCAAACAGCCAAGTTATCTCTAAAACCTTTAAATACAATCATGGTGCAAACGAAATAGACCTACTCCTCATTGGCAAACTACTTGATCAAAATCAATTAGACAGCCTGAAAAGGAAACTGCCAAAGTATGATTTGGCGCATACAAAATTAATCATCAGGCAGGGACTAGACGCAAAGAATAATTTAGACCTGTCGCAAATAAAAGCCAGTATTATCGAGGCTGTATCTGGAGACTCTTTAAACATTAACAAAAACCCCTCTGCAAATGCTAGCGAACCAATACCTGATCTTACAAAAGAGCTGAAAGCTTTATACCCGGACTTAGTTAATTTTAGCATAAACCAAGCTTACATAAAATACTTAGATACCAATAAAATAGATAGCATAACCATGGCAGTAGTTGCATTACCTGGCCCAATGTATCAATTAGAAAGAAATAAACTTAGAACTTGGCTTAAGGATAGGCTGGATGTGGACTCTGTTCGGCTAATTGTAACAAGAAGCAGAAAATAGAGCCAAAGAGAATAACATGGTTTTTTTTCAAAGAACAAGTAAATGTTATTTTTGTTTGTTAATTTGTTGGCAGATAAGTTGCTCTTACAATAACCTGAAACCATATATTTTATCAAATGAATTTTAACATAAACGATTCAACCAAACTTATAACCGACAAATTGTCTCTGTGGTTAAAAGAATTGATTAAACTTTTACCAAATATTTTATTGGCTGTCGTTGTCACCGTAATTGGCTTTTTTGTAGCAAAGTACATCCATAAACTTGCAACCAAACTGATAGGCAAACTTTCTAATAATCACACCCTCAATTCTCTCTTCTCATCGATTATATATATCTTTTTTTTGGGGATAGTTATATTTATTGCGCTGAGTATTTTACAATTAGACAAGGCAATAACCACCATACTTGGCGGGGCAGGTTTGCTTGGCTTAGCTTTTGCCTTCGCTTTTCAAGACATTGCCGCCAACTTTATGTCTGGCATTTTTATCTCTTTTCGCAGGCCGATCAGAATTGGGAATATTGTTAAAATTAAAGATTTTATGGGCAAAATAGAGTCTATAAATTTGCGAGATACCACCATTAGAACTTTTCAAGGACAGATGGTTATCATCCCAAACAAAGAAGTCTTCCAAAATCCGATAGAAAACTTTTCGATGCTGGGCAAAAGACGTTTTGATTTATCGGTAGGTGTATCTTACGGAGAAGATTTGGAGCGTGTAATGCAAATTACAATGGACGCCGTAAAAGACATTGAGGGCTTGGTAAAAGGGGAAAAAACCACCATGTTCTTTAATGAGTTTGCCGATAGCTCAATCAATTACACGATAAGATTTTGGGTAAATTCGCTAGAACAGCCAGAATATTTAAAAGTTGGCAGCGATGCGATTATTAAGATAAAGAAAGCTTATGATGCCAATGACATCATGATTCCGTACCCGATACGCACCTTAGATTTTGGGATTAAAGGCGGACAAACGTTGAGCGAAATGGAAGTTAATTTGCAACAGAAGAGCTAAAAGCTTCCTGATTAACAGCCATGCATGGCCGAATGGAAATTAAAAAAACCTTCGGAAATTTACTTTATAAACGAAACAGCGCCCAGAAAATAATCTGGGCGCTGCTTTCTTTTACAAGTTGACTTACGCCACTTTTAAATCAAAGAAACACTTCTAGTTACAAACGAAGTTAATTCTGCACCGGTTAACATACCTTGCGCCAACAATGCCAAATCTACCGCTTGCTTTACCAAAGTGCTTTGATCCGCTGGTTTGGCCTTTAAAATTTTGCCGATTAACGGGTGATTGCCATTAATGGCTACCTTGTAATTATCTGGCATTTGGCCATAAAAACCCATTCCACCACCACCCATGGCGGCCATGTCTTTCATTCTGCGCATAAACTCATCCATGGTAACCGTTACTGGCATTTCCTCGGGGTTTAATGCAACCACTTCTACCTGCATACCAGGCTTGGTAATGGCTTTCTCAAAAATCTCTGTCACTTCCTTTACCTGATTCTCAGAAAGCACATGCTCATTGTTTTCGTCTTTCTCTATCAACTTATCAGCTACGCTAGAATCTACACGTTTAATGGTAGTTTTCTCTAGCTTTTGCTCCAATTGGTTAATAAAATGGTTATCAATTGGCGAATCTAACACCAACACATCGTAGTTTTTCTTATGTGCCGATTGTATAAAAGCATCTTGCTTCTGCGCATCGTTGGTGTAAATGTAAACCACATTCCCATTTTTATCAGTTTGTAGCTCTTTAACTTTTTCATGATACTCTGGAAGCGTAAGAAGCTTGCCTTCCGTATTTCCCAACAAAGCAAAATCTTTTGCCTTGTCATAAAACTTTTCCTCGCTTATCATACCATATTTAACAAAAAGGCCAATATCTTTCCATTTGTCTTCAAATGCTGTACGGTCTTTGTTAAACAACTCTTGCAGTTTATCTGCTACTTTTTTGGTGATGTAATTGTTAATTTTCTTTACGTTCCCATCTGCTTGAAGAAAACTACGAGAAACATTTAATGGAATATCTGGAGAATCTATTACGCCATGCAACAACATCAAAAATTCAGGAACGATGTCTTTAACTTCATCAGTAATGAAAACCTGACGCGAATACAATTTTATTTTGTTGCGCTGTACCTCAAAATCGTTTTTCAACTTCGGAAAATACAGTACGCCGGTAAGGTTAAATGGATAATCTACGTTAAGGTGGATCCAAAAAAGTGGTTCCTCTGTAAAGGGATATAACTCTCTGTAAAAGCTTAGATAATCTTCATCTTTTAACTCAGACGGTGCTTTTGTCCAGATTGGATTGGTCGTGTTAATGATGTTATCAACAGTTACATCTATGTATTTTTTCTTGCCTTCGACATCTTCTCCATCTTCTTCAGAATTGGTTTTGGTTCCGAATTTTATAGGAATAGGCAAGAATTTTGCATACTTATCTAAAATTTCTTGGAGTTTCTGTTCTTCTAAAAATTCTTCAGAATCTTTGTTAATGTGAAGCACAATATCCGTTCCGCGGGTGGTTCTTATTCCCTCAGAAATCTCGAACTCTGTACTTCCATCACACACCCATTTTGCAGGTTCTGCACCTTCTTGGTAAGATAGCGTGTTTATTTCTACAAGGTCTGCAACCATAAAGGCAGAATAGAAACCCAATCCAAATTTACCGATAATTTCGTTAGCGTCTTTTGCATCCTTAAATTTCTCTACAAATTCGCTAGCTCCAGAAAAGGCAACTTGGTTGATGTATTTCTTAATTTCTTCGGCAGTCATCCCCAAACCATTGTCGCTAACGGTAATGGTTTTCTTATCTTTATCTACAGCAACCTCTACTAATAGCTGGCCAACTTCTCCGTTATATTGCCCTAAAGCACCTAACCTTTTAATTTTCTGAACGGCATCTACTGCATTAGAAACGAGCTCGCGCAGAAAAATCTCATTATCAGAATATAAAAACTTCTTTATGATCGGAAAAATATTCTCTGTATGGATGGAGATATTCCCCTTTTCTTGTATACTCATAGTTTAATAATTTTTAAACTATGCATAACAAGGGCTGTTCCAAAACAATTTTTTGCCAAATTGACAGACTAGTTTAGCTTAAAACTGTTTTCATTTTCTTGCTTTGATAAAATAGCTGCTAATTTTTCCAATAACACATCCATTTGGAAGGGCTTAGAAAGAAAATCATCTTGCCCGTATTGCAATGACGCTATCTCATCGGCTTGGTACAAACCAGAAATTAAAAGAATTGGAATGTACGAGGTATCTTCTGAAGCTTTTAACTGCTCACATAGCAAACGCCCATCTATATGGCCTAGAGATATATCCAACAGAATTAAATCTGGCTCGAAAAACTCTATTCTTTCAAAAATTTCTTCTCCATTATCTAAACCGGATACTTCAAATCCTCCGAGTTCCAAAATTAATTCTAGAGTTTCCAAAACCTCTTGATCGTCGTCTACAACTAATATTTTTTTCATACTATGTTTATTTGCGTGTAGTGATAACACTCAATTTTGCATTGTGTTTAAAATGATTTCTTATTTAATTTAATCCCTTTTTACCACCGTCCAACACACCTTCTTGTTTTAGTATAAAACTAAAAAGTTCTTGTATGGGCTTGTGCAATATTTTGCCAACCGTTATGCCATTAGTTTCTAGAACCTCTTTTAAGGCTGCATGATAATAGTGCGCAATGGAACCTACAAAATGACAGGGATTGTGCTGATAATTTGGATAATCCTTAATATTGACATCTACAAACTCTTGAAAACCTTCTTTCAAAGTCTCTTGGATATAGGGATGGGACAAATTCTCAGCCATAAATCTACTAAAATTGGCCAAATAAATGTTAGGAAACGGTTGTTGGTAAACGTGGGTAATTACTTCTTCTTTTTTTGCGCCATAAACATCACGAAAGCTTTTTCTTAGGTCTTTTGGCATTTTTTTACAGAAATAACCAAGCAATACTGCTTTTCCAAAAAAAGTTCCAGAGCCTTCGTCGCCCAGCACATAACCAAGGCCGTGCACACCTTCATGAATTTTTTTTCCATCGAAATAGCAGACATTACTGCCAGTACCCAATATGCTTACCAAACCTTCTTCTTTACCACAGGTGGCATACACAGAACCAAGTAGATCGTGCTCTACAGAAATATAGGCATTTTTAAAAACAGCCGACAGGCCGTTAGAGACTACCTCATGCTTATCTGGCGAAGAACAACCCGCACCAAAAAAATAAATTTCTTTAACCGATAGCGCCCAGTTTAAGAGCTCGGCATTTTGAGAAATATGCATGCTGATCCCTGCCTCATTCAAAAAATAGGGATTTATGCCAATGGTACTAAATTCAAAAGTCTTACCATCTTCATATCCCATCCAATCGGTTTTAGACGACCCACTATCTGCCACAAGAATCATGGCGATAAATATAAAAATTAAATGGATAAATTCTTGGTAATTATTTTCATTCAACTAATATTCTCTTTTTTTGCAGATTGGCCTTCAAACACAAGGTTGTGTTAACAATCAATCTTTCTATCCGTACTTTTATCAAAATCGGGGCTAATGGGAATTTAATATTTTCCTTAACTATATTTGGGCGTTTTAACACGCTTTCCACTATATTTTTTTCGGCTCGAAAAAAGCCAAAAAAAGATGCCGTTCCTATCGTTAACGCGCATAGTTAATTCCCTTTTTTTATCTAAATAGGCATTAACCCATATTTTTCAATAAAAAGTCGACAATAACCATAAATTTGTGGGTAAATCAAAAAGATATGGTAAAAAGAACGACAACTTTAAGTGCAGTATTTATTTTATTTGGAATTATGACGACAAAAGCACAGGTGAACATAGGTTTTGAGGTTTCATTTAAAGAACCTCAGGCACATTACGCAGAGGTTAAAATGAATATTTCTGGCTTGGTTAAGGATTATGTAGATGTAAAGATGCCTGTTTGGACTCCAGGTTCTTACCTAATTAGGGAATTTGAAAAAAGCGTAGAAGCGTTTGGCGCAACTTCATCGGGCAAAGCCCTTAAAGTTGAGAAAGTAAGAAAAAATATATGGCGAATTTTCTCTGAAAAAGCAAAAGACATACGGATAAATTATAGAGTTTATGCTTTCGAAATATCGGTTAGAACCCCATTTATAGATGAATCTCATGCATTTCTATCACCTACGGGCATTTTTATGTATCCTGATGGGTTCATTAAATCGCCAAGTACCGTAACCATTGTCCCTTATAAAACCTGGACTAAAGTTTCTACAGGTTTAAGCCCTGTTGAGGGGAAAGCCTTCACTTATACAGCCCCAAATTTCGATCTTCTTTTCGATAGTCCGATAGAGGTTGGAAAACAAGATATTTTTGAGTTTAGCGCCGCGGGCGTAAGACACGAAGTTGCCATGTATGGCGGCGGCAACTACGACAAGGAAAAACTAAAAGTAGATATGGCCAAAATTGTTGAGCAAGAAACAGCAGTTTATGGAGAAAACCCAAACGAACACTATGTTTTTATCGTGCACAATTCCGCCAGTGGTGGCGGAGGTTTAGAACACCTAAATTCTACTACTTTAGGTGCTAGTAGAATGGGCTACGCATCAGAAAAGGGATACAAATCTTTTCTTGGATTGGTAGCGCACGAATATCATCACCTTTGGAATGTTAAAAGACTTCGTCCGATAGCCCTTGGGCCATTTGATTATGACAGGGAAAATTACACGACAGATTTATGGATTGCCGAAGGATTTACATCCTACTATGAAAACAAATACATGCTACGTGCGGGCTTTACCACTAATGATGAATTTTTGAATGCATTAATAGGAGGCGTCGCCACCGTAAAAAATACCATAGGCTCAAAATATCAATCGGCCGCAGCTGCAAGTTACGATGCATGGATTATTGGTTACAGACCAAATGAAAATTCGAAAAACAATTCAATCTCATACTATGGTAAGGGCGAAGTGATTGGCATTTTGATGGATTTAGAGATTATTCATGCAACAAAGGGTAAAAAAAGTTTAGATGATGTAATGAAAGCCATGTACCTAAAATGCAAGAAATTAAATCGTGGCTATACCGATGCAGAATTTAAGGCCATGGTAGAAAAAATATCTGGAGAGAGCTTTACAGGTTTTTGGGCCAAATATGTTAACGGCGTAGACGAGGTAGATTACAATAAATATTTTGGCTATGCTGGCGTAACCATTTCTTCTGAAAATATAGCACCGGGCAAACCCTACACAGGCATAGCTGCCACGTTAGGCAATAGCGCAATTACTGTTAGCGGTGTAGACAGAGATTCGCCTGCTTGGTTGTCGGGGCTTAACGTAAATGACGAGATTTCTAAAATTAATGGCTTAAGTTTACAAGAAGTATTCGAAAAAGTAAAATTATCAAGCCCAAGAATAGATTTAGATACCATTCCAATTGTAGCAAATAAAGCTATAGGCGACAAAATGTCCATCGCCATAAGTAGAGATGGGATTGAAAAAACTTTTGAGCTAAAATTACAGGAAAATCCAAAGGCGCGATTAAAAGCGGGCATTGATCCAAAAGCAACTGCGGCACAGAAAGCTGTTTTTGCAAAGTGGACGGAAAAGTAAAACGCTCTACGTTTTGAGATTTGAGATGGGAGATTTGAGATGGGAGAGAATGCACGTTGCACTTGTAAAATCTCAACAAATAATTTTTTTAAAAATAAAGCCCTTGAAAACATGTTTTCAAGGGCTTTATTTTTTGCTTTCGGTGGCTGTTTAAAAAGTAAAGCGAACACCTAAACCAACGTCTCCGCTATAAAAATCCGTATCTGGTGTTATTTGTAGAGTAGGAATCCAGTCTAAAGATAAATTAATTGGAGCATCTTTAAATTTATAATCTAAACCTAAAACACCATCTAAGGAAAGATAAACATCTCCTTTATAACCCTTAATCTTGTAAGACCCAAGTGATGCACCAGCACCATAAAACCAGTTTAGACCTTGTGCACCTTTAATTGGATTATAAACCTCATATAATCCTGTTAAGTTAACATATTTTGCACCTTTAGAGCTTCTAAAATTTCCAATGAGCTCTAACATTGCACCTTTGTTTAAAGCTGTTTTAAAACTAACCCCATTTGCAGCGCCAAAACGACCGCCGATGGCATTTTGATAATCTTGTGCTTTAACTTGTGTTGTACTTGCAGTAAATAAGGCTACGCAACCTAAAATAGTAAAAATTAATTTTTTCATAATGTTAAATTTAAGTTTCGACCTCAACAGCAACTTTTATGCCATAATATTGTCATGAACGCTGATAAATTATTCTCCAGTCAACATTGTCTGAAAAAACATCCTTTAGCTCACCACATCATATTCTGTCATAAAATATTCTAGACATATTTACATGTGGTCAAAATTCGCTATATTAACACCGCAATAAAAACCATTATGGATAAAAATGTAACGAGGGTTTTCGACCTATTGAAATACAGTTTAGATAAACCCAAAACAGAATTTGTGAGCGGAAAAGTTGCCGGAAAATGGGTAAATTACTCTACTGATTATTTTTGCAAGACCGTAGACAACCTATCACGCGGATTAGTTAAAATGGGTATAGGCAAAGGTGGCAGAGTTGCGGTTATGTCTCACAACAGGCCCGAATGGAACATTGCAGATTTTGCCGCCAACCAACTGGGCGCTTATCAAATTCCGTTATACCCTACCCTATCTGGCCATGATATTGAGTTTATTTTGCGGGATGCAGAAATCTCTATTATTTTTGTTTCGAGCGAGGAGTTGTACACCAAGCTGCAACCTTGTGTAGCAAAAGTAAATCCTGAAATTAAAATATTCACTTTCGATAGTTTCCAAAACGCAAACCACTGGAGCACGCTTTTGGAGGAGGGAGAAAAGTCCTCTGGAATTAATTTGGAAGAATATCACGCAGCAATAACCCCCGACGATTTATTGACCATTATATACACCTCTGGAACAACAGGAACGCCTAAAGGAGTGATGTTAACCCACAACAACCTAGTTTCTAATTTTAAAAACTCTGCTATCATCCTTCCCCCAAACCTTGAGAAGGGACTGAGTTTCTTACCCCTTTCGCACATTTTCGAACGGATGATTATTTATTTGTACATCTACGTGCGAATAGATGTTTACTATGCAGAAAGTATGGAAACCATTGTTGCAGATATACAGCATGTAAAACCACAGGTTTTTTCTACCGTACCTAGGTTGCTAGAAAAAGTTTACGATAAGATTTTAGAAAAGGGGAAAGAACTTAAAGGCTTGAAAAAGCAAATTTTCTTTTGGGCTTTAAAGCTTGCCGAAAACTTCGATTTAAATTCAAGTGCTTGGTATAACTTTAGACTTAACATTGCGAGAAAACTTGTATTTAAAAAATGGCAAGCTGCACTTGGCGGCAATATTGGCGTTATTATATCAGGTGGAGCAGCCTTAAATTCACGCTTAGCAAGAATATTTTGGGCCGCAGGAATGTCGGTATTCGAAGGCTATGGCCTTACCGAAACTTCTCCAGTGATTACCGTAAATCACCTTACCGGGATTATGTTTGGCACCGTGGGCGAACTGATAAAAGGTGCAGAACTGAAGATTGCTGAAGACGGCGAAATTCTAGTTCGGGGCGATAACGTGATGAAGGGTTACTACAACCGACCTGATTTAACTGCCAAAGAGATCGATGTGGAAGGCTGGTTTCATACCGGAGATATTGGAGAACTAATAGACGGTAGGTTTCTTAAAATAACCGATCGGAAAAAGGAAATGTTTAAAACGGCCGGAGGAAAATATGTTGCCCCGCAAATTCTCGAAAATAAATACAAAGAGTCTAGTTTTATAGAACAGATTATGGTACTTGGAGAAAACCGAAAATTTCCAAGTGCACTTATTGTTCCAAATTTTGGAATATTAAAAAAATGGGCTACAAAGCACAATTTAATCTATTCTAGCGAACTAGAGCTAATTAAAAACCCAAACGTTGAAACGAAAATACAAGAAGAAATAGATAGATTCGGAGCTGACTTTGGCAAGTGGGAAAGAGTTAAACGATTTGCGCTACTTGCCACAGAGTGGAGTATTGATGGTGGTGAACTTACCCCAAAGTTGAGTCTAAAAAGAAAAGTGATCAACGAAAAGAACGAAGTTTTAATTAACAAAATCTACACCGATGCAGAAAGCTTTAAGCCCCAACACTAAGTTTGTTTGGCATTGTATAAACTTTTACCTCATATTAATTCTTACCGGGTGTGCGGCGGGCCAATTAGGAAAAAACAATAGCGGCGAATTTAAGAATGGCATGGTTGTTTCTGCAAATGGTATTGCATCAAAAGTAGGCATATCCATTCTTAAAAAAGGTGGTAATGCGGTAGATGCTGCTGTGGCTGTACAATTTGCTCTAGCGGTGGTTTATCCTAATGCTGGCAATATTGGCGGCGGCGGTTTTATGGTTTATCGCGCTGCTTCTGGAGAAACCAACAGCTTAGATTTTAGAGAGAAAGCGCCATCGGCGGCAACTAGAGATATGTACCTCGACAGTCTCGGCAATCCTATTGTAGATAAAAGTTTACATGGACAAATTGCATCTGGAGTACCAGGATCTGTAGCGGGGATGGAAGCCGCCCATAAAAAATACGGAAAATTATCTTGGTCGGCCTTATTACAACCAGCTATAGATTTGGCCAAAAACGGTTTTCCCATCACCAAAAGGCAAGCATCACAATTAAATGCGAATCATCCACGGTTTATGCACTTTAATCCGGATGGAACAGCGCTAATTAAGCTTACAGGCCCGTGGCAAGAAAATGATTTGCTGGTGCAAACCCAACTTGCCAACACGCTAACATTTATTCAACAAAAGGGTAAATCAGGTTTTTATGAGGGCGCTGTGGCAGACTCCATTGTGGCTGAAATGAAAGCAGGAAACGGAATCATTACACACGAAGACTTGAAGAATTATCGAGCAATTTGGCGCAAACCTGTTACTGGTACTTTTAAAGGATACGATGTAATTACCATGCCGCCACCGTCAAGCGGTGGCATCGCTCTAATGCAGCTTCTAGAATCTGTAGAACCTTATCCGTTTAAGAAATGGGGACATAACGCTGATTCTACTTTTCAGGTAATGGTTGAGGCAGAACGGAGGGCTTATGCAGATAGGGCAACGCATTTGGGCGACGCCGATTTTTACAACGTTCCACAAACAGAACTCTTGAAACCAACGTACAACAAAGCTAGAATGGCAAGCTTCAGTTTCGATTCTGCAAGCACGAGCGCTTCCATTAAAGCTGGCGAAATTGATATTCCAGAACATTTGGAGACGACACATTTTTCTATAGTAGATCGCGCCGGCAACGCCGTGGCCATTACCACAACCCTAAATGCTTCTTTTGGATCTTTGATTGTGGTAAAAGGTGCAGGATTTTTGCTGAACGACGAAATGGACGACTTTTCTGTAAAAGCAGGTGCACCAAATATGTTTGGCTTAATTGGTGGTAAAGCAAATGAAATAGCAGCTAACAAAAGAATGCTTAGTTCTATGACACCAACCATTTTGGCAAAAGACGGAAAACTTTTTATGGTGGTTGGTACGCCGGGCGGCTCAACGATTATAACCTCTGTATTTCAAACCATTTTAAATGTGATAGATTTTGATATGACCATGCAACAAGCTGTAGACGCTAAAAGGTTTCACCACCAATGGTTACCGGATGAGGTAGATGTTGAGAAAACTGCGCTTGATAGTGTAAAAGTTAAAAAACTCGAGGAAAAAGGTTATAAAATCATCAAATCAGGCAACATTGGGCGAGTTGACGCCATTTTGAGAACACCACGGGGAAAATATTTGGGTGGCGCAGATTCAAGAGGTGACGATAAAGTGGCGGGGTATTAGCGCAAAGACTAAATTTGAGATGTGAGATATAAGATGTGAACCAAAAGAAAGGAGCAAAGATGAGAATTACCCCTTAAAGTTTTCATTACAATTATCCTTGGTTATTGTACCGTTATAGACGGCCGATGCAATTCTCAAAAAACGACCGTTTTTTGATAATGATTTTATAAGAACTACCGCTCGCTTTTTATTCTTTGGGTCACCATTTTTCCAAGTAGATATTCTTATCCGAACCTAACACCAGCCTCCAAATCAGTTTTTTAAAACGGCTGAAAAAATGTCTCAGTTTACTAGTAGCCTTAACAGCCAAACTGTTTTAGATGATAGTCGATATGGACAAGACATAGTTTCCCCCACTCGCTAGCAGAGAGTTTTCCAAAATATGAATGAGGCGTCCATTTTCCGAAATTAGTAGACATTGTAGCTTTTTCCAGAATCTCTAAAAACCTTTCTTTTTCAAATTCAAAATCACAATATGTATTTGACTTGATAGCCATACTTATAGGAAGCTGCAATCCTTTCGGCTGCTCGGAATAAAGACCTATGATCATCCACTTAATTATTGTTTTAGAAAGAAAGTTACTTTCATCGGGCAAAAAGTAATATCCTTGCCCGCTGCCCATGGATAGATTTATGTGAAGAAGCATCTGCGCTACGTCCATCTTACCCCATAAAGCAGGCTCCGATGGCCGAAGACTTGTAACTCTTCTTTTAAAATTGTGGTATGTATTGGTCGAATAAAAATCTCTACCCCTTACACGTTTTGCTATGAAAACCCTTGGAAAGTAGCGAATCATGGCCAAAAACGAATTCCAGAGTTCGATGGTAAAAAAAGATTTTCTTTGAATCATTGTAGTAAATTTATTATTGGATCCTACTAAATATGGATATAGTCGTCATGTTTGTACTCGCCAAAATTAAGGAGGATACATTCAGTAAGCATTCACATATGTTAACCAATAACTAAAAAAACAAATGGAGTATCCTAAATGCTGAATGACTTGATCAATTCAAGACAGGGAGTGCGACCATAAAAGGGAAAAAAAACTTTGAATATCTGCTAGCAGTTTTGCAAACAAAACAATAATGACGTTTAGGGTTTCATTCTTAAGAATCACGCATGGTTAATTTTCGGATCCGGCTCAAAGACTGGGGCGCTATCCCTAGATAAGTCGCGATATAGTAGCTTGAGAACATGTGAAATAGGTAAGGTTCTTCGTTTAGTAAGGATGAATATCTTTTCATCCATTGTTCTTATCCAGTTATCAAATGCTACAGAGAGCGATAGCATGAGATTAACATCTTTTTTTGAAAGCTGAATTGCGACAACCGTGGAAAGGGTCTTTATAGAAATTGCTGATATGTCTTCAGATAAGAAACTTTTATAATCGACAGCAAATACGTTCTGGATAAAATTATTGCACCCATTAAAGTGAAAAAACCATGTACTGGCCTTTCCATCCAATCCTGTCAAAAAGGAAATCGCCTTTCCGGAGAATATAAAATAAACATATTTACAAATTTGCCCCTGTCCTAATAGAAAGCTATCCTTAGGAATTACAACGACTTTAGAATGATCTATAATCAATTTTACGGTGTCCGACTCAAGCGAATGTTGAACGTGGAGATATTCTGCAAAGTTTTTAAAGATTTCTGTGTCGTCCATAACGTCAACTTTTCAACGCTTATAAATTGTACCTTCATCTTCTTTATTGCTATAGTCATTTGAGCAGTCCAGATACAGTTTGCAGACCTACTGCATTTTTATACCACTTGTTCGTTGGGCTATTGAATGACTACGGGGTACGATTACCTAAACTCTATTACAGCATTTTACTTTACTATTTACAGCTCTTTTGCATTCATATGTATAAATAGAAAATTGATCCATACGCCCACTTGTCTTTAGGTAAAATTCTGACAACCTCATCAAGGAAATAATGATTTATTTGTTCAAGAATAATCCTAGCATCGCCATAAGAAACATAAATGATGCCCAGACAATAAAAAAATCATAGAAAACTATTTTTTGAATCAATCCAAAGTTCGAAGCGGATAGAATAGAACCACAATCGACTGACCAACGAATACCTCATAGGAAAACCCTAAAAAAAAATGCGTAGAAATTGAAACGGAGATCCAAATAGCGTCTAATAAAAAGTAACCTACAACTAAGCGCAAAAGATATATTTTTTTTGGTGAAATGATTGCTGTAAATAAAATTGTCTTAGCTGCTATGACACTCTGATTCATCATCAATATAAGTGGCGTAAACTTCGGAAATTGGTTATCGTGCTGTAGGATAGAAAAAAACGCAAAAATGCATATCAAAATAAGATAAGTTGAATACGTACACAAGGAGGTCTGCATGTTTTTCATAGTCTACAATATGAGTCTGAGGAAGGTTTTTAAATCGACCCGACATTTTTTGTCATAGATGTTGAGCTTTCAAATAGGTAAAAGTTAACCCTAAATGCCATTTCTCTACATTGCCATTTATTTAAATGTTCGTATTTGAGCGAATTAATAATTACGTTTATCAAATAATATTGATTGTCGAGAGATAAAAATTCTCAGTTGAGAAAGGTTACCCTACCATCGGAAAAGCCTTGAATTCGAAAATGAAAAAATCAGCCACCTATATCCGGCTTTTGTCAATAGACAGGCTTCAGAAGCGTGGAAACTCCAATCCGATTCCATGCATTTATTGAAATTATCGCTAACATAATCTTACTTAAATATTCTTCACCCAATAGATTTAATGCCTTCGAATAAACCTCGGCTGAAACACCCATGGCTATTTGCGTAATTTGTTCTGTCAACGAAAGTATGGCTTTCTCTTCCTCGCTAAACAGATCTAGTTCCCGCCACTGCTGAAGTAGATATATGCGGTTTTCTGCTTCGCCTGTTGCTCTTGCAGCCTTTGTATGTACGTCGATGCAAAAGCTACACCCATTTAATTGCGAAGCCCGGATCTCAATTAGGTTAAGGTGAATGACTGAGATTCCAGATTTTTGGATGTAGTTTTTTACAGCTAATAATGAACGGTAACCCTCGGGATTAACCGAACCAATTTTGATTCTTTCTTGCATTTTAAAATTTATTAAGTTTTGTTAAATATTCATAATAGGTTGCATTAAACAATAATGCTCGTTTTTTTTACCGATAGTTCCTTAACTAGCGACTAGAATCGTAGTTCTTTCTTTTTTGAACTCAGAGAAATTTCTGCCCGATGTGGATTTAAAAAACTTACTGAAATGACCAGTATCGACAAATCCCAGATAATAGGCAATCTCTTTCATATTTCGATCAGAGGTTAATGCCAGTTTTTTTGCCTCATTTACAACCCTTCGTCTAATATGATTGCTCGCTGAACTACCAGTCGTTTTTTTGACAATTTCGTTTAAATAATTCGGGGAAATATATAGCTCCTGTGCATACCGTTCAACAGTCTTTTGTTCTCTAAATTTGTGTTCAACAAGTCTGCTAAAGTTCTGAAAGAGCTCAATGTTCCTCGTCTGCTGTACCGGAAAATGCTGTTGTCCAAGTTGCCTTGTGAGATAAATCAAAAATATTTTTAAATATCTGTTCAAAACTTCATTCTTAAATAGGTACGAATTGTTAAACTCGTTAATCATTTTTTCCACGATCTCACGCATGTCACCAAGGGTGTTCGACATTAACAAAACGCCATCTAACTTGCTAAAAATCTGAAATAAGTTATTTTGAAAAGCAAGATCAAATTCGCCGAAATTTAGAAATTTCTCTGCAAAAGAGATTTTATAGCCGAAAATGTTCTGTTGAGACTTGAAATGGTAAGACTTACCACCCTTCACGCAGAATACGTTATTTTCATTGAAGTTAAAATTCTGACTATCAACATAAAAGGTACCGCAACCTTTTGTGATCCAAACAATCTCAAAATAGTCGCTGCAACACTGCATAGAATTAATCAGGCCAAAAGGTTCCCGAGCCCTTTCCAGTGTATCGACATTGAATAAAAATTGTTTTGGCTGTTCTTGAAAAGTAACCTGAATTGGACTGTACTGTGATTTCATCTCAGTTTTGATTTAGTAGCCTTAGAAAATAAATATCTAACGACCGGTTCACAAAACTTTATTCCAATCACATACCAGTTAGGAAGACTATGTAATAATTGAGCTTGAAAAAAACACAACTAGCTCATAGATAACACATTAATTTAAAATGATATTATTCAGAAATCAATTGAACTGAATTCAACCTACTAAAGATTCGGAGTTTTTATTTACAACTCCGAAATTATCGTATAACTTTATGAGAAGTCTTCGCGCTTTATTCCAAGCTTGCTGATTCTTGACTCTAAGGTAGTTGGTTTCTCTTGAAGGATTTCTGCAGCTCCGTTTTTCCCTCTAATACGGCCATTCGTTTCTTTAAGGACAGCGGTAATATAATCTATTTCCGTTTTCCGCTGCATTTTTTTTATCTCTTCTATCGTTTTAACCGCAGTAAATTCTTCGGGCTCAGTCTTCTCAACTGCCTTAACTAGTTCTCTTGGCAGTGGCTGCCTTAGTGCTAGATCTGTTCCTGGAACATTTACAACTAGTGCTTGTTCAATAACATTTTCTAACTCCCGTATGTTGCCAGGCCAATGGTATGCTTTCAATTGTGAAAGCATTATTTCAGAAACGATTGGCACTGGTCTCTGGAATTTTGAGCAGAATTTTTTCACAAAAAAAACTGCTAATTCTTCAATATCTTCTTTGCGTTCCCTCAGCGATGGTAGGTAAATTGGAAAAACATTTAATCGGTAGTAAAGATCGAGCCTGAACCTGCCCTCTGCCATCTCATATTCCAGGTTACGATTTGTTGCTGCAATTACACGTACATCAATTTCAATTGGTTGTCTTCCACCTATCCGCTCTATTTCCCGCTCTTGCAATACCCTCAATAATTTTACCTGTAATTCTAGAGGCATTTCCCCAATTTCGTCCAAGAAAATGGTTCCACCTTCGGCCAGTTCAAACTTCCCGATTCTTTTATCTATAGCGCCAGTAAAAGCACCTTTTTCATGGCCGAAAAGTTCACTTTCGAACAATGTTGAAGGGAGCGCAGCACAATTTATCTTTATAAATTGCTTGTTCTTTCTAAGAGATAGTTGATGTATTGAATCTGCAATTCTTTCCTTCCCAGTACCGCTTTCCCCTAGTAAAAGGACAGAAGTATCCAGACAAGCTACTTGACATACTAAGTCCATAACATTCAATAAGGAAGAACTTTTCCCAATAATTCCTTTGAATAGCTCTTTCGATGGTTGATTTTTGCCGTAGGGGATTAGAGCGGTTACTTTAGCAGAAACTTCTTCATTCGAAATATCTGATAATATAAAAGTTAACGTACTCTGTAAACTTAACAACAAATCTAATTGGATTTGGTCAAAGCCATTGAATTTACGTCGAAATAGATTTAGCGAAAAAATGTCACCGTGAGAATCGTTAAAAGTTAATTCAAGGTTTGACGAAAAGCCGAACAATTTGGCAAACAATGCATTTATCGGATTTTTTTTAAGCATTTTTCGAAATTCATCGCCGTTTTGAAATGCCACATCCCCTGATGAAGATCCCGTACCTAACAAAGTTGTCAGGTGTGATAATTTCTCTCCAGACATTTCCACAAGTTCGTTGATACCGATGTATTGATAATCATCAAACCCAATTCTATGTTGTGCGAAAAAACTTAAATCGCCACTATCTTTATTTTTCAAAATTCCAGTAATACAATCGAAAGGAATGTACTTTTGTAATGCCCTTGCCATTAATGCCAGCCTGTCCCTCCGATTTTCTTTCCTTGATATGATATCAGTAAGATCTACTCGCATATCATGCTCTCGTCTCCATTTAGATTCAAAACTATGTTCATATCTATAAAATGCAATCTCTAGGGCAACCAATAGGTCTTTTTCGCGAAAAGGTTTTACCAAAAACCCAAAAGGTTCGGTCAACTTTGCTTTTTCTAGAATTGTCTGATTAGAATTTGCGGAGAGAAATACGAAAGGAATATTTTTTACCTTTAGTTCTTGTGCGAGGTCGATTCCGTTCTTTTCGCCCATTAGTTGGATATCCAAAAGAACAAGGCTTGGTTTTGTTGACTCAATTAATAGTTTTGCCTCCTTAAAGGAAGACGCGATCCCACAAACCTGGTAACCTGCCTGCTGTAGTGTAAGCTGCAAGTCGTCAGCCACAATAAATTCGTCTTCGACGATTAGGATCTTCTTTTCCATTTTTTTTCAATCTTGGTTTTTCCCACTTTAGATCAACGTATTGTAACTCATAAGAATGACTGCCAGAAGTTAGAGTTTTAGATTTAAGATCACTAGCAACATTGGCAGGACATCTTCTAGTTGCACGGCAATGTCATTAAAACTAGCAATCAGTCCAAATTAAGTACATTTCGCACATTTATACGTTTAAATATGATTTTAATGGATACACCCGGGTTACTATCAATTTTGTAGCTGCCATTAATTTGTTTCACCAACCCGCTGATTAACCTTAACCCCATGGATTTGATGTTACCTGAATCAAAATTTTGCTGCATTCCTTTTCCATCGTCATAGATATGGAGCGTCAATTCATCTTCTAAATTTTGCGTTATACTAATGCCAATCGTTCCAGAATCGGTTTCAGTAAATGCGTATTTGATCGAATTGGTAATCGCTTCATTTAAAATAAGTCCAATTGGAATGGCCTGCGAAATATCCAAGTCGATGTTGTCAACGGCAAAATTGAAAAAAAGCTTAGTTCCGGTAATAAAACTTGCATCTAAATAATCAATAAGTTCCCGGATATACTGCTTCAAATTTACAGTCGTAGAATTTTCTGATTGATATAGCCTCTGATGTATGAGTGACATTGCCTGCATTCGATGCTTGCTTTCGCCAATTGCCTCTTTGGCCTTTGCGTTGTCGAGATATTTTGATTGCGTGTTTAACAAACTAATAACAATTTGTAGGTTGTTTTTAACCCTGTGATGTATTTCTTTTACAAGCCACTCCTTCTCGACGACAAGTTTCTTTTGTGTATCCAGTCCTTCCAATAACTTTACATTCTGAGTATTTAATTCTGCTTGAATCTCTTTTAAGTAGAAATTGCTCCTACGTTTATTTCGATAACCATTATAGGCCATGCCAAACATAACAATAAGCATAGAAGCACCAACAAATGTCACATTACGTTGAAGCTCAGCATTTTTAACGTTTTCAGACTGTATTCTGGAGTCACTTTGCAATGTCTTAATATCTTTATCCCTAGCGACAGTCTCATATTTTATTTTAAACTCTTCTATCTGACTATTTTTAGTTACATTAAAAATAGAATCAATAATATTCTTATGGAGCTTATAGTAGTCGAGCGATTGTTTATAATGGTGCTCGGATTCCTCTACAATAGACAAACAAATGTATGTGTTACTCCGGTAAATTGGAGGTACTGGAGCAGAAGATTCTTTAAAAAAAGCAACCATATTATTTAAATATTTTTTCGCTTTTTCATATTGATGGCTATGCAAGTAAAAAGCCGAAATGGCATTATTGGTTACCAAATATAGATGTTCATATGTGGCCAAATCTAAACGCTTCGCTTCACTCAAGTCCTGATTCATCATTTTCAAAAAGTACATTTCAGCCTTGGTCTGATTGCCCATTTCGAAATAAGCATTTCCGAAAGCGCGGTAGATCTCTATGTTAGCCCCAACGTTATTAGAAGGACTGTGCTTTATGATCATCGAAATAACATCCAGCGCCTTTTTTTTATGGCCTAGCGCTATAAGAAAATTTATCAGCTCAGCATAATGATAATAGTTAAATTCTTTATCGATGGCAATCGATTTTTCGAGCCAAATCAAACCATCTTCTCTTTTGCCGATTACGGTGTAGATTTCGCCTAATTTAAAATAATAGGCTGATGTCGTGGCAGTATCGCCTGTTAACTCAACTTCTTTAATCGCTTCTAACCTAAAAAAAACTTCCATTGCATTATTTCCAATAAAATCATACATATTAGCCAATGCATCGTAAGCCAAATATGTTCTTTTATATTGTAAGTCTTTAAATCTTCCTAATATATCTTTGAGCTCCTTTTCTGCCACATTAAATTTTTTTTGATCAACGTGGGAGTTGGCAATATTCAGCATTACTGTATTAACCTGTATAGGATGCTTTAACGCTTTAAAGATTTCTAGTGCATTATTATAGCACACGAGCTTATGCGCGATTCCCACTTCATCAGACTGCGGAAATAGCACACCTTCTTTATTCCATATTTCGGCTTCGAACTGAGAATCTCCTACTCGTCGACAATTTAGTCTGCATTCTTGGAAATTTGACACGCCTCTTTCTACATCCCCTTTTTGAAAATAAGCTTCACCAGCAGCTAAAAGTGCCCTATTTTCAAACTTTAAACTTCCAAGCAATCTTGCTAATTTTAAAGCGCGAGAAATATATTTCATCGCACTATCTAGCTCCGCGTAACTTTGGTTTGGTTTATGAAGGTAATAGTCGCCCAGATCTAGTTGGCTTATTAATTCGGTGCTGTCAGACGGAATAGCGACAATCTTGTTTTGAATGGTTATTAAAGATTGACCCATCGCAGACACACACGCAAACAAACACGTAAACATTATAAATATCTTCAACATCGTTTTCGTTACTTTTTTGTCCGAGTTCCGTTTCTACCGATTCTCTACTATGAGATCTCAAAACCATAAATTCTAGTTCGCAAGTTCTAATATCTCTTCAATTTACTACTTAATTTTTCTTTTTTGGGTCGGATATTAAATTTATGTAATTACTCTAAAATTACAATATTTTTAGCGCAAAACATTTTTCTCTCAAGATCTCTTGACACCCTTTCGTGAGGTTGCGTTTATCATAGAAAGTCAGGTGAGTTATGAAATCCCTATGGTCGATAATATTTATCAAAAATGATTCTAGAAATCTCCAGCGCACATCACCTTTATAATTTGCATAAACGCATGCTCGCTAATAGCATTTAACTAGTATTTAAATTAACACTCAAAATAATGGGTTTTTAACAATTTAAAAAAGGCCTATTTCCTCGAATATGTTGTACAAATCCACTTTCTTGTCCATGTAGGAATTTTTCATATTATTATCGGTCACTCGATATGTACAACAAAATCTGTGATTCATCCATTGTAGAAAGCTAAAGTGGCATGCAACTTTGATCTTAATAAATCAATCCATAAAATAAATTTCCTAAACATGAAATCACTCAAACAATCAATAGCTACAGCTGCCTTAATTTTCGCAGCAATGCTTAATGCAAACGCTCAAACAACTGAGACTAAAGCGAGCCCAAAAGATTTAGTAGATGCACTTCACACTGCATTTGGAGACAATCACTCAAGAGCCGTTCATGCCAAGGGTATTATTCTACAAGGAACTTTTATCCCTAATCCCGCTGCTTCATCGATAACAAAAGCTCCCCATCTGCAAAAAAAGACTAGTAAAGTAACTATCAGATTTTCAGATTTCACCGGTATTCCTACAATACCAGATAATATCACAGACGCTAATCCTAGGGGCTTCGCCATCAAATTCTTCCTTCCAGACGGAAGCACAACTGACATTGTCGGACATAGTTTTGACGGTTTCCCAGCTTCAAATCCAGATGAATTTCAAAAGTTATTGCTTGCAATTGGAGCAAGCGGCCCGCAAGCTCCCAAACCAACACCGATTGAGGTATACCTGGATTCACACCCAATTGCCAAAACGTTCCTAACTTCCCAACATACGCCTGCTAGTTTTGCCACATTAACATATTTTGGGGTTAACGCGTTCAAATTTACCAATAAAGAGGGTAAATCCAGATTCGTAAGGTATCAGTTCATACCCCAAGCTGGTCTGCATTATCTAACGGCTTCTGAATTGAAAAGCAAAGGATCCAACTATCTAATGGAAGAGATCAAGTCTCGAGTGTCATCGGCACCAGTCAAATTTAACATGTATGCACAACTCTCTGAACCGGGCGATGATGTAGACGATCCGGCAGTTGCTTGGCCAAAAAACAGGAAAAAAATCCTTTTGGGGACAATTAGTATAGAGAAGGTTAGCGAGAACACAATGGAGGAAGATAAAAAATTATTTTTTATTCCGAATAACTTACCTGCTGGAATTGAAACACAGGATCCAATGCTAGATTTTCGATCAAAGGCTTATCCGATATCTGTTTCTCATAGACAATAGTGGAGCCAAAGCTCTTTGTCTAATTGAAGGGAAATAAAGCATTTCCCTTCAATTTTGATCTTGTAAATTTTTCAAGAAATATGCTCTTAAACAAAAATCTTAGCTTTTGTATAAACACATAATTCGAGAAATAAAGGCAAATTAATTTTACTTATAATATATCAACTCAAAATGAACGAATCAATTCAATTAATTCCCGGTAACTCGTTAATAACCGCTACCCCAGAAGAGGGAAGAATGCTGGCAGTCAAAATGTCCAGACTAATCATAAAGTTAACCCAGCCAGATGCTGAAATGCGTGATAAGCTAAGGCCGATTTACGCTTCTGATGCAACTATGCTTATCCTAATCGGTCAAAGTGTAGCCATTGAATTTGCAACTATAGCAGCTGCAAATAATTACTGGAAGTAACTATTAAAGTTTTTGCTGTATCCATAATTTGAATAAACATGTTTCCAAAAATGGTTGAATGTGCATTGCGCGCAATGCTCTATATTGCCCAAAACACACTCAATGGCGAAAAGGTAGATTTAAGAGAAATAGCAGAAGCAATAGATTCTCCCAAAGTCCAATTATCAAAAACCCTAAAAGTATTGATTAAAAAAAATCTACTTCAATGTTCAAAAGATAATTATCACGAATACTATTTAGATGAACGGTCGCTAAAAACCTCATTAGCTGATGTTGTAAAGGCAATAGACCATAATCTATTTTCACTAATTGGAGATTTTAAACTTTTACCCCTATCCCAAGAACATATTTTTTCGTTGGATAACCAGTGGCAAAATATTAGAAATGAGATGCTAAAAATGCTTGAGGACGCTAAGCTCGATTCCATGGGACATCAATTAAACAAAGAAATGTTTTACTTGAGAAGTTAATTAAAACACACTTTCGTCGCTGGTCTACTTTTACTAAATTTTTCCAAAATCGCAATAGCGCTATCAATCGAATAAAAATTTTGAACATATATCACAGATATCGAATCTGTGATATATTTTTAATTAAATTTCCGAAACCGCCACCAACTGTGTTTACTGCTGTACCCCTACACCGCGATAGATCATCAATACATTTCGGTGATACGAATATTCTTTGGTAGTTGATTGGCAGGGGATTGAACAACTAAAAGCTCATTTTGATTATTTTAAAATCCTTGTTTCCTAACTTTTTATTCTAGGCTTTGGTAATTTCTATGTTTATGGATTAATTTAGTTGAAGCGTTTGGGGACCAAATTCCTCAAAGTAAACGGAAGATTTATTCACACCAAATTGTATTAGGTCCCGATGGTGTTTCTCAATAAATGGTTTCGGGCCGCACAAGTAATAATCAGCATTTAAGTCAACTTCTACTTTCTGATGATTCAAATCTACCCATCCTTTATATGATCCGTCCTCGCTTTGGCTATCCATTTCAGCGTAAAAAATATGTTTAGTGATTGCGTTGCTATCTTCCAGTTTTTTTAAGAAACCCTCAAATGCGTGTACTTTAGAAGACTTGCAACCATGTATCCATGTTTTTTTCCTAACACTACCCTCAAATATTAAGCTCTCTAACATAGACAGAAGTGGAGTTTGACCTACGCCTCCGCTTATAAACACTACAGGTTTTTCGTTTTTAACAAGAACAAAATTTCCAGAGGGCGCAGATACCTCAATAACGTCGCCAACGACTATTTGGTTGTGTAAATGATTACTAATCATGCCTTGGATACTGGGCGAGAGCGAAGTTTCCCGCTTTACAGATATCCTATAATATTCCCCGTTCGGAGCGGTAGATATGCTGTACTGTCGTGGCTGAAAAAGATTGATTTCGCTCAGAAATAATCTGACACTAATATATTGTCCCGGTTGGTAACTAGCGACAGCTCCCCCATCTGATGGATATAGATAAAACGAACAGATTTCTGATGACTCTTGTTCTTTCCTTTTAACTAAAAATGGTTTCCATCCTGTCCATCCTCCCGGTTGAGAAACTCTCTTTCGGTAAAGCGATGCTTCATGGCCGGACATAAGATCTGCTAGTTCATAGTAGGCAGTTTCCCAAGCAGCAAGCAATTCTTTGGTTGCACCGTCTCCAACCACCTCAGCAATCGCGGCGAGCAAATGCTCCCCAATTATTAGATAGTGTTCTGGACGAATATCTAGACTGACATGCTTGTTTCCGATGCCATCAAGAACTGGCATAAGTACCGTTGGATTGTCAATATTTTCGGCGTAGGCAAGTACAGCCATTGCTAAAGCAGTCTGTTGTTTTCCGGTCTGTTGATTTCCCATGTTGAATATATTTTTCATCTCAGGATTTTGGTCGAACATCCTTTTATAAAAGTACTTGGTCAAGACTGCTCCCTGAGTTTTCAAAAAAGGCACCGTGGCCTTTACCAAAGTCCTATCTTCTTTTGTCATAATACTAAATTAAAATATATAAAAAAACTGTTAAGAAACTCTAAAATAGAGTTGTTCTAGCAGGCGGGGCAAAGATAATGCAGCGTTAATTAATAAAGGATATATTTGTCTTCTATTAATTTTGATTACATTTTATTGACATCTCCTTTGACTTTGGGCTGAGCATCCTTTATTTACCGAACTAGATTTTTATCGCAAGAGAAAATAACTGGCTGACTGGATTATCGAAGTGAAACTAGTCCGGTTCAATTTCCTTGTCAGCTTATAGAAATTTTAAACTGAAAGTGCTAATTCAAAGAGTTTCCAGAATTAGCGATTTAGAGCGTTTCAAATTGATTTGATTTAAAGATGACAGTCAAAATTGTTATTTAGAATAATTCTAAATAGATTTGTCGAATGATAGCATTTCGCTTTTTCATTAGTCTTTGTGTTTTGATACTCAGTATAATTAAGTTTGCTTTGTCGCCAAAAATCATATCAAGTTCCAATAACCATTACGCCGGCTCAGTATATCTTTTATTGTATGCACTTGAAGTTTTTCATCCCGTTTTTTCGTGCTTTATATGTGTGTCACCAATTTTAATTCAATTATCACATTATTTGACTGTGATACAAGGCTTGGAAATTCCTGCAGTTGTAATTTTCATTGAAAACACAATAAAATATGATTCTCACAGTATTTGGCACCCTCCCCAATAAATTCATATTGTAATTCAAGTAAGTTCCTTTGGTGTGTTTAATCGAAGGAGCTAGCACTAGAACACTGCTTCTTATAATAGTGCAAAAGAATATGCAACAATTAGTACTATTATGATCCTTATCAATGAAAATGATTATCTCTTCACCCAAACATATCTTTTTATATGTTTTCTTTACATCAATCATCTTGTCTTGCTTTAGCTATGGTCAAAAAGGTGGCCAACAAAAAGCATTACCAACGCAGTCAAGAACCATAGTAAACCTGCTCGATTACATTTCTCAGGATTATCAAAAAGCAGTAATAGATGGTAAAATTATTAACCCGTCCGAATATCGTGAGATGATTGATTTTACCAGCCAGTCTATTGATCTTTTCGACTCTGTTGCCGTCTATACACCAAAAATAGACAAGAGATGGTTTGATCACGAATTTGCACTTTTGTTGAAAAGTGTAAAAGAAAAAAACACTAGTAAAATAATTTCATCCAGAAGTCAAAGTATTAAAAAACAGTTTCTGTCACTAAATTTGATTGAGGTAATTCCCGAGCAATCTCCCGATATGAAACAAGGAAAGGTGCTTTTTTTGGAAAATTGCAAGTCTTGCCATGGAGCGGAAGGTAAGGCTGATGGTCTTCTTTCTGATAGGTTCAAGCCGCGACCATTGGATTTTCAAGACACTGCTCTCGTGACACAGATTTCTCCTCTGCAGATATTCAATACCACAAAATTGGGCATTAAGGGTACAGGAATGCGTTCTTTTGGTGAGCTGTCTGATAAGGAAGTTTGGGATATTGCTTTTTATGTCAAATCCCTTCCTTTTAGGAATAAAAGCGTACCGGATAGCGATAGTATAGAAGCAGTTTTTGAGAGCCTTCCGGTAAGGATTAATCTTTCAGATATAGCTCGTTTGTCAGACAATGAACTGAAAATTAAATTGAAGTCAGGTAATCAAGCTTATATAGAAGCAATCCGCCTTCATCAATCAGTCTTTAATAAAGACAGCACATTCATTGTCGCCCTAGCACATCTCAAAGAAATAATACCCTTCTACAAAAGCAACAATTTTTCGGCTGCAGAAAATAAGGCACTTTATGCATATTTAGACGGAATTGAACCGGTGGAGCAGCAATTAGCGGCAATAGACGCTGAAATTGTACCAGAATTGGAACGCAAAATGAATGCTGTTCGCGCCGCGATTAAGTCGAAAGAATCACCTGAAATTCTGGAAGATAAAATTACACAGGCAACAGCATCCATCCATAGGGCGATGGTGCTGTTGGGCAATCAGACCTATTCATTTTGGTTTACTTTTTTGGTCTCTTACTCTATCTTGCTCAGGGAAGGGATAGAAGCAGTTCTGATTATAATCACGATTATCAGTTTACTGAAATCTCTCAATGCGAAACAAGCAGTCAAATGGGTGCATGGAGGTTGGCTATTGGCAGTAGGTGTAGGTTTCTCCAGTTGGTTTTTTACAGGTTGGTTGATTTCTTTCGGGGCACAAAATCGAGAACTGATAGAAGCCTTTGGAGCATTGTTGGCAGTCACAATTCTGTTATACGTCGCATTTTGGCTTCATAGCAAAACAGAAGCACAAAAATGGAAGGAATTTATAGAGATTCGTATTAGAAAAATGCTGGATCAGCAAAAATTGTTTGGACTGGCTTTTATCTCTTTTATTGTTGTCTTTCGTGAGGCATTCGAGTCGGTGATCTTCCTTTCTTCACTGCAGTTTCAAGTAGATAACACCAGCAGGCCGGGCATCTGGATGGGCGCGTTAACTTCTATCATTATCATATTCATTCTATCTAACCTTATCTTACGTTTTTCAATTAGAATCCCCGTGAAAAAACTCTTTCAATATTCTGCAGTCATCATCATGATCTTTATCGTGGTGTTGGCAGGGCAGGGAATACATGCTTTTCAAGAAAGCGGTTGGGTGTCTGTAAATAGTGTGAGGTTAAATTTTCATTCTTCTTCATTAGGAATTTATCCCACCATAGAGACCTATGCCGCGCAAACAGTTGCTTTGACAACAATTGGTATGATATGGTATTATCAGAAATCACATGTAATCAAGGCTCATTTTATGCCGAAAAAATGATGCTTTTTTTTGAAATAAAAACTTAAATATATCTTTTGAAGCACAAATAGCAAAAAAACTAAGGTTTTAGGTAGGTTAGGATCTATTATCTAAAAATTAGAAGTTAGTGAAATTTTTCTTATGTAAATTTGAATACACTTTTTGGTATGCAATAGAAGGTTTTTTGGGAAAGAAAGAATATGCTATCAATCCAGCGATCATATTGGAAATAAAGTTTACCTCGCTCGTGGACATCGTCGGAGGCCGCTTGGAGGTGCTGCCTGACAGGAAAGATTGGGTAGTTCCAAGGAGAAAACTCTTAGGATGCATATTTATTCTTAAGGTTAGCCATAAGCTAAATCCGTTTTACAGTAGTATGCCGATCTTATCTCATTATTCCCCTGTCTTTTGATAAACTTTCGTCAAATAAGTCTGGGCAGTTAAGCAATCATACAACTGCCTGTGGAATTCGTGATCAAACTTTGCTTTTTTTCAAGATTCTCATAAACCCAATTCATCAATCAAACCGTTTTTTCTATTTTTGATAATGAGTTTTTGATAAATAGTACATAACGCGCTATATCTAAGTGAAGTCAAATTACGGTAAACTCTAGCACGCAGCGTCCGCTTTCGCCTTAAAAGAATACCTTAGAATGAATAATACCCAAACAAATCAAGGTGTTAGAAAAAAGCAACCAGCAGATAACTTTCTACTTCTTAACCAACTTAATTTGAAAAACATACGGCCATTTTTTGCCAGTTACAAATAATCTTTTTCCAGCCTTATCGTAAGCTATTCCATTTAGCACGTTATTGCCTATGGCATAGTCAGTTTTGAAATAACCATCGGGCAGCAAGCCAGATAAATCTACTTTTCCTTCTACTGCGCCAGTTTTCTCATCTACAATAAGAAAATAATTTTTGGTGTAAACGTTAACATAGATCTTGCCGTTTACTATTTCTAACTCATTGAGGTTATCAATTGGCCCGTTGTTGTCGTAAACCTCTATCCCGCCAGTTTTCTGGTAGGTATTTTTATCTAGAAAAAAAATATTATTTGATCCCTCCGTAGCTAAAATTTTGGCGCCATCAAAATACAGTCCCCAACCTTCCTTACCCACGGTATAAGGTATTGTTTGAAGTTTTTTAAAGGTAGCTTTATCGTATACAAAAGCTACTTTTGATCTATAGGTAAGCTGTAAAATTTTATTGCCAATCAACGTTATTCCTTCTCCAAAATAAATTGAATCTAATTTTGCTATCTGTACTACTTTACCAGTATTTACATCTACTCTTCGTAAGCTCGAATGTCCGGTCTCGCCAGCACTTTCATAAAAATAACCATCGTGATATTCAAGCCCTTCTGTATATGAAGAAGTATCGTGCGGTAGTGTTTTAATAATTTCGTAACCATATTCTTGCGGCACTATGTTAGAAAGCAAGATAAAGTTTGACGTTAAATCGTCTGAGTTTCCTCTAGCATATATTTTCGCGGTAAGCAAATGATTGCCCAGTTTTAAGCCATCTGTTTTTACCGAAGTAGCGGTGGTATCGTTTTTCGCTAAATAATGTACGTGATCTAACAGGTACACAACAGAATCTACCTTCTTATCGTTACCAAAAAGTATTTTAACATCTAAAGGCTTGCCAATTGCAATGCTCGAACCCATTTCTGGATTTATAAAACTACGGTAGGTCGTGGTAGTTTTATCTTTACAAGCATAGGTTATCGTAACAACCAGAACTGCAAAAATAATTGGTTTTCTAATCTTCAGGCCAAAAAGCATCTTCAATATGTTTTAAATTATACGTTTTATCTTTTTTAAACAAGATGGCAATTACATCAAATCGAATGTCGTTTTGGTGTTCCATCAACTCAATATATTCTGCAGAAGCAATTTCCATTTGCTTTTGTTTCGCTGTATCTACAAAATCCTCAGGATTCCCAAAACCATTTGAACTTCTTGTCTTTACCTCAACAAAAACCATTATTTTGTCTTTGTAAACAATCAAATCTACTTCAGCTTTACCAAACTCCCAGTTTTCATCTAAAATTTCATAGCCTTCGCGCTCAAAATAAGCCTTAGCTAATCGTTCTCCTTCTCTACCTAAATCGTTGTGTATCGCCATTACAAAATTCGGCACTAAAATACAGCTTTATATAATGCCTCTTATTTCTTTAACGTTATTTCACAATTACAGAACCTAAAAATTTCGAAATGTTCCTTTCAGCACCTTTAATTATACTATACTTCTGCATCAAAATCGCTTGATTATCACCATCGGTCTCTTCTTTTATCTCTTTAAGCACATCTTGTAACATGTTCTCTACTTTTCGCTTTTTTAGATGGTACAAACCTCCCAAAATGGTAGCTTTAAGATCCATGGTTTCATCGCGTACAAAAATATTATGTTTATGTTCCCAATTTTCGCTCAGCGAATATGGTGTACTCGAAAGCGTAATGGCCAAATCGGCTATTTCTGCATCCTCGTGTTTGATGAAAAAATTGAGTTTAGGCAACCGTCCGTTGTCAACTTCGCTGCCGTAAATTTGTATAATTTTAGCGCAGACCTTATTGCTAAATGTAACGTCGTTTAAATTTTGTATAACAAAGGAACCGATGTATAAATCGTCTATATTATCCCAGTTTACAAATTCATTACCGTAAGTAACCAATAACCGCACTACCTCTCTTTCTTGGTAATCGTCGTTAATTGGCTCAGTTTCTTGGGGAGGAAGAAAAGTAGCTCCGGGATCATAATCTGGAGGATAATCATCTGGCCGCGGCTGACTGGACGTATTACCCTTAAAATTTTTCTTTAAGTTAACGGCGCGAATTTTATTTAACTCAGAGAGCAGCACACGTTCCTCTATCTCCAGCAGATTGCTACACTCACGCACAAAAACAGAAGCTTTAATCTCGTCTGGAATTTTGGCGATGCTTTCTACAATATCTCTAATAACATCTGCCCGCTTAATAGGATCTTTTCCAGCCTCTTTTAATAACGTGCGTGCTTTAAAAAGAATAAAGTCATCTCTATTTTGCTCTATGTAAGCTTTAAATGCCGAGGCACCTACATGGTGCATGTAAGAATCGGGATCATGACCCTCTGGAAAAGACACGATTTTTACGTTTAGGCCTTCCTCCAAAATCATATCTAGGCCACGCAACGAAGCTTTAATACCCGCGGCATCACCATCAAACAACATGGTTACATTTTTGGTAAAGCGCCCAATTAACCCAATTTGTTTTATAGTTAAAGAGGTACCAGACGATGCAACCACGTTTTCTATACCCGCCTGATGCACGGAAAGCACATCTGCATAACCCTCTACCAAATAACAATTGTCTTCTGTTCTAATGGCTTTTTTCGCATGGAATAATCCATACAGCACATTAGATTTATGATAAATATCGCTCTCAACAGAGTTTACATATTTCGGAACTTTCTTATCGGTTTTTAACGTTCTGCCACCAAAACCAATTACCCTACCTGTAAAATTGTGGATGGGAAAAATAACTCGGCCTCTAAAACGATCGTAAATTTTGCCGCTATCGTTTTTAATGGATAAACCCGTTTGTTCTAAAAAGGCTAATTTATGTCCAGCGGCTGTTGCGCTAGTAGTTAGGGCATCCCAACTATCTGGCGAATAACCGATCTCGAATTTTTTTAGAATGTCTTCTCTAAAACCACGTTCCTTAAAATAGCTTAATCCAATGCCTTGCCCCTCTTCTGTTTTCCACAATTGCTCTACAAAATAAGTTGCAGCAAATTGAGAAACGATATACAAACTCTCTCTTGCATTCTGCGCCTCAGTATCTTCTAGCGTAAATTCTGTTTCTTCTACTTCAATGTTATACTTGGTAGCCAAAAACTTTAAGGCTTCTGGGTAAGAGTATTTTTCGTGCTCCATCACAAAGCTAACTGCATCGCCACCAATGCCACAGCCAAAGCATTTAAAAATACCTTTGCTTATAGAAACGTGAAAAGAAGGAGTTTTTTCGCCATGAAATGGGCAATTGCCTACCAAACTCGTTCCGCGTTTTCTTAGCTGTACAAAATCGCCAACCACCTCGTCTATGCGGGCGGCATCGGTAATTTTATCTATGGTTTCGCGGTTTATCATTTTGGGTGAAGTATGTTACAAACGTTTAGAACTACAGAAATATTTTATTGAGCTTTTGCGTTTATTACTTGGCGATTTATGGGGTCGATTTATTAAACTTTTTAAAATCTAAATCCTGAAAATCGAAGCTAAAATCCGTTAAGGGCGAAATCGCCTCCATTTTAAAACCGTCTGCTTTTGCATCGGTATCTAATGTAAAATTCACAAAAGCATCGGCATCAAGGCTTCTATCATACCATTTAACAATAAAAGTGTTACCCTTGTAAAAAGTCATATCACCTCTCAATTTCGGAGCATTCTTAGCGGCAAAATGCATTTTCCCGTTTACGTTGCTAATGGTTACATCGCCAAACCAGCTGTCTTTATATGTTCCGTAATAGTTGTTTTCTTTAGGCTTCGCCTGATTATTGTTTTTCTGCTCGACGGCAATATCATTCCAAATTTTCTTCACTACAGCATCTGCTTCTTTCTCTCTCGCCAACCTGCCATCATTATACTGTTTAATTCTGTTTTGATTTTTTATCCCAAAATAGCCGTCTTTAATGGTGTTGGTGATCGCCGTAAATGCAGCACCAGATTGCTGGTTGGTCAATACGATAATCCCCAATTTAAGCTCGGGTAAAATGGTAATTTGGGTTACAATGCCAGACAGACCGCCGGTATGTGTCGCTTGAAAATAACCATCAACATCACTTAAAAACCAACCAAAACCATAAGCTGTAAAGTGGGTTTTGTATGGGGAACCACCACGAATAATTGTTTGAGGAGACCAGAGTTCGTTCGCCACGGCAGGAGAAAACAATCGCTTGTTTAGGTTATCACCATATTTGCCTCCATTTATCATGGCCATTACCCATTTGCTCATATCCACCACGTTAGAGTAAATGCCTCCGGCAGAGTTGGCAACTTCTCCAAAACTTAATCCTACCGGGATAAGCTTTCCGTTGTAAGGCGCATGACCGTCGATTACGTTGCTTCTGTCTTTTAACCTATACCAAGAGGCGGCGGTTTTGCTCATACCAAGCGGCTGAATAATTCTTGTTTCGATAAAATCCTCGTAGGGCATTTTGGCTACCCGAGTTACAATATCTCCAGCAACAATGTACATCAGGTTATCGTAATCGAACTTTGTACGAAAAGACGAAACAGGCTTTAAAAAACGCAAATTGTGGATCAATTGGGCTTTTGTTACAGTAGATGAATCAGGCCAGATCATTAAATCGCCAGCGCCGAGGCCAAGTCCACTTCTATGCGTTAGCAAATCTCTAATCGTAAATTCGCTGGTTACATACGGATCGTACATTTTAAACTCCGGAATAATGTCTGTAACCTTGGTATCCCAAGTAATTTTATGCTCATCTACCAACATGCCTAAGGCCGCAGCTGTAAAGGCTTTTGTGTTAGACGCAACCCCAAACAAGGTATTTTCGTCGACAGGTTTATTGGTTTTGATAGACCTTACGCCATAGCCTTTGGCATGAATTAACTTGCCATCTTTAACTATTGCCACCGCAATGCCCGGCACGTCAAATGTTTTTAAGGTTTTCTCTACCACACTATCTATTTGGGTAGAAGTTAATACCTGTGCATAAGAGCATAAACTCCAAACAAATAAAAGAGAAAAGAATAGAGATTTTAATAGAATTTTTGACTTCATTTTAAATTTGAAATGGAACTTACTTCATCGTTGGCAATTTACTGAAAAAATCAATTGAACTAAAAATGAAAGCAACTAAAATAGTTACTAAAAGAATATGTACAAATATTTTAATTTTCTTAGGTTTAAATATAAAATTAAGCAATAATAAAATTAAGCCTGAGAAAATAAATACGAACAAGATAACAGAAAGCCTGATTAACATATATTTAAAAACACCCATCTCGTTAAATTCTGCTCTGTATTGTTCCCCCCCAGCCCCCATGAAGGGATAAGAAAAAACAAATACTATCACGCCACTTACCAGCAGTAACAATAAAAAGAGCAGTATAAACAATACTGACTTTAGGTTAGGTTTTTTCATGATTTAGTCTGTTTATTATAACTCGATCTTTATCCCATTTATCAAACTGAATTTTGTATTAAACTTGGTTTTTTCGGGCTTCTGTTTCCAAATAACTCTTCCCTTTTCATTTATAAAGGTAGATCCAAGTAATAAATACAACATCTGCAAGATTGTTTATTTATTCGGCGAAAACTTCTTTTGGTGTCTTAAACCCAAATCGTTTCTTTGGTCTGTTGTTTAAAATATTTGTTACTTGTTCTGTTTGTAATTGTTTAGTGAAAAAAATATTTAAGGGGGTTTCATTTATTAATTTATCGAACTCCCCATCTGTACCTAGTTAGAGAAAATTAGACACAAAGGATAGCGGAATACTTACTATAAAAAGACAGAATCTTAATGTTGGATAAATAATTTCTCTAAGCGTTTTGTCTGAAAACATTGTTTAACAATAGTAGTAAGTTGGGTTAATAATTACTAGAAATAAAAGAACATGTTCTCATGACCGAAAAAACCGCTAAAATAGCAAACAATAAAAAGAGAGTTTTTATAGTTAGCTTTCTTTTACAAATTTTGCTTAAAAGGAATAAAATAGCAGCTGTTAAAAGAAAAATTCCTAACATTATAAAATGGAAAAGCCCATTTTCGACAAGCATCTGATGGTAAGTTTCTCTAAAACCAAAGAAGGGAGTTATAAATAAATTTAAGCCTAAAATACTTAAAAAAAACACTATAGTTCTTAAAACTGGATATATTATTCCTTGAAGCATTTTATCTGAAAACATTGTTTAAATGAGCCTTTGCTTTTAACAGAACTAAATAAGAGATAATATCAAAATAAACAAATGAATAGAAATCATCCAGATGCAAGTTTTGGTAGTTAGTTTGACTTTACATAAATGAGAGATGAGAAATAAGAGGAATATAGTTATAATGTTAATAAAGATAGAAATTATAAGTTTAGGCAACAAGTTACCTGAATATTTAACCCCGCCCTTTTCACTATAGATAGCGCCTATTGAAGCATTTAATACAAAAAACAAAAAAATTGAGCTAAACAAAAATAATAAAAATTTTAGCACAGGATATACTATTTCTCGGAGCGTTTTATCTGAAAACATAAGATTAACGATAGTAATGCTGTGTTTTATAATTGTATTGATTGTACTTGGCATTCTCGTCATTCATATATTCCTTATAGTTTAACTTTATACCGTTATACCAAGCGAAAACAGTATGATTTGGTGTTGATGCCGCTATCTGTTCCTGCCAGCTATAGCCGTAATCCTTACCCGTTCTGAGCATTAAAGTTTTTAGATCTGTTAAATCTGTCCACACACCTTCGCCTTTAGTAGAGCCGTGAGCATATTTTAGGTCATCCTTGAAATGATTCCACTCTTCTTTCAATGATTTATACTTTTCAGTATATCCCCAATTTTTATAAACAATTGCACTTCTTTCGATTCCGCTATGGATCGCATTATTGTTTGTTGCCCAATCTCCTCCATATTTACCCGTATAGCCTAATTGGTAGGCTTTGATGCCTTTTGGACTGTCGAACGATGCACTGTCAAATGAGGATAAATAAACTATAAAATTAACTTTCCAACCCTTTTCTTTTAACAATTTAGCTAAACCTGCAGCATAGGCACAGCCTTCGCTGTGGCCTACAAGATAAAAGGCATCTTTGCCTTTGTCCATGCCCAAAGTTAAACTAGCTAGTCTTTTTTTATTAATCTCTGCAGCTAATATTTTATTGCGAAGGCCAGAAGTTTCCGGCAGGCCATAGCCATATTTATCGCTTATTCTTTTATACATTTTTCCTGCCCATTCATAGGTTGCGTAATCATTATAGCCACGCTCTACCCTACTGCCCCCACTATCATCCAGAACGATTAAGCTTGATGCATCTAAACAGATACATGTTTGATTTATATTTCCATTTAAACCAAAAAAATGCTGCGCAGCTCGGGCAAATCCATTAAAATCTCCTCCATTCCAATATGCTTTATTAGGTTTACTCGAACCAATAAATTCTCTCCCAATCCATGTATCCTGCCAATAGCCATTTACGAAAATAATCTTTCCTTTATTTACCATGGTTTATAAATCAATCTGGCCAATCATTATTATGATCTACCCCATTTATCTTAATACTTTTAGCCGATATAACAATGGAGGTTACCATGCTAGATGAGCCAATAGCACTAAAGTTGGTATGGTATTCCACACAATAAGCATCGGTAAAGGTTATTCTTTGAAAGGTACTTTCTTGGTCAATCTTAAAGAAGGTAATCATCCCTGTTCTTCTTTTAAAACTATCGGCCATCCATTTTAACAGAAAGTCATCTGGCGGGGTAGTAAGTTGTACAAAAATATTCCCACCAAGCGACGGAGAACTTGGACGCCCTTTTCCATCTGTTTCTTGATGAAAAGAATAGTTGCATTGTAGCACCTCAAACCCTTTTGTTGGATTATCCGCGAAGCTGAGTTTTGCATTAAATGATGACATAATTTAGAAAATTTAAGAAACGATACCATAAATATAGCATTATTTTTTCGACATTATGTCTTTGCCCTGCCATGAATTAATTATGTAGTCGCCAACTCTGCTACCATTTTTTCTGTCCTACATCCAACTATTAATTCATTCCCAATTGTAGAGATAGGCTCTGAAAATTCTCTAAAAATCGAATATCAACAGCTAAAGGTACTAAAACTTTTAAATGGACTAAAAGTCTATTTGCTCTTTTCTAGTTTATAATCTTTGTGCAACACAAGAAAGCTTGCACGTTCTTCCTTTTTAAAGGGAACGTTCCAATTGCCTTGGTAGCTTATTTTTGTTGGAAGCTTAGCTCCTTCAAAATAACTCATTTCTATGTTCATCTGCACATCAAAATCGAAAAGAAGATTGCTGTATTTCATATCGACATAACGGCCCAAAATATTAAAATTGCGCTTATCAAAAATAGTTACAAGCTTCTTTATCATCACTTTATCTTTGCTAAAGCTACTCAAATCGGGTTTTACCACTACCGTAAACCTATAAACTGGAATAGAATCTAAATAAGTACCGCTGCTAAAGCTATAATCGTAATATTGCCTCATGTTGGCAGAGAAAATTTCTGTTTTGTTGCCTATAAACGGAATTCCCTTAATTGGCCTTCCGGGATTAAAAACCAGCGTTTTCAGCTTGTCTTTATAGCTTTCGTTTTTTCCTCCATTTGAGCCATCGCTCGCCGATCCATCATTAATGAAGTCGCTATTATAGGAGTTCATAAAAATGTAGTCGAACATTTCTACCGTGTAGAGCTGAAACTTTCCGTTGCGCTTGTAAATATCCCCCTTATCAACCTTTGCCAGGTATTCCATTTTATACTTTCCATGATTATCGTGCTTAATTTTTCGATACATGCTGCCGTTTACCTTATCATGCTTATCATAAGTATAAACACTATTCTCTGCAACAAAACTGTAACGCTTCATGTCTCTAAACGACTGATAAAAGGAAGTATCGTTTATAATTTTTCGTATAAACAATTCTACGTTAAGTTTCTCTGCCTTAATGTTTACCACAGAATCTAACGTGATGGTTTTTATGGTATCTGGATTGAAACGAGGAATCTCTTGGGCGGCGGCTGAAAAGACTATAAGGCTGAAACCTAATGATAAAATTAATTTATTCATGCTGAATTATATGGGCAAAAACAATGCCCGAAAAGATGTTGGTGGGTAAAGAAATGGCCTAGATAAACGAATGAGCATAAATCTCTGTCCTATTAGGGTTAATGATTGCTGCTAATTACCCAATTGTTTTACCGCAATGTAAGCCATTAATCCCGTAGATATTTTAAGCGCATCTTCATCAATATCAAAATTTGAAGTATGTACGGAGTTGGTGGTATTCTTGGCTTTATTGCCCGTGCCCAATCTATAAAAACAGGCATCGGCAGCTTGAGAGAAATATGCAAAGTCTTCTGCTGCCATCCAAATATCCAAATCTTCTACTTTATCGGCTCCTAAAAACTCCTCTGCATATTGCCTAGCGCTGTTGCTTAGTTTCTCCTCATTAATCAAAAATGGATATCCCTTTCTAATTTCGAAATCGCAATGGCCGCCCATGCTTTCTGCCATTCCCTCCGCCATTTTCTTCATGCGTTTGTGGGCTTCTGCCCGCCAATCTTCGTCTAAAGTTCTAAAAGTACCTTCTATCTTTACCTCGTTCGGGATAATATTTGTTGCACCATTCGCAATCACTTTTCCAAAAGAAAGAACAGACGGTAAACGTGGGTCGGCAATTCTACTTACAATTTGTTGTAAAGCTATGATGATGTGGGAAGCGATCACCACCGGATCTATATTTTGTTGTGGCTGCGCACCATGGCCGCCTTTCCCGGTAACTGTTACATAAAGCTCATCAGTAGAAGCCATGTAAACACCCGACCTAAATCCAACTTTTCCGGCTTCTATAAAAGGCATTACATGCTGACCAATAATGGCTTGAGGCTTAGGATTTTCTAAAACGCCTTCCTTAATCATAATGCTTGCGCCACCAGGAAGCAACTCTTCTCCGGGTTGAAAAATCAACTTAATTGTTCCTCCAAAATCGGCCTTCAGCTCATTTAAAATTCGGGCGGTACCAAGCAATGACGAGCTATGCACATCGTGCCCACAGGCGTGCATTACTCCCTCGTTTTTGGATTTATATTCCTTGTCGTTGCTCTCTAAAATAGGCAGAGCATCCATATCTGCACGCAAAGCTATCACTTTATCAGAAGGCTTATTACCTTTTATAATGCCCACTACGCCAGTATTTGCGCAGTCGGTAAATGGAATGCCCCAAGAAGTTAACTTTTCTTTGATGTAGGCAGAAGTTTCAAATTCTTTAAAAGAGAGCTCTGGATTGGCATGTATATGTCTGCGATAACCAACCACATCTGTAAAAATAGTGTTGGCAAGCGTTGTAATTTTATCTTTAATCATTATTTGGAACTTCTAAGGTTGGGGCGTTAATCTTTTCTCTAAAAATAAACAATGTAGGGAATGAAGGTCTAATTTCGCTCATCAATTGCTGTGCTTCTAGGCGCGATCTAAAATCGCCAACACGTAAATAATAATTTGGCGCTTTATAGATAATGTACGTATTTATACCAGGGTTTTCAGCTCTAAAAGTGTTTTGTTGGTTAAAAACTTCTCGCCTATCCGACCCATAATATATCTGCACTCGATAGCCGTAAGCAGACACAATGGGTTTCCCAACGCCAATCGGACTGTCTACAGTTTTATATACCTCCATCCGCTTTGCGATAAGGCTATCGATCATTGGATCTTTGATAACAGTAACCTTGCCTTTTTGCGCAAAACAAAAACTGGTTGCAAAAATCAACACGGAAATAGAAAGTATTGTCTTCATAGTAAGTTTGGGCCGCGCGGTAAAAAGCCACGGTTAATTTCTTTCTGCAAAATTGAGCATTATTGCTGGGCATTGCAAACAGTAGTTTTTAAAAACTATAAGTGCCACTCAACTTTAGGCTTTTACCTTGAAAAAAGATGCTTTATATTATCTTTGCCTTACAAATCATTCTACTATTTTTACATGAGAAAATTTTTTGGCTATTTACTCAGCCCGTTATTTTATCTTTCTTTCGGCCTTTCTCTTTTAATATTCCATCCTTTACAATGGTTTTCACATCGGTTTTTGGGTTATAAAGCCCACAAAGTGGTGGTAGATTGGCTAAATTTTTTTTTAACTTATTCTCAACTTTGGCTTTGCAACTCCATACATTTTAGCAACAAATACGCCTTGCCAATCGATAGGCCCATTATTTTTGTGGCAAATCATCAGAGCATGTTCGACATTCCAACGTTAATTTGGTTTCTAAGAAAACACCACGCAAAATTTATTTCTAAAATAGAACTTACAAAAGGCATTCCTTCCATTTCGATAAATCTGCGGGTGGGCGGTGGCGCTAACATTGATAGAAAAGACAATAAGCAGGCCATTGCTGAGCTTGTAAAACTTGGGCGGCGCATGCAAAAAAACAATTGGAGTACGGTAATTTTTCCAGAAGGTACCCGCGCAAAAGACGGAAAATTAAAACCTTTTCAATTTGGAGGTCTGGCAACCCTGCTTAAGGCTGTGCCGAACGCGTTAATAGTGCCAATTGCCATAGAAAATTCTTGGAAAATTGTACGGTACGGCTCCTATCCCCTAACAACTGGCAACGCAATAAAATGGACTGTTTTAGAACCAATCGACCCGACAAAACAACCGCCAAGTGAAACCATATTAAAGGTAGAGCAACAAATTAAAGCGAAGCTTGGGCAATAGGTTTTCTAAATATTCTTATTCCCAACTACTCTAAAAAAAGCATCTCTATAAGTATCTCCTATCGGGATTATTTTATCGCCAATTTTTATTCTGCTCCGTTCTATACTTTCTATCTTATCTATAGAAACAATATAAGATTTATGCACCCTGATAAATTGCCGATCGGGCAACGATTCTTCCATCTTTTTCATACTTTGAAGCGTAATTATCCTTTCCTCTGAAGTAAAAATAGAAATGTAATCTTTTAAACCTTCGATGTACAAGATGTCGTTCAAATAAATTTTCTGGATTTTATGTTCGGTCTTTACAAAAATAAAATCTTGCAGAGGATTAGATATCGCTGTAGGCTGCACCTCTTGTACAGGTTGCTGGTTTTGTGGGGCAGTTTGTTTGTTTGCTTTTTGTTTGTTGTGCACTTTTTCTACCGCCTTATAAAACCTGTCAAAAGCAATAGGTTTTAACAAATAATCGGCAACATTTAAATCGTAACTTTCTAGCGCATATTCCTGGTAAGCGGTTGTTAAGATAAAGCTGCACTTATTCCCTGCTATTTTTAAAAATTGGATACCGGTTAATTCGGGCATCTGGATATCAAGAAAAACCAAGTCAACGCCTCCCGCTTGCACCAGTTCTAGCGCTTCGAGTGGATTTTCGCACCTTTTAGTTAAGGTTAGAAATGGTATTTTAGAAATATAATCTACCAAAATATCCAAAGCCAAGGGCTCGTCATCTACAACAATGCAATTTATATTCATTTTATAATTCTCTTTTTAACCTTAACAAGGCCGTTTAAATATCTATCAACAATTCGGTTGTGTAATGTTCCTCGGCATTTACCACATGCAATTTATACCTATCGGGATAAACCAATTGTAGCCTTCGCTCTACGTTCATAAGGCCAACGCCACCCTGCGCATCTTTATTTCGCTTAGTTTTTTTATTGATTACACTAAAGTGCAAAATTTTCTGGTTGGCGGTTATATTAATTCTTACAGGATCTGCTGGATCGTTTACAATTCCGTGCTTAAATGCATTCTCTACAAAAGAGATGAGCATAAGCGGCACAATGCGCTGGTCGTCAATTTCGCCATTTATGGTCAATTCTACAAACGCACCATCTTTAAATCGTATTTTTTGCAGCTCGATGTAACTGGTTAAATAATCTACTTCCTTGCTCAATGTTACGGTAGGCGTATTACTTTCGTAGATCATGTAACGCATTATTTCAGATAATTTCATAACTGCATCTGCCGTCTTTTCTGATTTTTGATATGCTAGCGAGTAAATATTATTTAAAGAATTAAACAAAAAATGCGGATTTAACTGCGATTTGAGAAACTGCAACTCCATTTCTCTACTCTCCATTTCTGCTTCTCTGGTGATCCGCTGCGTTGTAAACCAATCTGTTGTAAAGAAAACCAACGCACTAGAAATTAAGAAAAAGCCTGAAATAAACCCTGATATGGCAACATAATTAGTAATGGGAATTTCTTTTTTTCCTGCTGCTGCCGTAAAATGCACCAACATATCATCGGGGTTTAAAGCTGCAACAATGGCCTTAATCGAAACTGCCAAGATCAGCAATCCGAAAAAACTAAACAGATAGATTCCGTACCGTTTTCGCTTCTTTAAAAACTCTGGTATTAGAATTAGATAATTGATGTAAAAAAGAGAGATATTTAAAACTCCAAAACCAATGTAGGTAATCCAATTATATATTGGGCTTCGGGTAGTGTTGGTCAAAAATGCAGCACCGGCAAAAAACAACGGAAACATCCAAAAAATAACATTAATGATAATTTCCCCTCTATTTTTCTTCATTTAACCGAATCTAGGCTGCGTTTTTCTTATTAGAATCTAAGATGCAAATTAAATATTTTATCTACATAAACGACGAACAATCTACGAACAGGCTTTTTTTTTAGACGAACGCGCCAGTTACCTCATTTTTTTAGAAAATGTAGATTTTCTGGGAGTTGGTCTACAATGTTTGGCACTTGGTATAATACATTTTAATAGGCCATACTAGTTGCGTTTCTTTGAATTGTAAAACAAAAACACCATGAAAAAATTAGCACACACCTCGCCTTTCTTATTATTGTTATTACCTGTTTTTATGATGATTGTACTAACCATATCGGTAAATGCAAACCGAACCAACCGCAATGATGACGCTGCTATAAAAACCACAACTAGCAGCAAATCTATCCTGCAAACCGCAGTTTCGTTTTTTAATTAAGCAAAATAGAATTATAAACGACAGCACTAAATGCATTAAAAAAAATAAACCTGCTCAAATGACATCATCATTGGCAGGCTTATTTACAGAGAGAGGTTTACTTAATTGGTATCTTACACAGTTAGAAAGAAAGCACGCGTTGTTTAAAAGCCCATCCAATAAGCTGATACGTGTTTCTTAAATCTAACTTTCTAACCATATTTCTTCTATGAGTGTTAACGGTATGTTCACTGATAAACAGCATATCTCCTATTTCTTTACTGCTGTAGCCCAAGGCGAGTAAACGCACAATATCGGTTTCTCTGGCGCTAATAGTTTCATAACTGTTGGTAAGTTGCATTGTGTTCATGGTACTTGTAATTTAGGTTTAGACTTTTTAATTTAAGGTTTAGATTTTATTTCTTTTATGCTAGTCTGCGAAATTTGTTCCCCTATTCATTTCGTTTTTTAACATATCCAAAGGTATCTATGCAGCAGTTTTTAATTCAGTTGCAATCGCCCTAACTGAAAGGGTATTTTTACGGTATTCGCAAAAGGTGTTAAGCTGTTGCTAGGCAACTATGAAATACGCATTTTTACACTAAACAAAATCAAGCCGATATGAAATCTAGAAATAAAACTGAAAGAGTGCCTGCAAGCTTAGCCACTGCAATGGTTGCAGTGTTCGATGAATCTCCTGAGTTTAGCGAATGTAAATCGTTTACTAAAGCCGTTTGGTTTCCAGCCAAGCAAATCTTAGAAATAGCAAAATTATTAGAAGCCGGAACACACGACGGTCTTAGAATTTATTTCGCCCGTTACCTACAGGATCAAAAAACACACTGTGAAACTGGCAATCAGGGTAAAAATACTTTGCTATTAGTGCCGACCAAGCCTGCCGAGACAACAGCGGCAACGGTGCAAACAAGAAGTCGGCGAGTAGATGATATTGACGAAATAACCAATGGAGGAAGCAGATGCCCAGATGTGTGCGGAGGTACTAAATTATAATTATGCCTCTTTATTTCCCCTTTAGTACTATATTTGAAATACTGTGTTTTTGCATAGGACTGGTTCTGCTATGGAAAGATAAAAACTTATTTTGGAGATTAGCGCTTGTCTTTCTGTTCATCACTTGTGTTACAGAAATCTATGGCTCATACTTGGCACATAGATATAACAATAATTTAAAACTTTATAACTATTTCTATCTCGTAGAGCAAAGTTTTATATCGTACGCCATGTATTATTTTTTTAGACCTTACATCAAGCCTAAACTATTAATAGGCTGCGGGAGTATAATATTAATTTTAAGTAATCTTTATTTTTTCCTAGGATATGCGGGTAAGGAATTCAACAACGTTTCCCAAAATGTTTCAGGCATCTTGTTTATAATTTACAGCTTGCTATACTTTTACTTATTTTTAAAAGACAAGAAATATGTTCAGATTTCAACACATCCAGAATTTTGGTGGGTAACGGGCATATTGTTTTTTTATTTTGGAAGTGTTATTTATAACTTGTTTTATGGAGCCACTACTGTGAAGCTTTTCAATCGTTACATCAACTATTATCTTATAACTATATTAAATTTAATTCTATACAGCCTTTGGACATACTCCTTTATTTGCCGAGCCAGGCAACTGAAATTACAAAGTTAATATTTATAGCTACAGCGATTTTTTTGCTCGTTCCACTTTTTCTTATTCTATACATTAGATCTTATAATCAACACAAGAAAGACCATATTTTCGAGAAGGAGGTCTTAACCCAAAAACTTGAATCTGAGATGCTGAAAGCTATGGTAGAGGTGCAGGAAAACACCATGCAAAATATTGCCTCCGATTTACACGATAATATTGGACAATTATTGAGCCTAACATCGTTAACGCTTAACTCCATCAAGCTATCTGACAGCGAAAAAGCACAGAAAAAAATAGAAGATTCGTTATTCATTCTTAGCAAAACGATAAAAGATCTTAGGTCTTTAGCAAAACAACTTCATGGCGAGCAGATTGCACAAAAGGGGCTGGTGAACATCATCGACCAAGAAATTGCGTTGCTCTCTAAAACAGGGGTATTTAACTTAGTTGTAAAAAACAACATAGACGAAATAGAAGTTCCCTCACCAGAAAAAGATTTAATCATCTTGCGGTTGTTTCAAGAAATCATCAACAACATTATCAAACACGCCCACGCAAAAACCATTGATATTACCACTCGCATAGAAAACGGTATTTTTTATTTAGCAGTGGTAGAAGACGGTATTGGTTTTGATATTAGCGCCGCCAAAGCCCAAAAGACAGGCATGGGTTTAAATTCCATTGAAAGACGGATAGAGCTAATAGCCGGAAAAATTATCATAAATTCGGGAAAAAATAATGGAACCAAAATTTTGATAGAAATTCCTTATCCATAAATGAGCGAAGAAAAAATAAAAATTGCAATTGTAGATGACCATACGCTGTTTAGATCTGGTTTAGCAACCCTTTTAGATGAGTTTGACGACATTGAAATTATCTTCCAAGCTACAAATGGACAAGATTTGCAGGAAAAATTACCAAAGCAAACAGACGTTCATTTGGTTTTGATGGATATAAATATGCCAATAACAGACGGTTACGCAGCAACCACTTGGGTTAAAGACAATTACCCAAACATTGGCGTATTGGCATTAAGCATGCACGAAGACGAGGAAGCCATTATTAAAATGTTGAAGGCCGGAGCAGGTGGCTATATGCTTAAGCATTCTACACCCAACGATTTGTTTCATGCCATAAAAACCATACACGAGAAAAAGTTTTTCATTAACGAATTAGTTTCGGGCAGACTATTCGCGGCCCTAAAAGACGAAAATTTTAGACCAACATTAACCGAAAAAGAGCTGACTTTTTTACAACATTGCAGCTCTGAATTAACTTACAAAGAAATTGCAGACATGATGTTTGTGAGCCCAAGAACGGTAGATAACTACCGTGAATCTCTATTCTCTAAATTAAGCGTAAAATCTAGAACAGGCTTAGTTGTTTATGGAATTAAGCACGCCTTGATTAAAATATAGATTCAAATAAGAGCCTGTTTAAATTTTACAGTTTTATTGCTTATCTGAGACTTCTGACTAAAAAGACTTAGAAAAGCTATCACTTACTTTTTTTTTGCAAGTTGTTAATTTTGAAGATAATTGCACCCTATTTCATTTTTCTATTCGGGCTTAAATCTTGCCGAAATCGACCTCCGCATTACTCAACGCTGTCCTATCCGGACGGGAGTCCTACTTTTTTCTTGACAAAAAAGTAGCAAAAAGTCAAGCCTGGCACCTCTTTGGGTAAAAATTCGCCGAGCTGTTTAATATCGATGATTCGAGGCCTTTCCCTTGCTCTTTCCCCGCACGCGGCTGCGAATCCTCTTCGTACGAGTAACCCGGTAGTTCTCTGCAAGCGGCTTTAGGCGTTTTTTCCTCCAAACAGTTGCTAGGCCGATCCCACCGAGTTGGCTATAGCAATTTTTATTTATCCAAATTTAAACAGGCTCTAAAAAGCCCGAGTTAACGCCGGGCTTTAAGATTTGCTAATTGAATAATGTTGGAGCTATTCTGCCATGTTATGATAAACCGCTTGCACATCATCGTCTTCTTCTAATTTATCTATCAATTTTAAAACATCTACTGCTTGCTCTTCGTCAACTTCTTGAAATGAAAGCGGAATTCGTTCTAATTTGGAGCTCTTAAGTTCAATGCCTTTCTCTTCGATTGCATTGTACAAAGGGCCAAAATTTTCGAAAGCGCCCTGCGCCACCACCACATCGTTCCCATCCTCATCTGCCTCTACATAAAGCTCCTCCAATCCAGCGTCAATAAGTTCAAACTCCAACTCTTCTAAATCAATTTTTTCACTTGGGTTAAATCTAAAAACAGATTTCCTGTTAAAAACAAAATCTAAAGACCCTGTTTTTCCCAAAGTTCCGTTTGTTTTGTTAAAATAGCTGCGCACATTTGCAACGGTACGATTGGTATTATCTGTTGCCGTCTCGATTAACACAGCCACACCATGAGCGGCATACCCTTCGTACACATACTCTTCATAATTGGCCATCGATTTATCCGATGCGCGTTTTATAGCTGCATCTACCCTATCTTTTGGCATGTTAACGGCCTTTGCGTTTTGTATAGCGGTACGCAACCGGCTGTTCGTATCGGGCGATGGGCCAGCATCTTTAACAGCCATAACAATATCTTTACCTATACGGGTAAATTGTACCGCCATTTTTGCCCAACGTTTAAATTTTCTTTCTTTTCTAAACTCAAATGCTCTTCCCATAATTAAATATTCTTTATAAATTCTTGCTTCAAAACAGGTCTGGCACCTTACTTCAGACCTATAAATGCTTACCTTTTCAAATTATTAAGCATATCTGCTGTTATTTTAGCTAAATCAAATTCGGGTTTCCATCCCCAATCTTCTCTAGCAATGCTATCATCGATAGATTTTGGCCAACCACCGGCAATCTGCTGTCGGGGGTCGCCTTTAGAAAAAGTAAGTTCAAAATTAGGAATATGCTTTTTAATTTCCGTGGCCAATTCTACAGGTGTAAAACTTATCCCAGCAAAATTATAGCTGCTTCTTACAGAAATTTGCGAAGCAGGTGCATCCATCAATTCGATGGTACCTCGAATTGCATCGTCCATATACATCATAGGCAACTCAGTTTCTGCCGATAAAAACGACTCATACCCAGCCTTTTTCAATGCGTCGTGAAAAATATGTATCGCATAATCGGTTGTACCGCCACCAGGCGCAGCCCTCCAACTAATTAATCCTGGGTATCTGATGCTCCGGATGTCTAAACCATATTTAAGGTAATAGTACTCGCACCACCGTTCGCCTGCTAGCTTACTGGTACCATAAACGGTGTTAGGATCCATAATGCAGTACTGCGGCGTAACATCCTTAGGAGAATGAGGGCCAAACACCGCTATGGAACTGGGCCAGTAAAACTTTGCTGTTTTAAATTGTAACGCAAAATCTAATACATTCAGCAAGCCATTCATGTTTAAATCCCAAGCAAGCTTAGGATTTTGCTCGCCTGTGGCAGACAATAGTGCTGCTAATAAATACACTTGGGTAGGTTTATGCTTATTAAAAATATTTAAAAGCATTTCTTTATCCAACACATTCACAAATTCAAAAGGCCCAGAATTCTTTATGTCGTAGTCTGGTCGCCTGATATCACACGCCACCACTGCGTCTACAGAATAAATTTTTCTAAGCATAGAAACCAATTCAGTACCAATTTGCCCATTTGACCCCAAAACTACTATTTTCTCTTTCATAATATACGATAGATTTAGGCAAAGGTAAAAAAACACGGTATAACCAATATGATGGAAGTTTGATTTTGTAGTGTTTTTCGAAAAAACCTAAATAGACTGATTATTTTAGCAAGCAACTCATATTTTAAAATAAAATCGATTGGTATTGGAAAAATAAAAATCCGTAATAAATACATTACAATAAATGATTTCCGTTAGGTTTACAGCATATCTGCAAAATTTTATCTAATATTACGTCTCAAATAGAGGTAACCAAGTACCAGTTCTTAAACATAAAATTATTTTCTTTAACCGAACGGTTCTATTTTACCAAAAAAAAGAAAACGTTCGAATTGAAAAATCTGAGGTTAATCGATAAAGAAGTAAATCCATGACTATTACCGCTTGAATTTATTTTTTTTTTAGAAGAAAAAAAAATGTAAGAGCTAAAACACGTTGTAGAAATATGAAAAGAAAAATAAGAATGGGAATGATCGGTGGTGGGAAAGATGCCTTTATAGGGGCTGTCCATCGTATCGCTGCGAACATGGATGGTTTAGTTGAGCTTTGTTGTGGAGCCTTTAGTGTTGACCCGGAAATTGGACTAGAATCTGGTAGATCACTTTTTTTAAGCGATGACCGAATTTACGGAAACTATAACGAGCTTTTTGATAAAGAGAGTAAAATGCCAGCCGACAAGCGAATAGATTTCGTAACCATAGTTACCCCAAACTTTGCGCACTTTGAACCTGCTATGTTGGCTTTAGATCATGGATTTAATGTGGTGATAGAAAAACCTATGACCATTACCTTAGATGAGGCAAAACAATTACATAAAAAAGTAGAAGAAACCGGACTTACACTTTGCTTAACACATACCTATTCTGGCTATCCAATGGTTAAACAAGCCAAACAAATGGTAAAAGCCGGCGAACTGGGGGAAATAAGAAAAGTGATTGTAGAATATCCACAAGGCTGGTTAAGTTCTCTTTCAGAACGTGAAGGAAATGCACAGGCTGCTTGGCGTACAGACCCGAGTAAGTCTGGAAAAAGTGGCTCTATGGGCGATATTGGCACTCATGCCGCCCATTTGGCCGAATACATTACTGGCCTAGAAATAACGAAAATATGCGCCGATCTAAATATTGTTGTACCCGGTAGAGCAATAGATGACGATGGAAATGTTTTATTAAAGTTCGATAACGGAAGTAATGGCGTATTAATTGCCTCACAAATTGCTGCTGGCGAAGAGAACGCTTTAAAAATAAAAGTGTACGGCGAAAAAGGAGGATTAGAATGGCATCAAATGGAGCCGAACACCCTCATTGTTAAATGGACAGATCAACCTGCACAAATTTATCGTGCAGGAAATAACTATTTAGGTAGTTTTGCAAAACACAACGCGCGTACTCCTGGAGGCCACCCCGAAGGATATCTTGAAGCCTTTGCCAATATCTATAGAAACTTTGCACAAACGTTGGATGCAAAACTTAACGGCGAACAACCTACAGCAGAAATGCTAGATTTCCCAACTTCGAAAGATGGCGTTAGAGGAATGGCATTTATAGAAAATGTGGTAAATTCTAGCAACTCAGATAAAAAATGGTCAGACAATAAATTATAAAAACATGACAACTATTAAAGGGCCAGCGGTTTTTTTGGCTCAATTTATAAGTGACGAGCCTCCTTTTAATTCGCTAGACAACATTTGCGCTTGGGCACAAGGATTAGGGTTTAAGGGCATACAAATGCCAACAACCGACAGCAGATTTATAGACCTGCAGAAAGCTGCAGAGAGCAAAACCTATGCTGACGAACTAAAGGGGAAAATAGCCAGCTACGGGCTAGAAATTACCGAACTTTCTACCCATTTACAAGGGCAACTTGTTGCAGTCCACCCAGCTTATAATGATCTTTTTGACGCCTTTGCGCCTAAACAATTCCACAATAACCCTACAGAACGCACCAAATGGGCTGTTCAACAATTAAAGTATGCAGCAAAAGCATCTCAAAATTTGGGACTAACAGCACATGCAACTTTTAGTGGTTCACTTCTTTGGCAATATTTTCATCCCTGGCCACAGCGCCCACAGGGTTTGGTAGAGCAAGGTTTTAAAGAGCTTGCAAAACGATGGATGCCTATTTTAAATGAATTTGATAATTGCGGTGTAGACGTTTGCTACGAAATTCACCCAGGAGAGGATTTATTTGATGGCGAAACTTATGAGATGTTTTTGGCCGCCGTAAACAACCATCCAAGGGCGTGTTTGCTGTATGATCCTTCTCACTTTGTACTTCAACAATTAGACTACATACAATATATTGATTTTTATCACGAAAGAATCAAAGCCTTTCATGTTAAAGATGCAGAATTTAATCCAACGGGAAAGCAAGGAACATTTGGCGGGTATCAAAGCTGGCTAAATAGAGCTGGCAGATATCGCTCGCCAGGCGATGGACAAGTAGACTTTAAAACAATTTTTAGTAAATTGGCTCAATATAATTTTCCAGGATGGGCAGTTATGGAATGGGAATGCTGTATAAAAAATCAAGAAGATGGAGCGAGAGAAGGAGCAGAATTTATCAAAAACCACATCATTAAAGTAACAGATAAAGCTTTTGATGATTTTGCCTCAGCAGGTAGCGATGCCAACTTTAACAATAAAATACTTGGAATTTAAAAGACATACACATTAAAAATAAGCCATGAAAAAAACAATTCTAACCTTAGGTGCTGCCATTATTTTGATGGGTTCCTATTGTACTTCGAGCAGAACACCCGAGCAATCTACCGATTCTGTAACAAAAGTTGACAATGTGGTAACTTCACAACCAACAGAGCAAGTAAAACCAGATACACAGAAAGTAAATCTCGAAAAACCATCTATGGAGGCTGCTAGCGCAACACAGCCTGATGCAAAACCAGAGCAGGCTGCTGTAAAAAAAGAAAATACAGAAGCTGGAACGCCCGCTCAAATAACTGCGGGGGGAAAGCTTTTAGCCAAATCAGATTGTTTGGCCTGCCATAACGAACAAACAAAAATAGTTGGACCAGCCTACGTGGACGTAGCAAAAAAATATGCGCCAACCGCAGCTAATATAGACCATTTGGTAGCAAAAATTATTAGTGGTGGCGCTGGTGTTTGGGGAGAGGTTCCAATGAGTCCTCACCCTAGTCTTGCTAAAGCAGATGCAAAATTAATGGTACAATATATATTGTCGTTAAAAAAATAAAATTACCCTAACTAACATGAAAAAAGATAAAGAAATAAAAAACGCGAGTAACCGACGCGACTTTTTAAAAACAAGCGCCATTGCAGCCGCAGCATTTATGATTGTGCCACGGCACGTATTGGGTGGCCCGGGTTTCTTAGCACCTAGTGACAGGCTTCTCGTTGCCGGAGTTGGCGTTGGTGGAAAAGGAGAAAGCGACATCGCAAACTTCGCAAAAAGTGGCAAGGCCGATATAGCTTTTCTATGCGATGTAGACGACCGCAGATCAGCGCCGAGCAGAAAAGCTTTCCCGAAAGCAAAATACTACAAAGATTGGCGCGAGATGATGGATAAGGAACATAAAAATTTCGATGCCGTTTCTGTTTCAACACCAGATCATAACCACGCAATTATAGCCCTAGGTGCTATGCAATTAGGTAAACATGTGTATGTGCAAAAGCCGCTAACACATGATCTTTACGAAGCGCGGGTATTAACAAATGCTGCAGCAAAATATAAGGTTGTTACCCAAATGGGTAATCAAGGTGCATCTAATGACGGGCCTCGGCAAATGAGAGAATGGGTAGAAGCTGGCTTAATCGGCGATGTGCACACTATTTACGCTTGGACCGATAGACCAGTTTGGCCGCAAGGCATTCCTTGGCCTAGTAAAGCAGAATCAATTCCAAAAGAATTAGATTGGGATTTATGGTTGGGCACTGCTCCGCAAAAAGATTATGTAAATAAACTTGTGCCTTTTAATTGGCGCGGATGGTGGGATTATGGAACAGGTGCCCTTGGAGACATGGGTTGCCATTTAATTGAAGCCCCTTTCAGCGTGCTAGGATTAAAATATGCAACAGAAGTAGAAGCTAGCGTTGGCTCTGTTTATGTAGATGAATTTAAAAGAGGATATTTCCCAGAAAGTTGCCCTCCATCTAGTCATGTAACTTTAAAATTTCCAAAAACTGAACGTAATGCCAGTGATGTAGAATTGCATTGGATGGATGGCGGTATACAACCGCAACGCCCTGAAGAACTAGAGGCAGATGAAACTTTTGGCGATGGCGGAAATGGAACATTATTTATCGGCACAAAAGGTAAAATGATGTGCGAAACCTATAGCGCAAACCCAAAATTATTGCCTTTAAGCAGAAACAAAGACATCCACGTTCCAGAAAAATATGCTAGAGTTAAAGGTGGCGCAGATGGCCATTATGCACAATGGGTAGAGGCGGCTATTGCCGGATATGGAAAGCAAAACGTTAGCTCGCCTTTCGAAATTGCTGGGCCTTTGACAGAGGCATTACTTATGGCAAATTTGGCCATCAGAAGTTTTGATATTCAGGTAAAAAATGGCAATAACACAAGTTATCCTGGCAGGTATAAAAAGATGCTCTGGGATAATAAAAATATGAAAATTACCAACTTTGACGAAGCAAACCAATTTGTAAAACGTACCTATAGAAACGGATGGGACGATTTAAAAGTTTAGTAAAAAAACCGTAAATAATTCTAATTAAATCGCCGAACACAAAAAGCTTTCGGCTCTTACTTTAAAATAAATGAAAAAATTTAGTTATGCCGTGCTTTTATGCGCGGCCGTTGCGCTATCATCTTGCGCTCAAAAAGGTTACCAACAACTCTCTAAAGGCAAGACCATAAAGGGTTGGCATACGTACAACAAAACAGGCGTAGGTGCCGCTTGGACTGTTAACGATGGAGTATTTCATCTTGATCCTACCGTAAAAGATGGTGGTGGCGATTTGGTAACCGATAAAGAGTATAGCAACTTCGATTTAAACTACGATTGGAAAGTAGCGCCGGGTTCTAACAGCGGGCTTATCTTTTATGTACATGAGGAACCAAAATATCAGGCAACTTATTCTACTGGGATAGAAATGCAAGTAATTGATAATGACGGCCATGAAGATGGAAAAAACCCGAAACATCGCGCGGGCGACTTATATGACATGCTATCCAGTTCATCAGAACCTGTTAAACCAGTAGGCGAATGGAATAAAGCTAGAATTATTAGCGATAACGGAAATTTAACTTTCTTTCTAAACGGTGTACAAATTGTAAAAACCACCATGTGGGATGATAGTTGGAATAAACTAGTTGCAGGCAGCAAGTTTGCAACTTGGCCAAACTGGGGAACATTCCACAAAGGTAAAATTGCTTTGCAAGATCACGGTGGCGAAATGTGGTTTAAAAACATTTCTATAAAAGAGCTGTAATAATTACTGGAGGTGTGCTCGTTATCTCTGGTTTATAAGCACACCTCCTATTTTAAATCATAACCAAAAATCAACATTCTAACCAAATGAATTTTAATACAAGATTTAAACTGTCGAGCATGATGTTCCTAGAATTTTTTATCTGGGGAGCATGGTTCGTAACAATGGGCACTTATTTGGGGAAAAGCCTAGCCTCTAACGATGTACAAATTGGATCTGCCTATAGTACGCAGTCTTTGGGCGCTATTATAGCACCTTTTATTGTTGGGCTTATTGCCGATCGGTTTTTCTCCGCACAAAAAGTGTTGGGCGTTCTACATCTTTGTGGTGGAGCTTTATTGTGGTTCGCAAGTACCGCGTTAAATTTCGATACTTTTTTCCCCTTCATTTTAGGCTATATGATTGCGTATATGCCAACCTTGGCACTCGTAAACTCCATCTCGTTTAAGCAGATGAAAAACCCAGAAAAAGAGTTTCCACCAATTAGGGTGTTTGGAACGTTGGGGTGGATTGTTGCAGGTCTGGCCATAGGATGGTTGAACTGGGAACAAAGCGGCAATTTAATTATGACTTTCAAAACCGCTGCCGTTGCTTCCATTGTTTTGGGTTTGCTAAGTTTCGCGTTACCGAATACTCCTCCTGTAAAAAAAGGAGAAAAAACCAGTTTTGGAGATATTATTGGATTAGATGCTATAGGACTTTTAAAAAACAAATCGTATTTGTTGTTTTTTGTTGCCTCTATTCTAATCTGTATTCCCTTGGCATTTTACTACAATTTTACAAATCCTTTTTTAAACGAAGTAGGTGTAAAAGGTGCAGCTGGAGTTCAGTCTCTTGGCCAAATGTCAGAGCTTTTATTTATGATCTTAATGCCGTTGTTCTTCGTCAGATTGGGTGTTAAGAAAATGCTGGCCATCGGTATGGTTGCTTGGGTAATTCGCTATTTATTTTTTGCTTATGGAGATATCGGTAGCAATTATTGGATGCTTATTGGCGGAATTGTGCTTCACGGCATTTGTTATGACTTTTTCTTTGTTACCGGCCAAATCTATACCGATAGGCTTGCTGGAGAACGCTTTAAAAGCGCGGCGCAAGGTTTTATAACTTTAGCAACGTATGGCGTAGGGATGCTTATCGGCTCCTTAGTTTCTGGAGTAATAGTAAACAAATATGTAACACCAGAAGGACATAACTGGTTTAGCATTTGGATTATTCCAGCTTCTATCGCGGCCGTAATTGCATTCCTTTTTATCGTCTTTTTTAAAGATAAAAATAAGCCTAACGAACAAGTAAATCTTGCGAACGCAGAAAGCAAATTAGAATTCAAATAATTAGTCTATCCAATAAACCTCAACCACCAACTCTAAAATGATCACTAGAAGAAACTTTATCATTTCTAGTAGCATGGCTGCTACTGCAGCTTTGTTACTACCCTCTTTTGCTTGCAATGCAGAAGCAAAAAAAGTAGGATTACAACTTTACAGCCTGCGCGATACAATTGGCGGCAATGTAAAGCTTATTATAGAACAAGTTGCAAAAGCAGGCTACGGCCTTGTAGAAACTTATGGCTTTTCTATAAAAGATAAGTTTTGGGGCCTCTCGCCAAACGATTTTAAAAAATTATTAGACGACAATGGACTTACCGCCACAAGCGGCCACTATGGGTTGGGCAGTTATATGGTAGATGGAAACACAGATGAGTTGATTGCTGCAATAGAAGCAGCAGGAATTTTGAAGGGCGAGTATTTAACATTTCCTTGGTTAGATCCATCATTAAGAACAAGTATAGACGATTATAAAAAAATTGCCGATAAATTAAACAAGGCGGCAGAAATGTGCAAAAAGACCGGATTAAAATTGGCCTATCACAATCATAATTTTGAGTTTATTGCCATGGGCGATACCAATGGTTATGAGACTTTGTTAAAAGAGACCGACAAAAATCTGGTAGATTTTGAAATGGATTTGTATTGGGTGGCTAGGGCTGGCAAAATACCGATGCAACTATTCAAAGAACATCCCGGAAGGTTTAAAATGTGGCATATAAAAGATATGGATAAAAAGAACCCAAATCTTAACACAGAAGTGGGCAGCGGCAGAATAGATTTTAAGCCAATATTTGCTCAAGCTAAATTGGCCGGTATGGAACATTTTTTTGTCGAACAAGAAAACAATTACTACCCAAATGAACTAGATTCAATCAGAACAAGTTGCGATTACATCAAAAAAGCATTAATTTAATTAATTATCATGACGTCAAGAAGATCTTTTGTAAAACAAGCAAGTTTTATTGTTGGTGCAGCCATCATTGCACCATCTTTAGCCTTTAATAAAGTAAACAAAAAAGTAGGCCTGCAACTTTATACCTTGCGAGATTTACTTCCAAAAAACCCAGCAGAGGTAATTAAACAAATAGCAAAAGCGGGCTATAAAGAAGTAGAGACATTTGGCCTTAACGGAGGGAAATTCTTTGGATATGCGCCCAAAGATTTCAAAAAACTTCTTGCCGATAACGGGCTAACCGCTCCGAGCGGCCATTATGGCATGGAGGAGTTTGATAAAACTGGCAAAACTGATAATTTAAAAGCAGATATGCAGGCAGCTTTGGCCGTTGGGAGCGATTATTTTACCATCGCTTCTGCGAGTGTTGGAGAGGGTGCTGATGGCTATAAAAAGCTGGCAGAGAATTTTACAAAGGTGGCAGAAATTGCCAAGGGCGAAGGGTTAAAATTTGCCTATCACAATCATAATTCTGAATTTAAAGCCGTTGGAGACACCACAGGCTATCAAATTTTATTAAAGGAAAGCGATAAGAATTTGGTTAATTTCGAAATGGACATTTATTGGGTAGTTCGTGGTGGTAAAGATCCTATTACTTTAATAAAAGAAAACCCAGGCAGGTTTGTAATGTGGCATGTTAAAGACATGGATAAGCAACATCCCGAGCAAAACACAGAAGTTGGCAACGGTTCTATAGATTTTAAATCAATTTTTGCTGAAGCGAAGTTATCTGGTATGAAACACTTTTTTGTAGAACACGAAAACAATTACTATCCAGATCCAATAGCCTCCATTAAAACAAGTTGCGACTACATAAAAAAGAATCTGTTGAGTTAGCAACGAATTGATTACACAGTGCGAAGCCGGTTATACAAACTGGCTTCGCTAAAAGAGGCTATCTTAATTTGCGATGTTTAGTTGAGTTTTGTAGCCAATACGCATGTTTTCTTAAACCGCCTGGTCTTCCCACTTAAATCAAACACATCGAAAAGTACCACGTAAATACCAACATTTGCTTTTATGCCACTGTCTGCAAGGCCGTCCCATGTTAAACTTCCTTTGGTTGATATGGTTTGGTTTTTAAGCAATCGCTTAATCAAAATACCCCGATCAGAATACACATTTACCGTAGCAAATTTTTCGCCTTCGGCAAACTGATAATCGAGTTGGAGCAGGTCTTCAAAGCCGTCTCCGTCTGGAGAAAATGTTTTAGATAACAAGGTTACATAAACCTCATCGCCACGTTTCGATACCGAATTTTTATACGTTGGCGTCGCGAAACCTACGCTGCTAGCCGCAGAAATAAAATTACCAACTGTGTTTGTTGGCTCAGCAAAAGAAATCCGCTCTAAAGAAACACCATCTGAATTTTTAATTAATGGATTGTGCATCTTTTCTGTGTAATCAAACCTGTCAATTAACCTTCCGTTGCTTAACAGAATGACGGTACCTTTATCGTTGTTAAAAGCAGGCAATGTAGCCATCTGCACAAAATGCGTAGGATTTTCTGCCACATAACTTTGCGTGATGTTTTCAGAATTTGTGGTAAAAACCCAATAACTACCTGGCTCAATTAAAACCGATATTGAAGAAACCTTTTTGATGCTTGCAGGATTACCATTTGCATCAGCATTAGCCAATTGCAATTCCTTTAAATCCAATACATCGTTTGTATTGTTGTAAATCTCTACAAAATCAACCCCGTTTAATTTCGGGTTAAAAAGTAGCTCCGAAATTAACAAATCATTCTGCATGATGGCTTTCGCGATAAAAAGTTTCGCTGAATTGGCATTTGGATTAATCAAGTTTCCTGCACAATCCATTACATTGCTCAAGCTCAGCGTGTTTTCCTTACCACGAAGTAAAGGTTTACCAAAAACAATCACTGCTTTATCAAACATCGCCGAAGAAAACCTAATTTCAACAGGATTGCCAACGCCGTTGTTGATTTGATAGTTAATTAATTTTGAAGCCGAAGCACTATCTACTGCTTTCGAAAACGCGATTTCTACAGTCACACTATCCACTACATTGGCAGTCAACAACTTCGGTATTTCACTACTAATTTGGGCGCGATAAATTGAATTTTGTCTGCCAGGCGTTCCGCCCGATGCATCTGAACTAGCCGCCCAATTCTGAATTCCTGTACACACATTCTTTGGATCGATTAGTTCTAAACTGTATCCGCCCCTCCTTTTTGCTTCGTCTTTGTACCAAATGTCGCTATAGGCAACTTTGTTAATTTCATCGCCTTTGGCATTTACTAATGTTAATATATCGCCAGCATTATTTAAGCTTGGCCAGGGAGACAAACCAATTGTTTTACCAAAGGGCTTATATAAAGACGTGTCTGCTCTGGCGCATAAAATCAAATAATCACCAGGCGCAATGGTGTCTGCCTTAAAGGTGTAAGTTGAAGTCAAATCGCTATATTTCCATCCTGCGGTAAGCAGATATTCGTCGCTGGTATTCCATAGCTCTACAAATTCCTTCGTTGGTAAACCAGGGCTATTTGAGGGGTTTGCAAAAATTTCGTTGATCACCACATCTCCCCTTTTCACTTCATAATTTCTGATGTAAAAAAAAGATTTCGACGCTCCATCTGCAATTTGATTTCCCTTCTTATCTTTTATATTTTTAACGGCCAGCACATATTTTCCACTTGGCAGCGGGTTTGAAAAACTCAAAACGTAAGCAGCTGTATTTGCAGTAGATTGAACCGAAACAGGATGGCCCACTTGATTATTTAAACTGTAATTATTGGGTAGCAAAGCTGTCGAAGTATCCAAAGGTTCGGAAAAAACGACTTGAAGGTGTAGAGAATCCAATACTGTTACACTTTTTAACTCTGGCGGAATAAGGTCTGGCGTTAAATCTTCGACAGAAAAATCATCAAAAATATATTGGCTAAATCTTGATGCCGTGGCATATTTACAAAAAACCCCAAAGTAAGAAGTTTGCACAAATGTTTTATCCAATATTGAGCCTTCTAAGGTATAACCAGCGCCTCCAAGTACATCTGTAAACAAGCTCCAGTTCCCGTTTAAATCTCGTGTTACCTTAATCTTAGCTTTTACTATACCTGCGTTTGGTCTCGCTTTCGGCGCACCAATAATTATTTTTTTCGTAGTCTTACCCGTTTGGCGATAAAGGTAAAAAGCATCCATCGCACCCTTTTCCCCAACCTGAACGAAATATCCTTTTAAACTACCTGTTAAATTTGCTTCATCTGAAACCAGATAAATTCGAGTAAAGTTGGTGGAAGTTGGGTCGAAATTGAGTTGAACTAAAAATTCCCAACTTGCATTTAGGCAGAGGCTGTTTGCTGTAGAAAGATAAATGCTTTGCGACTTCAGCTTTTTACCGTTGCTCTGCAATTGCCCAGCGTTGTTAATCAAAAAAGAATCGTGGTTGCCTTGCCAAGTTGGATTTTGGGTAAAATTCCCGTCGTTAAAATTATCTATAACCTGCGAAAAACAAACTTTAGAAAACAGAAGTAGCAAAAAGAGCGTAATTTTTAGCATATTTGGCGTTACTAAAGAGTATTTTATAAATATAATTAATTAAAATGAAAGTCGCAGTTGTAGGTGCCACAGGTTTGGTAGGCACTGTAATGTTAAAAGTATTGGAAGAAAGAAATTTTCCGCTGACAGAATTAATTCCGGTCGCTTCAGAAAAAAGTGTAGGCAAGGAAATTACCTTTAAGGGAAAAAAGTTTCCGATAGTGAGCATAGATACTGCCATAAGTATGCGGCCAGATATTGCTTTATTTTCTGCAGGCGGTTCTACTTCTTTAGAACATGCTCCACGTTTTAAAGAAGCAGGCACTACCGTAATTGATAATTCTTCGGCATGGAGAATGGATCCGCTAATTAAACTTATTGTGCCAGAAGTAAATGCACACGAGCTTTCTGTAGATAGTAAGATTATTGCAAACCCAAATTGCTCTACCATACAAATGGTGGTAGTGCTTAAGCCTTTGCACGATAAATATAAAATTAAACGCGTGGTGGTATCTACCTACCAATCTGTTACCGGAACAGGGGTAAAAGCGGTAGAGCAGATGATGAACGAACGCAAGGGCATAGATGGGCCTATGGCGTATCCGTATCAAATTGACATGAACGTTTTACCTCATATTGATGTGTTTACCGAGAATGGTTACACCAAAGAAGAGATTAAGATGATCAAAGAAACGAACAAGATTATGAGCGACGATACCATCAGGATAACCGCCACCACGGTTCGTATCCCTGTAGTAGGCGGCCACTCAGAGTCGGTTAACATAGAATTTGAAAACGATTTTGATTTAGCAGAAGTTCGTAGCACCTTAGAAAATGCACCTGGAATTATCGTAATCGATGATGTGGCTAACTTAAAATATCCGATGCCAAAAGATGCACACGAAAAGGATGAAGTTTTTGTAGGAAGAATAAGAAGAGACGAATCACAACCAAAAACACTAAATCTTTGGATTGTTGCAGATAATTTGAGAAAAGGTGCAGCAACCAACGCAGTACAAATTGCAGAATATTTGGTGCAAAAAGAGCTAGTGTAAGTGAGTTTTAAGTAATAAGTATTACGTTATAGTTTAAAGTGATGTGCAACAAACACATCACTTTTTTTATGCAATAATCTAAATATCATATATAGATTAGAGATTAAAATCTAAATATTATATGTAAATTAGAGATTATAATCGAAATATTATATATAAATTAGAGATTATCAAGATAAAATGTTATCTTTATTTGTATAAATAATCGGCAAAATGATTACTAGAACGCTACAATCTTATATCGAATCGAAGTTTTTTAAAGGAAAAGCGGTTATTATTACAGGTGCGAGGCAGGTTGGTAAATCAACATTACTGAAACAGCTCATCAAAAAAACAGAGTTGCCATACCTTTCTTTAAATTGCGATGAGGCCGAAGCGCGGGCCACACTCGAGAATGCAGGAACAGAACGTTTAAAATCTATAATCGGCAATAATAAAATTATACTTATTGATGAAGCTCAGCGGGTAAAAAATATTGGTTTAACACTTAAACTCATAGTTGATAATATGCCCGATATACAACTATTGGTTACAGGATCATCCACTTTAGATTTAGCAACAGGTGTGAAAGAATCTTTAACCGGCAGAAAGTTCGAGTATAACCTTTATCCATTTTCTATTGCAGAACTGGTGCAACACACTAATTTACTTGCCGAAGAGCAGGCTTTAGAAAAAAGATTAATTTATGGCAGTTATCCTGATGCAATAAATTATCCCGGAGAAGAAAAAGAACTGTTATTAAATTTAAGCGATAGTTATTTATTTAAAGATATTTTATCGCTTGCCGGCATACGCAAACCCTTACAATTAGAAAAACTGGTACAGGCTTTAGCATTACAAATTGGAAATGAAATTTCGTATCAAGAACTGGGACAAATAATTGGCGCCGATAAACAAACGGTAGAACGCTATATTGATTTGCTAGAACAATGTTTTGTTGTATTTAGATTAAGTGCTTATAGCAAAAACCTACGTAATGAGATTAAAAAAAGTAAGAAAATTTATTTTTACGATACAGGAATGCGAAACGCAATTATTCAGAATTTTAGTCCGCTAAATTTAAGGCAAGATACTGGCCAACTTTTCGAAAACTACATTATATCCGAACATATCAAGGCGAGCAACAATAACAGAAAATTTGCAAAATATTATTTTTGGCGAAGTTTTCAGCAACAGGAAATTGATTTAATAGAAGAAATTGATGGCGATTTAAATGCCATTGAAATAAAATGGAGCGAAAATAAAAAAGTGAAATTTCCATCAACTTTTTTGCACAACTATACCGTAAAAAAGACACATATCATTAATAAAAAAAATTATAGCAGTTTCTTTTACAAATAACCAAAAAACAGCTATTTTAATTTCCAAGTTAACAAGACTTGGAAAAAACAAGATTAAAAATTTATGCAATTATGCCTCTTCCTAGGTTCGTGGAGACACGAACCTAGGAAGAGGCATCAATTAAAAAATGTAACCAATGAAGAAAATTACCATAATCTCCCTATTTTTCTTTGCAGCTCTGAGTTCCAAAGCTCAAAACAGGATAGAAAACATATCTAATGCTTTCGACAAATTATTAAATGATGACCAAACAAAACATGCAGTCGCATCGCTTTGCGTATTAGATGCTAATACTGGAAAAACTTTGTATGCACACAATGAACAAATTGGTTTAGCCACGGCCTCTACGCTAAAAACCATTACCGCAGCAACAGCATTTACCGTATTGGGGAAAGACTTTCAATACCAAACCACGTTAAGCTATAGTGGAAACATCTTGACAGACGGAACTTTAAACGGCAACTTGATTATTGTTGGCAGTGGCGACCCCACCTTGGGTTCTTGGAGGTATGCCAATACCGAAAATGCCGTATTGACTATATGGGTAAACGCCATCAAAGCATCTGGAATTAAAAAAATAAACGGCGCTATTATCGGTGATGATAGCGTTTTCGGTACACAAAGAACACCCGAAGGTTGGATTTGGCAGGACATAGGAAACTATTATGGCGCCGGCACCAGCGGATTAACATGGAGAGAAAACCAATTCGACATAAAATTAAAACCAGGAAGCAGTACCGATGATGAGGTAACTATTTTAAAAACTGTACCAGAAATGCCTTACTTGCAAATGGTAAACGAATTAAAAACTGGTAGTCGCGGAAGTGGAGATAATGCTTATGCATTTCTTCCACCTTACAGAAATACAGCCTACCTACGCGGCAGTTGGGGCATGGGCATAAATAAATCTGGTATTTCTGCAGCATTACCAGATCCCGCATTCGATTGTGCTTTTCGTCTTCAAGATACTTTAAAACGTTTAGGCATTGCCACAAATAAATCAGCTACCACGGCAAGATTGATGATGGCCGATAATCAGTCCATTCCAAACGCCACCAAAAAACTAGCTACCATTAGTTCGCCAACGCTTAGCGAAATGGTGTATTGGTTTTTAAAAAAGAGCATCAATTTGTATGGCGAAACACTACTGAAAACCATCGCCCAAAAGGAAGGAAAAGAGGTAACCACGTCGAACGGAGCAGCTTTTGAAATTAATTATTGGGCCAATAAGGGCATAGACAAATCTGCTTTAAATATTATAGATGGCAGCGGACTCTCGCCAGGCAACCGCATTACAACCATGGCCATGGCTAGCGTACTTTATCAAATCCAAAAAGAAACTTGGTTTCCTGATTATTATAAAGCGATACCCGAATACAATGGAATGAAGTTAAAAAGCGGAACTATAAATGATGTATCGGCGTTTGCCGGTTACCATACTGACGCTACGGGAAATAAATATGTGGTGGTAATAAACATCAATAATTATAGCGGAGGCAGTATAAGGCAGAAAATCTATAAGGTTTTGGATGAACTGAAGTGATGGTTTAAACCAACAATCCTTCATTCAAATAATTATTCTTAAACAACAACCATGCAAAAATGATATTTAGCGGAATAAGAACTAAACCGAAGCCGAAAAGAATGAGGAAGTAAAAAGCAAAAAAAAGACAAAAAATCAATAATAAAAATCCCTTAATCTGTATTGCATTTAATAACAGTAAACTTCGGAACAACAGAATTATAGAAAAAGAAAATAAGATTAAATTCACTGCCATCAAAATATCAAAATCGGTAAGTAACCAGCACATTTCGGGCAATAATAAGACAAAAAAGTTTAAGCAAAAACCAAAAAACATCTTTTCTTTAGAAAAGGCAAAATTTGCAAGAAACGACAAATATCGTCGGTTAAAAAGTCGCTCCTGATAGATAAGAGTTGCATGTGCAATAATAATGCAAGACGTGATCAGCATTAAAAGTTTAAAATTATCTTTTAAATCTCCAAAAACAACAAACACGCTAGAAATCAACACATAAGACAACAGTTTCGTTAGTATGAAAGCTAACTTAGACTCATTAAATACCTGAAAAGTATAAAGAAAAAATACAGGTTTAATCCATTTTTTTATCAACCGAGTTAACCAGTTGGATTCATCGTTAACTATTGGATTATTACTTTCTTTGAGACAGATATAAGCGCTTATTAAAACGAGAAGTAGTTGAAACAACAATATCAAAATAGAAATTAAATAGTATTTAAAAACAATTCCTATAGTTACCGCATAGAGCGTGTAGAAAAAGAGCGGAAGAAAAATATAAGCTTGCACGGCAAACCAGCTCCTAAACTGTTGCCCTTTGCTCAATGAATTAAAGCTATACTTTAAAAAAACATGCTGAGGTAAAGCGAGCTGATCTAATAAGTATTTCAGGCTTTTGTAAATATACAAACAGCTACCCACAAGATAAATCGTCATGATTATTGGATTGCTAACCAAACTTATACTGAAAAAAAATTGCCAAAAGTCAATTTGATCAGCAGAAACTACACCCAATGTATTGATTAACAAGCAATAACTCACAAACACAATAAAAATAAAGAGTAACATCCCTCCGTGTGTACGGAAAAATCCACCAATGAATATTTTTTTTAGAGCAGGGTTTAGTTTAAAAAACATTAGAAGTTTAATGTGATTTGTTTATCAATAACTTCAATTTGCTTAAGGTTTGGTAGCTCGCCACTGTCCAACGGCTGGTGAGAAGACAAAAGAAAACTGATGTTTTCCTTTTCAAATTTTTCCGTAATCCATTTGTACAACAACTGTAAAGAATCTAAGTCAAGTGTATTTAGCGGCTCGTCCAACAATATTAGTTTTGGCTGTCCGATAAAAGCTAGAAGTATTGACAATTTTTTTAACATGCCACTAGAATATGAGTTTAATGGATTATGTATATAACTCTCCATTTTCATTTCACTAACAAGTTCCGAAGCTTGGGCTCGAGTAGCTCCTTTGGCCTTTACAAAAAGTGTTAGCATTTCAACTCCTGTTAAAAATTCTGGAAATAAAGGTTCTGCATCAGCGAAATTTACAAGTCTTCTGTATGCCACATCGCTCTTTTTCAAAAAAATATCGTCTATCGATATATCTCCTTTAAAAGATTGGATACCCGCAATAGATTTCAACAACGTACTTTTCCCAGACCCATTTTTCCCTTTTATCCAAAAGACACCTTCAGGAAGCTCGATATTGTCTATCTTTAAAACAAGATGGTTAAAATAAGATTTTTCAAAGTGACTTATCTGCAACATAAAAATATTTATAATCAGACGTTCCTAACTCCAAAATGTTACTTAAAATAAAAATCGCCAAATCTCGCTAGATGCAAATTACCCTTCGCCCTTTTGAACCTAGAGATGCTGATGCGTTGGCAAAATACGCCAACAATTACAACATTTCGAAAAACTTAACCAATAAGTTTCCGTTTCCCTACACAAAAAAAGATGCCGAGATCTTTATAACATGGGCCTTGAGCCACAACCCCTTGCAAGTTATGGCGATAGAAATCGATCGCGATGTGATTGGCTCAATTGGTATCCATCCGCTAGCAGACATTTATGCCAAAAGCGCAGAGCTAGGCTATTGGATTGGAGAATCCTTTTGGGGAAAAGGAATTGCCACCGGAGCCATAGAAGAAATGTTAGTTTATGGTTTTGAGGCGTTCGACATCGATAGGGTTTTTGCCCGTACCACCCAAGTTAACCTGGCATCGCAAAGTGCCTTAAAAAAGGCAGGCTTCGTTTTGGAAGCAAAACTAAATGCTACGATTTTTAAAAACAACGAATACTTTGATGAATTGATTTTTGGATTTAGAAAAGATTCCCTGAAAAAAAACTGATAATGCACTCATTTTTTAATACAGATAATTCAAATCATTAGGATTTATGATTTCTACCAAATTTAAATGTATAACCAATTAAAATATACTCCGACAAATACCACTGCACCTCTATGTATTTTTTTTTGGCTGCCAAAACATAATGGGTAGCACCTCAGGATACTACAACCTTAAATATCGCTACTTTTGTCGTTCACTGCTCTAATCTGGAGGTTAATCCCAGCGTCGCTTAGTACCGTTTTAACATCGTTCATCGCTTCTGTCCGTACCTCTCCTGCAATAGATAAATCTGCAACCCACAATAAGGTTCTAATGCTGATGGCGAATTCGCCAAAATCTTGAAGAATGATTACAGGTTTCGGCATTGGAAGAATGTTTTCATTCTTCGCCAATTTATCTGCAATTAACTTGCGCGCATTGTTTATATCCGTACTGTAAGGAACACCGATAGTAAACTCCACACGCTTACTTCTATCTTGCATGGTCCAGTTGATTAGGTGCTGAGATAACAAATCTCCATTAGGCACAATAATGTCTGAGCCTTCTGAACTATGAATTTTACTAGATCGAACGCCAATTTCTTTAACGATGCCAGATTTGTTACCAATTTCAATCTGATCGCCAACCTGTATTGGCCGCTCAAAAGCAATAATAACGCCCGAAACCAAGTTGTTCACAATGTTTTGTAAACCGAAACCAATACCAACCCCTAAAGCGCCAAGCATGATCGAAAGTTTATCAATCGGTATACCCGCCGCGGCCACCGCTATTAAAAAACCAACCGTCCAAATAGCTAAACGAATTAATAGCATCATAGAGTTTAAACTATTTCTTTTGCCACCAGCACCTGCATTTTCATGACCAAAGAAAAAGCTAATAAAGCCCGAAATGATTGATGAGAGCCAAATCACGCAAATAAATATAGCGATGCTCGCAAGTGTAAACTTGTAACTCCCTATGCTTCGGATGTGGTAAAAAAAATTTGAACTGGCTGTTATCAATAAATCATAGTAGGTAATGTTCCTGATAAAAGATACTGCAAAAACTACCGATGCAATCACCCATAAATAGCGCTGAAGACGATACTGTAATTCTTTGTAATTAATAAAATCTGAAAATCTACTCGATTGATAGGCCTCTGTTTGCAAGTAAATTGATTCTAAAACCATAGTGCAAAACACCTTTAAAGTTATGCCCAACATTAAACATTGTATAGCACTTACCCCAAAAATCTTAGCCAGCGATAATCTCCCTGTTAAGTTGAACAGCAACGACAAACCTACTTGCAAAATTACAAAGATGGCCAGGGCTTTGATAGCTGCGGAGGATTCTACACCAACAAATAGCCTAGTTCTCTTTCGGATAATCTCAACGCATAGAATAAAAAGAAAAATACCCGCAATAAACAGCGCCCACCTTTCTCCAAAAGAAGAGTCTAATAAAATATCATCTAAAGCATAAAAAACCCACAAAAGAACCATAGAAAACCACATTACCCTTGCTTCCCGAGTTAAGAAAGGCACGAGTAAGAAGCATAATGTGGCCGTTCGGAAAACTTCGAACGTATGCAGAAGCGACATGGTAGGATTTGCAAAAAAGAATGGGATATAGGTAAAGAATGCGAAAAGTGAACTGACAAAAACCCCTCGTCGTAAAAAATTAACCTGCGACAAAATGGCTTCTGCATTTTCGGATTTTTTGATCCGTCGCATGTTCGACATCATCCAAATGGTCAGTAAACCGAAAATAAAAATTCCCAGAACGAATATCGAGATTTTGCTGCTTAAAAAAATAACCAGAATTCTGTTTGACCGCTGCAATGCGTTAGCGGCTGTTTCTGAAAAAGAGTATTCATACTCACTTGCTTTGGTCTTAAATAATGGTCTTTGCTCTTGCGACCACATGTTTACCTTCTTAGAGATAGATAAGTACACCATGTCTGAGGAAAGATCTCTCGTCTGCAATAACGCTACTGAGATGTGACTACTTAGAAGCATTATTTTAGCCAGAGTATTTTTTTGTGAAACAGCTAAATTCCTTCCCTCCTCTAAAACATCTTGCAGTTGATCTTTAAGTATAGAATCCTCTACATCTACATTTAATTCTTTATCTCTTAATATCTTTTGTAAATCTTCATTACTTTTTGCAAGTTGCTCACGGTAACCATCAACCAAAAACTTATATTTGCCTAAATTATCTGAAACCTCACCCAGCATAATTACAGAGCTGTTTAAACTCTGCAAATTCATGTGACCCCCGCTTTTTTCAAACCGGAATTTAAAGCGGTTCACTTTTTCTATAATAGCAGGAACCTCCTTTTCTATGCTAGAAACATCGTAGCTACGTTGTAACAGAAAATTATCCCTATCAATTTTAAAATTATAGGTTTCAATTTTTGCAACTAATAAGGGCACTTTAGAATCCTCGAGTAACTCAACTTTTTTAACTACTAGCGATTTCCTTTTTTGTTGCGCCGACACCTGCTGAGCAAAAAATATGGTTATAATGGTTAAAAAAGCAGCAGAAGTTTTTTTGATAAAATCGGCTAAAGACATGTTTTTAATAAAATTTAAACTATTAATATAAATTTTGGATGCGTGGAAATAACGAATTGTAAAATTATAATTTATAACTTATACTTTGATTTTTTAATATCTTCTAACAACTAAATATTAGCAAATTTTATAAACACAAAATGTCAGTTCACTTAATCCGGTTAGAGCATAACGACGTTGATACAATATGCTCAAACCAAAACAAATGATGATAAAGCTGATGATTCCCTTAATTCTATTTCCGTTTACTACTAAAGCCCAGTTTAAGGTAGATATAGCGAAAGGATTATATCCTATTCGTGGAGTTTAGGGCTTTACGCCAAGCCCGTTGAGGACATTAGGGGTTCAGTGCCGATTCTTTTTTCGGCACCGCAGAGAAGCGAAGCCTCAAAGTTGCCTGTCTCGATTTTGATTCAGGAGAGTTCCCCCGGTTTTTCTCCGGGGGAACGCCCAAATTATATCCTCTAACATAAACGGATACCACTTTTCTTTTATATGTAGCCCGATAATCTTAAATCGTCTAGGAAAATGCATAAAGTTTGCGAAATGCAATAATTTTAAAAAATATGTTAACTTTGGTTTTAACTTAGTAATTGTACTTTATACACTAAGTAAAAAAATTAAAAAAGAAAGAAAAAATGAGTTCGATAATTAATGTGCATGCACGCCAGATTTTAGATAGTCGCGGCAACCCAACAGTAGAAGTAGAAGTAGTAACAGAGGCTGGTGCCATGGGCCGGGCAGCTGTGCCAAGTGGCGCATCTACAGGCAAACACGAGGCAGTAGAACTGCGCGATGGCGACAAAAAAGTTTACTTGGGCAAAGGCGTACTTAAAGCTATTGAAAATGTTAACACCAAAATTAGCAAGGCTTTGCAAGGCATAGACGTGTTTGAGCAAAATGAAATAGACAAAATTATGATTGCCTTAGATGGCAGTGAAAACAAAGGAAAACTAGGTGCAAATGCCATTTTGGGCGTTTCATTGGCCGCTGCAAAAGCTGCTGCACAAGAAAGTTTGCAACCACTTTACAGATATATTGGTGGTGTAAATGCAAATACGTTGCCTATACCGATGATGAACATCATTAACGGTGGTTCGCACTCTGATGCGCCGATTGCTTTCCAAGAATTTATGATTATGCCAGTTGGTGCATCTTCATTTTCTGAAGCATTGCGTTGGGGAACAGAAGTTTTCCATACGTTGAAGAAAATTTTACACGATAGAGGTTTATCTACTGCAGTTGGCGATGAAGGTGGTTTTGCACCTAAATTTGATGGCACAGAAGATGCGATAGAAACTGTACTTAAAGCAATTGAAAAAGCGGGATACAAACCAGGTAAAGATATTTGTTTGGCTTTAGATTGTGCTTCGGCAGAGTTTTACGTACACGGCAAATATGATTACACCAAATTTGAAGGTTCTAAAGGTGCAATTCGCAGCAGCGAAGAGCAGGCACAATACCTTGCAGATTTAGCGGCAAAATATCCAATTATTTCTATAGAAGATGGTATGGATGAAGACGATTGGAAAGGCTGGAAAGTATTAACAGAAAAGATTGGCGATAAAATCCAGTTGGTTGGTGATGATTTATTTGTAACCAATGTAACGCGTTTGCAAAGAGGTATAGACGAAAAAATTGCTAATTCTATTTTGGTTAAGGTAAATCAAATTGGTTCGTTAACAGAAACCATTAACGCAGTTACTTTGGCCCAAACAAATGGCTACACTACTGTAATGAGCCATAGAAGTGGTGAAACCGAAGATACTACCATTGCAGATTTAGCGGTTGCGTTAAACTGTGGACAAATTAAAACTGGTTCGGCTTCTCGTTCTGATAGGATTGCAAAATACAATCAGCTTTTGCGTATTGAAGAAGAATTGGGCGAAAACGCACGCTTTATAGGTAAAGATTTTAAATATTATAAAAAATAAACTATGTCATTCTGAGCTTGTCGAAGAACTTTTGATGAGTGTTTCGACAGGCTCAACATGACAATTGAATTCAAAAGTTGAAAAGCAAAATCGTAAAACATCCGAAGAGTTAAAACCTTCGGATGTTTTTTGTTTAAGGATAAGGCTGAACCAATTAGAAATAACCAGTTACCGTTGCAGAAATATATAAATTAGAACTGCCTAACTAGGACTTTACTTGGTAATAATAATCAAAAAAATTCATCACTTCAAGCGCTTACAAATTCTTATAAGTCGACTGACTCGATAGTGCCTGATTTTGAATCTGATTTAGCTTTTTGCATCCATCCAAAAAATACCATAGCAATACCCAAAATAACACTTACAATGTTGATTGTCTTTAAAGTCATACTTAAATCTGAAGTGTTATAATTTTCTTGAGGCAATGTAAAAATGACAATTGCACTGGCTACCATAATTAGCGATAACACTATCATCACTATTTTCCTGTATTTCGGCGCTGTTGCAGCTCCATAATATATAAAACAAGCTGTAGCAATAGTGTGAAAAATAAACGAAACAGTATAGAGAAACCAATCGGCGCTAGTAATTTTAAGTGCCCAATTGCTTAAGCCATTTACGAGCAGAAAAATAAGAAGCGCAACTGGTAACACTAGAATCCAACGCAATACTGCAGGCCATTTTTCCATCGCAATAAATCCGTGGTTTTCATCAAACAAATCTTTTTTGGGAGCACTTTTATTTTCCATTACTTTTTATTTGGTTAAATAATATTTACGATAAAGATAACTGCTTCTTAGATACTTTACAGTTTTTGAGTCGGAGTTATTTCTAAAATGTTAAAGGCGGTTTGGTTATTTGGGCTTCTAATCACTTTTAACCCCTTATGTTCTCTTCCACATTAATCTGCATGTTCTTAAAATTAAGCTTCGTGGTAAACGCTGCCAATCACCACTGGCCGCGCAACGTTTCCTTCCTCAAAGGCAACCATAATCTGGTCGCCAATTTCTGGGATTGCGAAATAGCCTCTATTGCTTCCGCGATCGCCGGTGCCGGCGCTTGGCCACTTTATCGTCAACTCGAAAGTATAGTTAGACACGAGGGCGACTTGGAAGATAATTATAAATTTCTAAATTTCATAAGACATTGTTGTCGCATGCCTAGAATAACCATATCTAAAAGTATAGAAGTTTTTCAGTTAAGCCGACATATCTATCGAAAGTGCTTATTGCTGTCCTGCCTAACAACTAAAAAATCATGCTAAATATTCTATCCATTCAACACTAACCGCTTCCTTTTACCATCTATCAATCTAGGATAATTGGGTATAATAATTCCCGCCGACCTGTCGTATTTGGCACTAAAGTGTAAAAAGCTGTGCCTAAGTTCAAGCAAATCTAAGTCCTCTGGCGTAATATTTAATATAGGGACAACCATTGCCTTTTTAACATACGTGTTATCAACTTTAACTGCAGATGACGAGTGCTGCTGCTGTGGCGCCTCAAACTTTGGCGTTTTAAGGTGTAATTTAACTGGTTCTCCGCCATTAAAAGCATAATTAAATAGCCTGACTTCCATTCGTTTTAGCAAATCTAAACCACCTTGGCTGTAGGCTTGTAATGGATAGGAGTTTGATGAAAGCTTCTTTAAGTCAAAAGGAATTTTATTGGTAGAATCAACTTCCATCGCAAATCTGCACATAATATATAGCGGAATAAAACTGTAGCTCTTGATGATGTGGGGTCTATTTCCAGACAAATAATGCTGCGTTGATAGCGGCCCGCCGCCGTAGCCGGTATGCTTGCTGAGTTCTGTTTTATGAAACCAACCCTGTTGCGATAGCCAATTAATCTGCTCATCAATTTTATCATGCATCATAGATTTAACCTTGTTTATGGTACTGCCAATCAAATCGGTGCTAACGCCATCCACTTGCATCAATCTTCCAATATGGTCTGGCTGGCCAGTATTTTCATAGCAGCCGCCAACATCACTATGTACGCCAGGCAGACTTAAGCTCGTTCCTTTATTACCCGCGCTATTTATATCTGTCAGCGGGAAATTTGCCCGATGCTCATCGCTAGCAGACAACTGTACTACTCGGCGGGCCAATCTAATCGCATCTAGCTTAAGTTCGAATGTGTCATGTTTAAACGGCCTTGGAGTGTCACGAGGCTTTGTACCGAGCACTTCAGAAAGCAAAATATTTTCCGAGTAGGAGGCAACGGTATCAAAGAGGCCGACAAATCGAACATCTAAGTGGTTTATTTTTAACTTTGGTTCGATGCAGTAAGCCCCTAGATAACCTCGTATCGGGAATTCTGCAAACGAAGTGGGATTGTGATAATCGTCGGTATAATACGTGTAGGCCTGCGTGCCAACATACGTACCCCCTCCACTAACTTCATTTCTGCGCGCGCTGTGTGCAGGTCTTGTAATCTCATAAATAAAATGCCTTGCCGCTGCAGCACCACGGCTAAAACCAAAAACATCTACGGTAAGCTTGCCAATAATTCTTTCTCCATCCGTTCGACGTATATTTTTTATTTGACCGATAATCATTTTGCATGCATCTGCAACACGTTTGGGAATGCCGTGCTCTTTTCTGCCCAAGCCTGTACCGTCCATTTTATCATCTTTACCCCCAGCAATCGTCCCAATTCCTTCAATGTAAAAACTATAAGTAAAATCGTTCTGACTATAATTTTTAAATAATCTAGTTACGTTAGAATAGGCATTCAAATAACTACTATCCGCAGCATAATTTGTTTTTATTTTTGCTTTCTCAGCCGCTTCTCTTGCATCGGTGTTGTACATATTGTTTCCCGTGCCATCGAAGAAGACAGCAATAGTAACATTAGGCGGTAGGTGGCTATTAACTCGCAATTCTCCTTTACCGTTTTCTATTTTTGCTAAACCCATGATTATCTATTTAATATTATACAGCTCAATTTCTCCTTGCTTTTTTATCAACTCTATTTTTCTATCCCCAACCTGTAAATATACCTTATAACGGTCACCGCCTCGATTTATCTCTACCACAAGCTGCCCTTCTTGTTCTGGGTTATCTCCATAAGCTTCTTTATATCCCCTAAACATCTCGGCCTCATCAAAATTGATATCCAAAATATAATATTGCGGTTTGTTGCCTAACATCCCATTCCATCCAATTCCCATTTTTTTAACTCGTGCGCGTTCTTTAAATTCATTCTTTTGCCATTTCTCTGAGTTGATGATTTCCTTTTCCCCGTTATAATACTTTATTTCCATATTATCCAACGCTACATTTTTTGTTTGATCAAATTTAACTATGGGTCGTTGGTTAAAGCGTTCTCGGTACCTATCCCAAAGTCCAAAGGGAATACCGTTTTTCTCAAGGTTATCTACAGCGGCTTTTTCATATCCTATCATGCCCTTTACGTATTTATTCTGGTCATGGGTCCAAGCGTCTGGAGCGAAATCTTTCATGTCTATTTTGGTTTCTTCCGCTTGAAAACGGCCAACCTCAGTTGTAAAATCTGCACCGATAAGCCAAACCACAACAACACCACCAGGTGCCAAGCCAGCCGTAATAGCATTATAGTTGTCTTTAATTAAATGTTTAGTGCCGTCATCGTCTTTTACCAACATTTGATATCCATGTTGGAAAAGTTTCAACATTTTATCATAAGGTAATTTAAAATGTCCTCCGTAAAATTTATTCTCTGTATATGAAAGCCAACTGATCTGTAGCGATACCGGAATAGGTTTTTCAAGGTCGCCTACTAATGAAGTGCCATTTTCCTCTCCCCATACACCATAAGTAAGATTGGGTGGTGCGGGGCTTACACCATTTCCATCTGCGTAGATATAATTACATCTGTACATTTCCATTGGGTATAAGGGCGCTGCGCCTATTCCCGGAGTCCATTCAAATTTTGCTTGCATTTGTTTGCTTTTTAATTTTTCTTCTTTGTTTTGGCACGATGCAATTATTGCCGTGGAACAGATCAGAAACAGGGTCAACTTATTTTTCATTCTAAAGTTTTTTGGAGTTTGCCAAAGGGTTTATCTGTGCCAAGGTATTTGGTTCTGCATTTTTTATTTGTGGTGCAGAAGGAGTAGAAACCTGTTCCTCATTGCGCTCTATTTTTGCTAAACCCATAACCTATTTATTTCTGTTATCAAACATTATTTCTCCCTGGTGTTTTAACATCTCTATTTTTTTATCTCCAACCTTTAGATACACCTTGTATCGGTCGTTACCCCGATTTATTTCTACTACAAGTTGCCCCTCTTGTTCAGGTTTATTTCCATAAGCTTCTTTATATGCTTTGAACATCTCACGCTCGTCAAAATTAATATGCAATGCGTAATCTTGGGATTTGCCCGCATAGGTATCTGTCCATCCTAGGTTCATTATTTTAACACGAGCCCGAGGCTTAAAGTAATTTTTTTGATATTTTTCATCATAGTTCACTTCGGCCTCACCGTTAAAATATCCTAAATATATCGCCCCAGTTTCTACTGGGTGGGATTGGTCAAATTTAATAATTGGGCGTTGGTTGAAACGTTCTCGATACCTGTCCCATAAACCAAGGGGAATACGGTTTTTCGCCAAGTTAGCGACAGCAGCCTTTTCATATCCCATCATACCCTCCACATATTTGTTCTGGTCATGCGTCCAAGCATCAGGAGCAAAATCCATCATATCAATTTTGGTTTCGTCTACTTGGAAACGACCAACATCAATGGTAGAACCTGCACCCTCAACCCAGACCACCACCACGCCACCTGGTGCCAAACCGGCCACAATGTCGTCATATTCATATCTATTTGGCACCATCCCTTTTCCCTCTTCAAAATCAAAAGTTTTAATTCCTTGTTGAAACAACTTTAACATCTTATCATAAGGCAATTTAAAGTGGCCTCTGTAAAATTTGTTCTCCGTATAAGAGAGCCAACTTATCTGTAGCTCTACGGGAACTGGTTTCTCGCGGTCGCCCACAACTGACGAACCGTTTTCAGTCCCCCATACTCCACCTAATAGTGCTTTGGCAGCAGGGCTTACACCGTCTCCATCGGCATAAACAAAACCGCATCTGTAAATTTCCATAGGATATAACGGATCTGCGCCCGCTCCTGGACTCCATTCAAATTTTTCTTGCATTTGTTTGCTTTTTAATTTTTCTTCCTTGTTCTGGCAGGATGCAATTATTGCCGTGGAACAGATCAGAAACAGGGTCAACTTATTTTTCATTCTAAAGTTTTTTGGAGTTTGCCAAAGGGTTTATCTGTGCCAAGGTATTTGGTTCTGCATTTTTTATTTGTGGTGCAGAAGGAGTGGAAACCTGCCCATGCCAGGTAATGCTTATGCAACCTTTTGCGCCTATCGGGCAGGTAGCCCTGCTACTGTCCGTTAACGGATGGCCTCCATTCTCTATCGTAGATTTTTCATAAAATCCATCCCAGTCGATCACATTTACCGTGCAGGCACTATTGTTCATTTTAGCACAACTGCCAAAAAATGGTGGTTCAAAGGGCTGCCCCAATTCTTTATGTGTTGCCAATAATTTTTGTGTTCCGGCCTCATCGTTAATATAATGCTTCTTTTGTGTAAGCACTTTAAACTTGGCTGGAGCTTTGCCAAATTTACATTGGCAAATAGCACCGGCGCATATCATAAATCCTGTTTTAACACTCATATTTTTTTAATTTCCGAATATTGACCACCAGTTTCCCTTTTTAGTAGCTTCTTCCGTTTGCGCTGTCTTTGTTGTTTCGCCTTCTGGAATTAAATAACCTTGTATCTGGACTTCCAGTTGCCCGTCTAAAGTATTTATCGTGGCACGGCCATCAATATTCTTTATCCAATGACCGGGAATCTCTATATCGTACGCAATCTCTAAACGGCCATTCAAAATTTCAACGCCTTCTATAGCTGTTAGTAAATCAAGGTCCGCCTCTACATTTATCTCTTGGGTCATTTGCTCAATGTTGGGCTTGCCCAAGGCCGCTATTCCTTTGAATGTAAGCGGCTCTTCAAATCCAAAAAATGGAAAATCTACCGAGATTGGCTTCGTCCTGTCTTTATTGTATTTACCGTTAATAGCGGTAAAGAACAGAGAGAGCCATAAATCGACTGTAACGATTTTCTTTAGTTGTTGGGGCTGATTTAGCGCCGATTCTACTTCGGCAATGTAAGCAGAGGCAATCTCGCCTCCAAAATCGCGCTGTAGTGTACTTTTGGCTGACGCAAAACGTGTCTTTACTTTGTCGCCATTCAACAAATCAGTGATATGCCCATCCATATTTGTGGTAAATTCGAACGGATACAAAGGAGCCGCACAGGCAAGCGCAAGTTGTTCTATTGGCTCTTCTGACTTTTTGTTATTGAAGAAATAGTTCGATTTTGATATCTCCCAAACCGCATCGCCATCTCTCATTTTGGTACAGTACATGGCTATTTCACAATACATGCTTTTTTCTCCATTAGGAGATTGCCATGAAGTTTGTACTGCATAGGTTCTTTTTTTTCCAAAATAATTCCAACCAACAACAGGACCTCTATTTTGACTACCATCTGTACTGTTCTGGCTTGAGGCCTGGTTAACTAGCTCTATCATAATTCGCGTAAAAAACCTAATTTAAATTCATCGGTTTGATTTTTATAATCTAATTGCTTTCATTAACTAAAATCAATGCTGGTTTGGTTTTATCGACCGCTTAAGCTTTTGGTCTTTTATAGACATCTGCTAAGATAGTTTAGAGTAAAAAATATCATCATCTGTATCTGCATAACGTCCTATTGGCCTAATCTGAGTTCAATACCTTTCAGATCAAAACAGGGTTTAAATATTTTTAAATAATCCTGGTTATAAATCATGGCTTTACATTCGCCATCTTCTTTATAAAAACTAATTAGCAGCAGCGCTACAGTTTGTTTAGGAAGATGGAACCTGTATAAACCAGGTATGTCATGATTAACTTTTTGCCTATCTTTTATCAGATAACCTGTCAGTTTCCCTTTATTTTTAGCTATAGTACATAAAAGTTTCAATTTGACCGCGGATACTTTTAACGTCAGCGAATCGTCCATACACTGATCTGATTTAGCAGTATATAGAGCATTAAACTGTATTTCATTTAAACCAGAACAGGCCGTTTGTGCCTTTAAATTATAAAATCCTGAAACTAGGAGGAATAACAAAAAATATTTTTTCATAGTTTTTAGTTGCTTCTTTCGGTAGCGGTTGTAATTTTGCTTTGGCGGGAATCTATCTCTGCCATAAACTTTGCTAGTAGTCATAATGTACCGTATCTACTTTAGATTCCTTTCCGGTTATCCCATCTATGGAGACGTTTTTTAAGATCTTTTTCCCATCATGTGTTTCTTCTTTGGTGTCCCAGCTGACGTGCCATACCGGACGCTGATTATTATTGTTCCGATTGATTGTTGTAAAATTGTCCAAAGGATCAATTTTGTTCTTTTTCAACCGAAGCAATATTTCTTCCCAACTATATTTAAAGGGCAAGTCGTAATCGACCTCCTTTATAATGTTACCGTTTTCATCGTAGTTTGTCCATTTTCCTTTCAAAAAGCCATTGCCATGAAATATTTCTCCTTTTTCGGCTATACTGCCATTCTTGTAAAAAGATTTAGAGGTAGCGAAATAACTATTTGGGTTGGTAATTTCCTCTTGAAAACCGTCGGCAGTTTTGAGCTGACGTATACTATTTCCTTGTTCGTCAGTGAAGTTTCTTTCGTCGTCAACTAAATGTTTATTAAAATATTCTATGTCAAAGCGTTCCATAATAGTATCTTTTTTTGTAACTATATTTTTTTTTATACTGGAGGTTTTTTTTACTTCATCTACCTTATGTTGACCATTACAGGAATACATAGTAAAAAGAAACATTAAACAAATAAGTGTAATTTTTCTCATATTTTATTCTGGTTTAACCAAAGTATTCTTCCTTATAATATCCCACTGCCATTTCCATATTGTCCTTCTGGTATCCAGATAGTCCATTATATTGTCTGTTTTTCCTTTAGAAAGTGTAAAATCGCTATCATTTCCAAAAGAGTGTTGCAGGCCCAATCCATGTAAAAACTCGTGGACTAAAGCAGTTTTTCTCCGAACAAGTTTCCCGTTGCTGCCATGGACAGTCCGACAACCGTCTGGTAAATCCCATTATTTAAAACCCGTTGACAATATCATCCAAAATACTTTTTAAACGAGCCTCTAAATCTTTTTCTCCGAGATACATCGTTTTTGCATTTCTGGTCTCTACCGTCTTTATTGCCGCAATCAGGGGTTTATAATCACCGCCCTTTGCTTTTTGGATAATTTTGTTGTAGGTATTTTTTAAAACAGGCGTAATATCTGTTTTTAACTTGTCCAATTGCTGCAATGAATTCCAATTTCCCAACACATAAGGAACTTCTGCCTCGAACATGCTAACATGACCAATTACAGGTTGAACTTCTTGTACGGGCGGTGTTTGGTGTTTTTCGAATGCTGTTATAAATATGAAATCCCCCGAACCCACATCTTGCTCTACAACTTTATACCTAATGTATGCCTCTGGATGAATTTTTTTCGTTCCATCTAATGGATGACCGATTACCTCCACTTTCTGCTTGCCGCTAGCAAATATGGCGGAGTTAATTGGAATATCTGTCGAAGTTTGCCCATCTACATTTAACGACATTATCTTTATATCGTTTATTTTAATTACAAATTTGCACAGTTGTGCTGCAAAATCGAGTTGATAATAAGGCTGTTTCATATAAGTTAATCGAGTTACTTACTTAGGCACTACAATAGATTTCCAACCAATATGTTGATGTTTTATCATTCTTTTAAATAGATTATCAAAGATTGTCTCTTTAAAAATAGACCTATTTAGGCGATAAAAATATTCGTCTAAATACTTTTGAAGATGATATTTATGCACATGAGTTTGGATGGTTCTTACGGCCGTTTTTATTTGATGGATAATGGTATGTATTTGTCTGAAGTTTTTGCCGGGAATACTTTTTTCCTGGGTAATTTTAAAGTCTTTCGATATCGTTTTATAAGCTGTCCATTTATCTGTTGTTACGTT